>CAZHFK010000071.1:0-1544 GCA_964531215.1 uncultured Gammaproteobacteria bacterium | reverse complement strand
CGATTATTTCCGGTATAGCTTTAAGCTCCTCGCCTTATCAGCCGGAAATAGGCAGTCGCATCAAGCCATTAAGGGATTTCTTTTTAATCCTATTTTTTATAGTACTGGGTAGTGAAATGGGCTTTGGCTCAATAGAAACTGTTTTAATCCCGGCAATAATTCTTTCGATTTTTATCTTAATAGGAAACCCCTTGATCCTTTTTATAATTTTCAGAAAACTCAAATTTACACGTCGTAATAGTTTTTTGTCCGGGCTTACTGCCGCTCAGGTCAGTGAATTTGGTTTTGTTCTTTTATTTGCCGGCAGACAGGCAGGTCATATCCAAGGCAATGAAGTTGCGATTTTTACAGGCGTAGCCATAATTACTATTTTTGTTTCTTCTTATTTGATTTATTATAATGAAAAAATTTATCGCTTTTTATTTCCGTTTTTTAATATATGCGGTGTTGATAAGAATCAACAAAAGGAAAAAGTTCCGTCAAACTATGACGCTTGGCTTATAGGCTATCATCGCATAGGAATAAAAGTGGCAGAGGCAATGACCAGTTTAAAAAAGAATTTTGCAGTGATTGATTTTGACCCAGAAGCCATTAAAAAATTAAGGGATAACAAATTACCTTTTTATTTTGGTGATATTGCCGATGTCGAATTTTTGAAAAACCTGCCAATTTGTAATAGTAAGATAATTATAATGACTATTCCTGCCGTTGATGACCAGATAAACTTAATTAACTTTGTTCGTAAATTTAATAAAAAAATATTAATAATCGGCAATGCTTACTATCAATCAGACGCTAAAAGTCTTTATGCTAAAGGAGCCGATTTTGTCATGATGCCTCATCTTCTAGGCGGGCAGTGGATATCAAAAATGCTTAAAGAAGAAAAATTAAATAAAAAAAATCTAACCAAATTAAAAGCCCAACAAAAGAAAAATTTTAAAACAGCTTAATTTTATCTTATATTTTAAATTTATGAATAAAAAAAACCCAAAAGACACTAAAAATCAGGTTACTAAATCACTACTATCTCACAAACGCCTTGCTCAGGAAAGAACAATCTTGGCTAATGAAAGGAATACTTTAGCTTATATTAGAACCGGTTTTTCAGCTTTTGTATTGGGAATAGCTTTAATCAAACTATTTGATGAACATTTAATTTTTATTTATGCCGGCTGGTTATGCCTTTTAATTGGATTTGTTTTAATTTTTTTAGGAATAATTTATTATCCTTTAAGGAAAAGAAAAATAAAATCATATTAAATAAACCATAGAATGGCTTGAAAAACTCGGGCTTGACATTTTTATTTTTTTACTATATAATATGATTATCTACTGCGGTAGTTTTATTTTTTTTGTGTGAGTGTGAGTAATTTGTACTTAGGGAAATTTTGCCGACCAAGGCTCAAATACTAATTACCAATTACTCAAATTTTGCGCAGTAAAATTTATGGGGAGTAGCCCCGCTGTCGCTCTTCGTTTTACTCAGAGCTTTGGCGAGCAGGCAAACGGTAAGCTTGTAAGCCCTTGGCGTGGCACCAGGTTTT
>CAZHFK010000070.1:0-1583 GCA_964531215.1 uncultured Gammaproteobacteria bacterium | reverse complement strand
ATCAAAACAGTATCTTCAATAGCTATAAATTTTGTAAAAAAGGCTAAAGAGTCAAAAATACTAGAAACTGCCGCTCAGAAAATAAAAAATCATAAAAAGTCTAAAAACACAACACCCCCCAAAGCAGCGGAAACATTAACAGAATCATCAGAAGAAATAAATGAATTACCAGAACAACGGCAAGAATCATTAAAGCCAAATGTTGATACTCAATCAATAAATGTATTTAAAAAAATTAAAAGTTTAACAAAAAAAATCTTAATTAAATTTAAAAATTTATTTCATAATTTGGGGGCAAGAAGTCCTCAAATAGCTGAAAAATTACATAATTTTAAAAAATATTTACGACTTAAGCTGGCTTATTTAGGCAATTACTTTAAAAAAATACCCAATTTAAGCAAAATTCTTTTAATTGTCGCATTCTTATTGATTATTTTATTTATTTACAGCACCAGCTATTTTAAACATAAACAAACGCAAGAAGTTTATTCACAAGAATTTCAAAATAATGTTAGCCAAATAGAAGAAAAAATTAATCAAGCTGAGTCAAATATTATTTTTGGTGACGAAGAAAAAGCCAAAAATGAAATAAAACAAGCTCAGGAATTATTAGCCAATCTTAATGTAGAATCAACCAAGCAAAAAGAAAAAATGCAGGCTTTAAATCAATCGGTTGAAAGTATTATTGCCAAATTAAGACATGTTACCAATGTCAATGATCTGATTCTTATTTCAGATTTAAGTAGTCAGCAAGAAAATAATATCAATATCAATAATATTATTTATAATGATAATTTTATTTTTGCTTTTGATTCAATCAATAATAATAGCTATGCAATCAATCTGGATAATCGTGAAGTTAATAAAATTTATTCTAATTTATCCGATATTGGTAAAATAGTAAAAGCCAAGCAAGTAGAAGACCGGATTTTAATTTATCATGATCAGCCCGGTTTTATTGAATTTAAAGACAATAAATTTATACCAATTAATGTTGTACTTCGGTCTAATGCCCAAATAACCGCCTTTGCTGATTATTATAATCGTTTATATACCGTTGATATTAATAACAATCAAATTTATCGTCAAGCCAAGGCTGATAGCGGCTATTCTCAAGGTACAGCTTGGCTTAACGAAACCATTGATTTAAAAGGTATTAATTCAATCGGGATTGATACCAATATTTGGGCTTTAACAAATAATGGCCAAATTTTAAAATTAAATAAAGGCAGAAAACAAAATTTTAATATTAATGGCCTAGAGCCGAGTCTGGAAGAAACCAAACAATTATTTACCGATGATGAAACAAATTATCTGTACATCATGGAACCGATAAATAAAAGGATTGTGGTTTTAGATAAAGAAGGTAATTTAATCACTCAATATTTTAGTCCTCAATTTGATAATTTAAAAGGTTTCACTATCTCGGAAAATGAAAAAAAGATTTTCATTATAAATGATAATAAAATTTTATTTTTCAACCTTGATCATATTTAATATAAAAAAAGGGCGCCCGGTCTAATGACCGGGCGCCCTTTTTTATTTTGAAACTTTATTTTAAATTAACTGTTGCGCCTGCTTCT
>CAZHFK010000069.1:0-1621 GCA_964531215.1 uncultured Gammaproteobacteria bacterium | reverse complement strand
TTTAAATAATATTAATTATCCCCAAAATGTAACCTTGACTATGCAACTGTACAAACCTTGACTATGCAACTGTACAAAAGTTTACTTTTAAGCCACTTTTTGTTAAATTTATAAAAAATAAGAATTAATCTAAATTTTATGAAAAAAATAATTTGTGGGGGGATTATTTTTATTTTAGCGTTTGCTCCTTGTTTTGTTTTTGCGGCTGGTTTTAATCAGTATGGCTATTATATTAATACAGCCGGCCAGGCCAGTTATACTTTTATTCCGGATTATCCGGAGTATTTAAGCGGTTATTTAGACAAGCCAATGTCACCATATATTTTTTATCAGCCTGAAATTGCCAAAGCTGAATTGGCTGATAAGGCTCCTTTGATTTTTACTCCGCAATTAGCTAATAATCCGGAGACAGATAAATTATTTTGTCAGGATGCCCCAATTTTTGCTGAGGGACGCTATACAATGGATAATAAGAATAGGATAAAACCGGTTTGTGCCAAATCAGCAGAAACCGTTGAAACAGAAAATAATATCAAATCAGAAAATTCTTATACCAATTTGCCAACTAATAATTCAAGAATTGATAAAGTTTATCCTTATCATGAATATTTAAACAAAAAAATTTTTACTTCACGTCCGAATTTAGAAGAGATGAAAGGTCATTTAATTCAAGGGGCAACTGATCCCGCTTTATATTATGTTGACAAACAAGAAAACCAAATGGTTTTACGTCAGATTATGCCGGATAAAGCTAAGGATCTTTTTGGTCAAGACTATAAATCAAAAATAATTTATTTTTCAGATTCAATTATTTACAGTTTTAAACCAGGCAAAGATCTTTGGTAGTTTTAAAAATATGAAAAAAAAGTTCATTAGTATTTTTAATAATATTCAAATATGCAATTTAATATAATTACAATTTTTTCTGATATCTTTGACTCGTATTTTAATTTGAGCATGATTAAACGTGCTCAGGAAAAAAATATTATCGACATTAAAACTATTGATTTACGTAAATACGCTGATAAAAATGATCCCTATAAGTCAGTTGATGATACGCCTTATGGTGGTGGTGCTGGCATGCTTTTAAAAATCGAGCCTATTTATAAAGCCTTAAAATCAATTAGGCGCAAAAAAAAGAGCCGGGTAATTTTATTTTCAGCCAAAGGCAAACAATTAAAACAACCTGATTTAAAACGTTTAGCAAAATATGATCAGTTAATCATGATTTGTGGGAGGTATGAGGGAGTTGACGAAAGAGTGGCTAAAAATTTAGTAGATGAAGAAATTAGAATTGGTGATTATGTTTTAACAGGTGGTGAAATTCCTGCCATGGTTTTGGTTGACGGGATAACTCGTCTATTGCCAGGCGTTTTAGGAAATATTGAGTCAGCACAAGATGAATCTTTTTCAAAAGAAGGTGAATTAGAATATCCGCAATATACAAAGCCGGAAAATTTTAAAAGCATGAAAGTTCCAGATGTTTTACTTTCAGGTCATCATACCAAGATAAAGGAGTGGAGAGAAAGGCAGAAAAAAAGTAAAAAACAATGCTCTTGACATTTTTAATTTTTATTGTTATAATATAATTATTAATATTTTGTTGAAAATATGTTAATAT
>CAZHFK010000068.1:0-1878 GCA_964531215.1 uncultured Gammaproteobacteria bacterium | reverse complement strand
AAATCCCAAATGTAACCCTAATTGCTGCAATTGTAACACAGTCTTTCAAATTTTTTATTTGGCAAAATGAAATAAAACAACATCACCATCTTTGATAATATAATCTTTACCTTCCATTTTAGCCAAACCTTTTTCTCTGGCACCTGCCCAGCCATGATTAGCCACAAAAGTTAAATAAGGTACCACTTCAACTCGGGCAAATCCGGCTTCAAAATCAGAATGAATTTTACCGGCTGCCTGAGGTGCTTTTGTACCTTTAATAATTTGCCAGGAACGAGTTTCTTTTCTACCTGTAGTTAGCATAGAAATATAGTCAAGTAGCTGATAACCGGCAATAATCATTTTTTCCAGACCGGTTTGTTTGATATTTAAGTCAGATAAATAAGCCTTGGCTTCTTCATCTGATAATTCGGTTAATTCTTCTTCCATTTTTCCGCAAACCAAAATAACCCTAGCAGGATCCAGCTTTAAATCAGCTTCCTTTAAAATTTGTTCCGTGCTTTTTCCCAGATCTTGTTCGGCTACATTAAAAACATATAAGCAAGGTTTTTGAGTTAAAAATCTAAAAGTTTCAATTAGCTCTAATTCGGCTTTAGTTAAATCAAGATCTTTTATTAATTTATTGTTTTCCAATTCACTTTTTATTTTAATTAAAAGATTTTTTAAGACAGAATTATTTAATTCCTTGTCTTTTTTATCTTCCAATTTTTTATTAATTGATTTTAAGTCAGACATGATTAATTCTAAATTAATAATTTCCAAATCATCTTTAGGACTGATTTGTCCTTCAACATGAGTAATGTTCTCACCTTTAAAGTGTCGCAAAATATGACAAATAGCATGACAATCTCTAATATTAGCTAAAAATTGATTACCTAAACCTTCACCTTTGTGTGCTCCCTTAACTAAACCGGCAATATCAATAAATTCAATAGTTGAATGAATCTTTTTTTCTGAATCAGAAATTTTAGCCAGTTCATCTATTCGTTGATCAGGGACTTTAACACAGCCGACATTGGGTTCAATTGTACAAAAGGGATAATTTGAACTTTCAGCTTTTTGTCTGGTTAAGGAATTAAAAATTGTTGATTTACCAACATTTGGTAGGCCAACAATACCGATTGATAAAGACATATTTATAGTAATTAGTAATTAGTTGCTAAAGTTAGCTAACTATGATGCGACGAACTGATTCGGCTAAATTAGTAGTGATTACATAAGGAATAGTATTACATAGTTTTGCAATATTTTCAATAGAATTTGAAGAATTTTTTTGATTATCAATAATTATTATTTCATCATTTTTATTAGCATTAGCCTTGGTTAAATCGCAAATACTTAGATTCATGCAAATTCTACCCAAAATGAGTAATTCTTGCCGATTATTTTGAGACCAATTGTAGGTAAAAACCCCCTTATTACTCAATCTTCTGTCAATTCCTTCATAATACCCTGCCGGAATAATGCCTATTTTTATATTATTAGGCGCGGTAAATGTTAGATTATAACTAATTTTAGCGCCTTTTGGCACTGATTTTGTTTGTATGATTGTTGAAATAAAGCGCAAGCTAGGTTTTAATTGGCCAATTTTAGTGTGATTGTCGTCATTAGAATCTAAAGCCGAATAGCCGTATAAGCCTAAACCTAGCCGAATACTATTGAATTCCGAGTCTTTAACTTTAATTGCTCCAGCGCTATTAGTAATATGTCTATATTTAGGTTTAAATCCTTTATCTTTTGTAATCTTTAAGGCTTTTTTAAATAATTGAATTTGTTTTTGGGTATAGTCATTATTATTAGGATTATCAGCATCAGCTAAATGAGTCATCATACCCTCCAGTTTTAGTGAGGGATATTTTTTTATTTCATTTAGTATAT
>CAZHFK010000067.1:0-2203 GCA_964531215.1 uncultured Gammaproteobacteria bacterium | reverse complement strand
CTTTTTAAAATGCGAATTAGTTTCGTGATGCGAATTAGTTTCGGGATAATAGAGTTGATTTTATCTATATATTGTGTTTTTTTGCTTTTATTACCTAATAATACTTTGGCTTTTGAGTCTAATGTCATTGTTAATTTGCATGCGCCTTATGATACTTTTTTATCAGGGACTTTTGATAATTTGGTTATGGATTTTAGTCTGATTAGTCCCAAATCTGATGTTGTGCGGGCTATGTCTTTTCGTAACCTTGGTTCGGCTGATAATTTTAGCCATATTAAATATATGACATTATGGGTTGATGACGGATCTTTGGGGTTTCAGGGCATGGGGATTGATCGGGTTATAGGTGAGTTTGATTATTCTTCGGGGGTTAAATCGTGGCATATTGACAATTTAAGCGAACCAATTGACGATAGTTTGCATTTTTATGTGACTGTTGAAACTTATAGTCTGATTGAAGAAACCGGTACGATTCAAATGCAAATCCCGGCCTTGCTTGATGAAAATAATAATAACAGTTTTGAGGTGGGTGATTTTGGGATTTTTCTTGATTCGGGCAATAACGGGCCAACCGATAAAAATTTAACCAATAACAGTAATCAGGTTGTTTCCAATGTCGCTTATGATGAAACAGGCCCCAAATTGGTTATAACCAATTTAACCGATAATGATTTTATTAATAATGATCATTTTTTAATTCAAGGTTTGGCTCGTGATCAAGGTAATCATGGTTTGAAAGCTTTTGCCATAAAAATCAATGATCGGCTTTTAGCTATAACCAATTATAATGTTTTGCCGTATCAATGGACTTATGACTGGCAAAATATATCGGACGGCGAATATACGATTAGTTTGCAGGCTTATGATGAGTGGGGTAATTTTAGTCAAACCGAGCCGATTACGGTTAATGTGGTAAATCAGGAATTTTCACCCGATAATTCCGATATTGTTATGAATAATACGACGATTACCAATAGCGGGCTGGATCCGGCAATCGGGAATATTAAATTATACGATACTGCTAATCAGCCGATTGCTAATTGGTCTGTTGATTATACTGCTGATCCCGGGATTTTTGTTAATTTGCCCAATAATTTATCAGATAAAAACGGTGAAATTGAATTTGAAGTTTATTCGGCGCAGTCCGGTTTGCATAATATTAAATTTTCAGTAAATGATAAAAATTTGGGTGAAGTGGTAATTACCGTAATGGACCCGAATTTAGCGAGCGCCGATATTAATTACGGGGATTTAATTAAAGCCGGGACGCAGGCTGTTTATTATTACGGCGCTGACGGCAAACGTTATGTTTTTCCCAGCCAAGACGTTTATTTAAGCTGGTATGATGATTTTAGCCAGGTAAAAAAAATAACTGACCAACAATTGGCTTTGATTCCGATCGGTGGCAATGTGACTTATAAACCCGGTGTTTATTTGGTTAAAATAACGACTGATCCCAAAGTTTATGCCGTTGATCAGGGCGGGCAATTAAAAGGGATTGCTTCGGAAAATATAGCCAAATCGGTTTACGGTGATTCTTGGCAGAAAAAAATAAAAGACGTGCCGGATGTTTTTTTTACTGATTATGAGCTGGCCGGTGAAATTAATCAGGCAGGGGATTATAATCCCGGGCAATTAATTGAACAAATTGGTTCGATAAATCAGGATAAAGGTTTGTTATAATGCTTAAATTTAATCAGCCGGGTGATATTCATTTTGTTACGTTTCGCATGTTTAATAATAGGAATTATTTTAAAGATGAGAAGTTTTGTCGGTTATTTTTAGATAATTTGGATTTTTATAGGAAGAAATACCAGTTAAAAATTTATGGTTATTGCCTGATGCCTGATCATGTTCATTTGTTAATTTATTTTGATTTGGATAAATATCCGAATTTGACAATTTCAAAAGTGATTCAAGAAATAAAAGCGCATTCAGCTCGTGATATAATTAATTATTATAAAAAATCGGGTAGCCAAGAGCCCCCTTCGCCCTTTGATTTTGCTTCAGGGCTCAGGACGGGCCTGCTCTTGGCCCAATTATCCGGCGCGGAGCAGGGGCTCCACGCTACCCGTGGGAGGGCAGGGCATAAACGAGGCTTAAAATATCGTATTTGGCAGCCTGGTTTTTATGATTTTAATATTTACACTAATAAAAAGTTTGAGGAAAAATTAAAATATATTCATGATAATCCCATTAAGCA
>CAZHFK010000066.1:0-2292 GCA_964531215.1 uncultured Gammaproteobacteria bacterium | reverse complement strand
CTTCAATACCAATATAATCACCGAATAGAAAATCCGGCAAAGTTTTCAAATAATCAAATTCTTTTAAACTTTTAATTGTATGTAAATCAATATTTTTTTTATAATCATAACCATTCAAATGATTACATTTGAATAACTTATCCAGATTGCGTCTTTTAAGTACATAAATAAATTCTTTACTCCATTTCTCTTCAGCAGCCTTAAAATGCGACAAATCAACACAAAAGCCTCCTATCTTATTAACATCAACCAAACGATTTATAAAATTGTCATAATTCATTTCCAGGTATAATTTTTTATAATATCCTCGCCATTTTTTTAAAATTTTAAAATGGCTCTCATGAATCGTAAAACATTTTGTATTAAAATTATCAGCCAAAAATTTTAATTCATCTTTATCCATATCATCTCGAATATGCACTAAAGGAATTTCTTTAACACATGAATCAACCAGTGCTTGGCAAATTTTTTGACGCTGACTTTTTCTGGAAAAAATTTCTAAAAAAAGAGCTATCTTGGTTATCTTTTTCTTTTTTATTTCCTGCAATTTATCCTGCCAATCTTTATCTATTGAACCAGTAATTGAGACAAGGACTCTATTTTTAAAATTATTTGACATAATAATTAATTATTAATTCAGTTTAAATATAAATTTGGCTAATTGCCCAAGCCAAATATAATATATATAAAAAAATCAAAAAATAACCGGCGCGATAACCCAACTTCCAACGTTTGGCAATTAACATAAAAATTATTACAATCACCGTCGCAAAAAGCAAAATAACTGAACTGTATAAATTTTCCGTACTAACTGCAATTTTTTTATTAGAAAATAATAAAAAAACAAACCAAGGCGCCCCTAAACCAAATAAAATATCAAAAATATTTGAGCCGATCGCATTACTGATCGCCATTCCCCCGCGACCTTGTTTGGCCACAATCCAAGAAGAAATCAAATCCGGCACAGAAGTTCCCACGGCTAAAACAGTTAAAGCAACAATAGCCGAGGGGATACCTAAAAAAACTGAAATTGCTACGGCGCTTTCAACCAATATCCAGCTTAACCCGGCAATTAAAAAAATTGAAAATAAAAAAACTAATAAATAATTTTTAATCGGCTTATAAAATAATTCCAATAATTTATCAAACGGCTTTAAAATATTATACCATTTCTTTTTGGTATTTTCCTTCCAGCCCTTGCCAATATCTTCAACTACATTCACATCCTTGTAAGACGCGATTTTTTTCCAATTGATTACCGAGATTATATAAATTATATATAAAACCACAAAAATAAAAGCTTCATTAAATTCAATTATCCCGTCTCTAAACGCATACAATAATAATAAAATTGAAAAAGCATAAAAAATCGTATCACGCATAACCGAATGCCAGGTTAAAATCGCCTTTTTAACCAAAGCAGAAGCACCGACAATAACTAAAACATTAAATAAAGCCGAACCAACAATCGTTCCCATACCTATCATTTCATGATCACCTGGTTTTAACAAGGCAATAACCGCGATAAAAAGCTCCGGAGCGCTTGAACCGACTGCCATTAAAGTAGCGCCTGATGCTTCTGATGATAATTTTAATTTATTAGCGATTTTATCCAAAGATACCACAAAATAATCGTCACTAATTTTAGCCAATAAATAAAAAGAGATAATTAAAATAAATATATAAAATAAAATCATATTATTTTTTTTAAAAAAGAGCAATTTTAATTTATTTTAAATTGCTCTATTTTTAAATTAAAAGATATTAATGCTAAAAAACTCAAAATCTAATTATTTATTATAAACAGTTAAAGTTTCGGAAGAAATCTTAATCTTCTTTTCTTTATTAATTGCTTTTAAAATTAAACGGCTAATTCTGTCTCTTTCCGCACTCCTGTTTCTGACATCAACAATATAGCGCACATTTAATTCTATCCAATTATCAGTCAAACTAATTAAAACCTGGGGTTCTGTTGACTTTCTAGGTAAATAATATCTTCGCTCAAGACGTTTAAGTCCCCTTTCCGCAACTTCAATAGTATTTTTTGTTTCTTTTTTAAATTTTAATTGCTTTTTGCCAATCACTATCATAAGTAATGGGCATTTCCAAATCCTCCCAAATAAAATTATGATCTTTATTATAATTAGTCACTAATTCTGAAAGGATCAAACGATTTGGCAAAATAATCAAACGACCGGTCGGCTGATCACCGCTGGACCACTCGTTTAATTCCAGCAAAGTCGTATATAAAAAATTAATATCAATAACATCGCCTCTACGCTCTTTTAATTC
>CAZHFK010000065.1:0-2794 GCA_964531215.1 uncultured Gammaproteobacteria bacterium | reverse complement strand
CTTGTTCATATAGCTTAATTTAATAGTTAACATGTGTTACCTTTAAGTATACTATTTGTAACCCCTTGGTGTTAACTATACACATAATTGACTTTGTTATTTTTTTATTATAAAATAACTTCATATAACTTATAAAAAATACTAATTACTAATACCTAATTACTATATTATATGTCAAAAATACTATTAAAAAATTTCTTAATTTTTCTGATTATTTTCCTGGTAATTGCCGCTTTATTTTCCACTTATAATTCTGCCGTTGACCAGCCAAAAGAAATCAGCCAGGATAAATTGGTTGAGCAAATAGAAAATGAACAAGTCAAAACCATTGTTGTAAAAAACAATAAGCTGGAAGTTGAATTAAATGATGGCCAAAAGCAAATTACTAAAAAAGAATCAAATGAATCATTAACCAGTTTATTGAATAATTATGAGGTCCCGCCGGAAAAAATCAAACAAGTCCAAATAGATGTTAGAGAAGACGAAGGTCTAAGCTTTTGGCTGATTACTTTGCTACCATTTTTAATACCCTTTTTACTAATTGCTGCTTTTATTTATTTTATGATGCGCCAAGTTCAGGGTGCCAATACCAAAGCTTTATCTTTTGGCCAAAGCAAAGCCCGCGAAATGCATCAAAAAGGCAAAGAAAAAATTACTTTTAAAGATGTGGCCGGCTGCAAAGAATCCAAGGAAGAATTAATGGAAGTTGTTGAATTTTTAAAAAATCCCAAAAAATTCACTTCTTTAGGCGCTAAAATTCCTAAAGGTGTCTTATTAATGGGAGCCCCGGGTACTGGTAAAACTTTGATGGCCAAAGCAGTTTCCGGCCAAGCCGGCGTACCCTTCTTTTCAATTTCCGGTTCTGAATTTGTAGAAATGTTTGTCGGTGTTGGTGCTTCCAGGGTTAGGGATTTGTTTAAAAAAGCCAAAAAAGCTGCCCCTTGTATTATTTTTATTGACGAAATAGACGCTGTTGGCCGACAAAGAGGTACGGGGCTAGGCGGTTCTCACGATGAAAGAGAGCAAACATTAAACCAAATTTTAGTGGAAATGGACGGCATGGAAACCAAAACTAATGTTATTGTTATGGCTGCTACCAATCGACCCGACGTGCTTGATCCGGCTTTGCTTAGACCAGGCCGTTTTGACAGAAGAGTTGTAATTGATATGCCGGATATTAAAGACCGTAAAGCGATTTTAAAAGTACATGCCGAAAATAAAATTTTGGATAAAAATGTGGATTTAAAAATAATCGCTGAGAGAACCCCGGGCTTTTCCGGCGCTGATTTGGCCAATCTTTTAAATGAGGCTGCTATTTTATCGGCTCGTCGTGATAAAAAAATTATTGAACAGATTGATATCTTGGACAGCGTTGAAAGAGTGCTTTTGGGTCCGGAAAGAAAAAGCCATATTTTAAGTGACAAAGAAAAGAAAATTACCGCTTATCATGAAGCCGGACATGCTTTAATCGCTCATGAACTGCCCAATACTGATCCTGTACAAAAAGTTTCCATTATTTCCCGCGGCCAAGCTGCCGGTTATACTTTAAAACTGCCGGTTGAAGATAAACATTTACATCCGCGCTCAGAATTTATTGATGAATTAGCCGTTTTATTAGGCGGCTATATGGCAGAAAAACAAATCTTTGGCGAAGTAACAACCGGCGCCTCCAATGATCTGCGTGAAGCGACCAAACTAGCTAAAAAAATTA
Organism: uncultured Gammaproteobacteria bacterium; assembly: GCA_964531215.1. Lineage (GTDB taxonomy): Bacteria > Patescibacteriota > Patescibacteriia > CAIXNZ01 > CAIXNZ01 > WJKP01. The sequence continues at coordinate 1,083 of CAZHFK010000065.1, read as the reverse complement.
TTACTCAATACGGTATGGATGAAAAATTGGGGGCAAGAACTTTTGGTGAAAAAGAAGAATTAATCTTTTTGGGCAAAGAAATTCATGAACAAAAAGATTACAGTGAAAAAACAGCTGAAATGATCGATCAACAAATCATTCAATTAATTAAAAATGCGCAAGAAACCGCGCTGGAAATTTTAACAAAAAAACGTAAAAGTCTTGATAAATTAGTTGATGAATTAATCAAACATGAAACTTTAGAAAGACAAGCCTTTGAAGCTATCTTTAAACAAAAAGAGAAATAATTTTAAAAACTATTAAAATAAGTTAAACCCTATGCCATTTGGCATAGGGTTTAATTGAATAATCTCTAAAATTACTATATACTTTAATTAAGCCTAAAAATAAAAATTAAATAAAATAAAAATAAATTTATCATTATCTTGATAAATTAAGAAAGGGGTAATAAGTATGAATCTGTCCTATCAAAATATCTTAAAAAATGCCTGGCAAATAACTTGGCATCATAAAATTTTATGGTTTTTTGGTATTTTTGCTTCTTTTATTTCTTTGGAAGCGGTTTACGAGATTATTTTAAGCCAGATAACCCAAGCTAAAAAAATTGAAGCTTTTCACGTAGAGGTTATTAATCTGTATCAAAACCAAATGAACTTTTTTAATGATCAGGTTTATTTTTTAAATGCTTTAAGCAAAGATTATAATTCTTATATTATTTTTATTTTATTAGCGGTCATCTTTTTCTTTTTTATCTGGCTGGCTTTTACCTCGCAAATTTTTATCATCAAATCAACCGCTAAAATTTATGAAAATAAAAAATTAAACTTAAGCAGCGACTTGTCCGGTAGCCATGAAAAATTCTGGCCGGTTTTGGGAGTCAATATTATAGCCAAACTTTTGCTTTATGCCGGTTTTATTGCTTTTAGTTTGCCGTTGCTTTATGCCATATTAAACGAAAATTTATCCGCGATTTTTATAACCAACCTGTTCTTTTTTATTATTTATGTAATTTTTGCAATTATTGTTAGTTTTATAGCAGCTTACGCAACCAATTTTATTGTTTTAAAAAATTCTCATATTTTG
>CAZHFK010000064.1:0-2797 GCA_964531215.1 uncultured Gammaproteobacteria bacterium | reverse complement strand
TCGTCCCAATTAAGCGACGGCGGCACTTTGTCCAACCGCCAAACCCGCAAAAATACCGCTGACAATAATATAACCAGCAAAACAAATTTATTACGCCTTTTCATGATTTATTTTTATTCTAGCTGTTGCTAAAAATGTTTTAAAGAATAATCCGTAGATAACAATATTCGCTAACGACATTATTCGAATTAGAAGATAGTTATTGCTTAGGAAGGCTGTTCTTATCCAATCAAACTCTCGCCAAAAATAAGCATAAATCAAATTGGTCAACCAAATAAACAACTGCAGCCAAAAAATACTATTAATCTTAATATTCTTTTTTTTCAGCAGGAAGTAGAAGATTAAGGGGATGTAAGCCGGCACAAAGTATCGTTCCAGCATTGTAGTTCCCAATAAAAACGTTCCCTGCAAAACCAGGAATAAGCTTAAACTAAACTCCTGCCAATCCAATAAAACTGGTTTATCTTTTTGATTAGAAAGCCAATATACACCGAAACCTCCCCAAAGAACAAGTAAAAATATTTTTGCCCAAATATTTACCGGCATTATTACTGTTTTTGTAGTCAAAGTTTTATCTATTTCAAAAAATAAACTGTAGACATTAAATGCGGAAACTGAAGCCCGGCTGGCTCCTTTTGCGGCCGTTAAAATCCGGTTCTCAATTATGCCCCGCCCATATGAAATTATTTGAACATCAGCTGGAATAAATGGCGCCGATGAAATCCCTAATATTACTAGAAAAGCCAATAATCCTAAAGTTGTCTGGATAAGAATTTTTTTATAATTTGAGGCATAAATGAGATTCTTTAATATCAGAAACCCGATTACGATTGCAAATAATGCTCCGGTCGGTTTAAATAGAATTGATATTAAAGCCAAAAACGTCCCATAAAAAAGAAAACCTTGATACCCCAGGACTAACCCAAAAATTCCAATTGTAGAACTTAAAAAGCCATTTTGGCCCCAAACCGCACTGATCATTAATACGATTGGACTAAGCCAAGTTAATAATACAACTTGATTTTTTGAAATTTGTGGTTTCAGTTTTTTTATAAATTTAAATGTTCCGTACAAAAGTCCCAAATCACCTAAAAAAGCCCATAATCTCAATAACCAAAAATACCCCCATTTATCGAACCAAAAGATCAGCCTTCCAGGAGGAAATCTAAATTTATTATGAAATAATGCCAATAGGTAACGCTGGTCGTATATCCATCTGGAAACTGCCAGCAGGCCGGTTATCAGCGGCGGCTGTGTTGGAACTGAATATGTCCAGCCGTTTTTAAAAAAGGCATCTTTAAAACCATTCTCCACCAGTCTTTTCCCCCAGTCAGCATGAACTAAAATATCACCGATATTTATCCAGGTAGACAAAACCAGCCTTAATATCAACCCCAAGAGAATGACTTCTAGCCAATAATATTTTTTAAGAACACCGGCCGTCATTAATCTTTTGTCTTTGCTTGCCAATAAATAAGTGAATATAAATAAATAATGGAAGCAGTGCTTAAAGCTCTAAAACTGTTGCGCCAAAAAGCAGCTGGAAAGGAGAGTAAATGCTCTAATCTGCCTAAATCTTGTAATTGTGCAAAAGCACCACTAAATAAACCCAAGTGAAGGCTGTAATCGAAAAAGATCAGGTGGACGAAAAAGCTTAATAAAATTAAAATAATTGCCAGTCTGGCTTTTTCCCTGTATTTCAGCCAGACCCAAATCAAAAAAGGCGTAAACCACAAGAACCACTGCGGGTGATAATGGGTTAAACTATAGAATAGGCCCAATACCCCAAATCCGCCGGCCCATATTCCTGTTTTTGGTTTAGCAAAAACTCCTTTTTGATAATAAGCCATCAAGACAATTAAAAAATAAATCAAGCTGAATATTGGCAAACCTTCAGCCGCGGTTACCGGCAGCTGCATATAAAACATTTTATCTGCCTGGCCGGCTAATAAGGCACTCCGGCGATAGCCGGGTGATAATAAAAAGTAAGGCAGGATAATTAATCCGTAGATTCCAAAACCAATTAAAATTAATTTTAACCTCGGCCAAATTTTGCTTCCTAAAACAAACCCAAAAATAGGAATTAATAATAACGGAAACAGTTTAAAGGCTCCGCCGATACCGAGCGCTGCTGCTGCCAGGCCACGCTTGTCTTGTTTTAAGGCCAAATAAACAGCTAGTATCACAAAAAATATTGGGAAGATTTCTAACTGCCCCATAGTAAAACCGGCATAAAGGCTGATCGGATTCAATAACCAAAAGATTAAAGCTTTTTGTTGGTTTTCTTTTTTAAAAAGCCGGCTTAAAAAATAACCGGCCGCCATATCAAATACCAGATAGGGGACTTTAAATAAAAATAAGTGCCGCATCAACGGCCACGAGCCAAGGTAATTTCTCGGGGTTAAAACATAATCCATTAAAAAGTCAAAGTTTATCAGCGGACTTAATAAAAATAAAAAAATGCCCGGAATAATATATGCCAGCGGCGGATAGATAAATAAATAAGGTTCAAAAGCGCTTAATAATCTATTAGCCGGACTGAGATTCGGGAGATAATCATAAAAACTGAACAACCGCCCCTGGATAACTGCTAAATAACCGCCGAACACAATTGCTCTTAAATCATCATGAAACCCAACCAACATTAAAATAAGTCTTAGAACAATTCCGATAATCAACCAGATTTTTATTTTTTTAGATCGCATTTATAAAATAATATCAAAAACTGCCCTAAATTTCTTACCGAGCCAAATAATAAAATTAACTAAGTAGTGCTTGATTGGGCCGTGATACTTTT
>CAZHFK010000063.1:0-3333 GCA_964531215.1 uncultured Gammaproteobacteria bacterium | reverse complement strand
GGGCTAATAATTTTTCTGTTGAAGTTTCCGTATAATTCAATTCAGTAATAGAAGTAAGTGGCGGTGAATCATTGGGTTCGTTAGTTTGTAATTTTGAATTTTTGACAATAATTGCGGCAAAATTATTACCTTCATGCTGGAGTAATGAGTTTTTAAAATATTCAGCTGATTTATGCGGGGGGAGAGAGGTAATGGTTTTTTGAATTCTTTCCAATGATATATAATTTAAAAAGCTGGAATTGGCTAAAAATAAAAAATCACCAGGATTTACCTCGCCTTTTAAAATGTTATCAAATATTTTACTTGTTTTTTCTTCTGCCGGTTCTTTTTTATCTTCGGCTTTACTGAATTTTTTTATATCAATTAATTTATAATCCTGTTTTGTTTTATGAACCAAAAAGACTCCGATATTATTCAGATAAGAAAGATTGACTTGTTTATTTTTTATTACACCAACAACCAAATTAATTTTTTCCTTAATGGTAAATTCATTAAGGTTGCCAACCAAATAAAATTGTTTTTCTTGGAGTATTTGTTGGAATTTTTGATTGGCTTCTTCCAAACTTTCTTCAAAAGCTGTTTCTATGTCGATTTTTTCTTTTTCCGCTTTACTGTAATAAGTATCTTCCAAATGATTAATTAACTGGGTGATAATTGAAGCATTTTCTCGGCTGGGAGTGTTTATTTCTAAAATACCAAAAAGACGCCCCATTTTATCTTCTTGATTTTTGTTCGGTTCGCTGATAAAAAGCTTGCAAGTTGAAGAAGATTTGTTGGAGTAATAATGAATGAAAATATTAGAAAATAATGTTTCTAAATTAGTCATGCTAAGTTTGATTATTGACTAATTTTTTATAAGTATATTATACTAAATATATATAAATTTTAAAAGAGGCTAGGGGATAATTATTAATTTATAATTTAAATATGCTTGAACAATTATTTGGTTCACAAACAAGAGTTAAATTGTTGCAGCTTTTTCTGAATAATCCTGAAGATAAATATTATGTAAGGGAGCTGACACGTGTATTAAATTCTCAAATCAATGCGGTTAGACGCGAGTTGCAGAATTTAGAGGCAATGGAAATTATAAAAATTGTAACCGATGATGATGATAATGCTCAGAAGTCAAGGCAAAAATTTTACCAGTCAAATGTGAAATTTGTTTTATATCCTGAATTAAAATCAATTATTCAAAAATCACAGTTTTTATTGAATAAGAAATTTGCTGGTTCCTTGAAAAAAGCCGGCAAGGTTTATTATTTGGCATTAACCGGTTTTTTTGTGGGGGACAAAGATGCTCCGATTGATATTTTAGTTGTTGGTCGTTTCAAAAAGAAATCCGTTGAACGTATTTTGAAAAATTTTGAAAAAAATTTTAGACGTGAAATAAATTATACTATTTTGGATAAGGAAGAATTTGATTATCGTCGCAGCGTGGCTGACCGGTTTTTATATTCAATTTTGGATTCTGAAAAAATAGTTATGATTGATGAGGTAATGAATACTTTATCCGAAATCACTAATGAGGATAATAATTAATTATGATTTTATTTATTAATACATCTAAAGCTGATCGTTTGGATGTTTTTTTAATTAAAGATAATAAAATTTTTGATAAAATTGATTTAGTCGGGGATCATAAGGTTTCTGAAAATTTATTAAACTTGATCGGTAAGCTTTTGAAAAAAAATAAAATTAAATTTGAACAATTAAAAGGTATTATTACTGTGACTGGCCCCGGTCCTTTTACTTCTTTACGCATTGCCGTAGCAGTGGCCAATACTTTGGCTTATAGTTTAAAAATACCGGTAGTAGCCATTGAAATGAAACAAAAAAGATTAACCAATAACCAGGCAATTAAATTGGGTTTAGAAAAGCTGATCCAAGCTGAGCCTTTACAATACATTAAACCCTTTTATAATAAAAAGCCCAATATTACCGTAGCTAATAAATAATATTTAGGGATGGGAATATGAATATAAGCAGAGATTTGAAATTGTTAAAGCCTTTAACTTGGCAGCAGGTTTTTGAGATTATGCGTCAAAACGAGGATTATCCTGGTTCACCTTGGATACCGCTTTGGCAAAAAAGAGGGTTTGCTTCTTGGCAAGAATGGCGTATGACATATGTTGACAGTTTTGAGCTTAAAGGCCTTGAGTGGCAGCTTTATGAAATAATTGAACCAATGAACACGGTCCCTCAATTTTGCGGTGGTTCTTTTACTTCTTGGGTAGAACGATTTTATCAAGGAGAGGCTAATCCTTCTTTTGCTAAATTAGCTAAGCATCCTGAAATTCAAGCGCATCAAGGTATAATTAAGTTTATGAATAATTTTTCTGAAAATACCATTATTAGCGGTGTTATTTTAGGTGATAAAATTATTATTGTTGAGGGTATGCACCGTTGTACTGCATTGGCCTTGGCAAGCTTGCAAGGGCATAAAATTCAAACAAAAATGCAAATTTGTTTGGCACAGCATTATTTGGACAAATTACCAATTGCCGGGCAAAATATGGATTAATTTTAAAAAAATCAGTCAATATAATCTAAAAATAATCGTCTTAAATAATAATTAAGGCGATTTTTTTGTGAAAAAACTTAAAAGTGAGGAATACACAGTATTTTAATTTTATTGGATTAAGTTATGCACAACTGTTTTTTTTTATTTATTTTTAGCTAAATTTGACTTGTGGATATAGTGGTTGACTTGTATTCTGGGGTGGGTTATAATGGTAGTACAGGATAGATTTGTGGATGAAAGTGGGGAAAACTAAGGGTAATTGTGGATAACTTACGATTAAAACTGCAAATTTATCTATAATTTTAAAACTATGTTTATAGGTGAATATCAACATAATTTGGATCAAAAAGGCAGATTGGCAGTACCTGCTAAGTTTCGTAATAAATTGGCCAAGGGCGCTGTGGTAACCAAAGGGCTTGATAATTGTTTATTTTTATATACTAAAGAAGAATGGGAAAAATTAGCTTCAAAATTAGCTGCTTTACCGATCAGTAAGGCTAATACCAGAGCTTTTGCCAGGTTAATGTTAGCCGGTGCTATGGATGTTCAATTGGATAAACAGGGTAGAATTGTTTTGCCTGAGTATTTAAGGAAATACGCTCAAATGAAAAAGAAAACAATTATTGCCGGTTTATATAATCGTTTGGAAATTTGGGATGAAGATGAATGGAATAAATATAAAAAAGGCACTGAAAAACAAAGTAGCAGCATTGCCGAAGCTTTGGAAGGTTTGGAAGTATAATTTGACAATATTGTGTTACAATTGCAGCAATTAGGGTTACATTTGGGATTTCGTTCACATGTGGTAT
>CAZHFK010000062.1:0-3881 GCA_964531215.1 uncultured Gammaproteobacteria bacterium | reverse complement strand
TTAAATAATATTAATTATCCCCAAAATGTAACCTTGACTATGCAACTGTACATTTATTTTATTTTATCAAAAAATATTATATAATAAAAAAATTATAATTAAATTAAAACTTATGAATGAAAACATGACTCAAACTCCACAAGCAAACCCTAAACCCCAGCCAGCAGCACCTATGCCTCAAGGACCTCAGCCTAGCGCAATAGCCAGCCAAGTAAAAATTGCCGGGGCTGGCAGAAGGGTGGTTGCTTTTATTTTAGATTCAATTTTTGCCTTTTTGCCATTAGTTGTGATTATGATTCTTTACTCAATAGTATCTTTTGTTGTTGTGCAAACAGTTGGTGCGCAGGCGCCAACTGGTATTGAGAATAATATGGAATTGGCAACGCAGATGCCTATGCCAAGTTCTCCAACAGCTGGCGTTATGAATGTGGTGATGGGTTTATTCGGTCTTTTGGGTATAATTTTGATTTTTTTATATTTTCCAATTGTTGAAGGTAAATATGGTCGAGGCTTAGGTAAAAAAATGTTAAAGTTAAAAATAGTAAAACAAGAAAATTTACAAGAACAAAGTATTGGCTTTTGGATGGCAGCGGCCCGATTATTGGCGACTCAGTCAGGTAGTGTTTTGGGGTGGATTTGGGCTTTTTTAAATCCAGAAAGGCAATGTTGGCAGGATTTAATTACCAAAACTTATGTTTTATATGATGAAAATGATTCATTTAATGTTCAGACTGTTGATCAAGTTCAAAAACAAGAGCCTAAGAAAAATTTATTTATAATATTATTAATAATTTTTTTCTTATTGCCTCTTTTATTCTTTATGTTCCCTTTGCTTTTGTTTTTTTAAATTTATTATTTTTGTAAATATTGTTTCATTAAGTCTATTTCTCTTATTTGAGTTTCAATAATTTGATCAGCCAGTTCTCTGACTTCGGGATCTTGAATATTGGCTTGCTGACTGGTTAAAATAGCAGAAGAATGGTGAGGGATCATGGCTTGCATATATTGATTATCAGCAATAAACATTTGAGTTCGTAAAAATATAAAAGCAAATATAAAAACAAGAAAACCACTAGCCAGGACAATAAAGTTTAATTTTTTATTTTTAAACATAGGCCACATTAACAAAAGCATAAGTATGGTCATTGGTGAAACCATTAATAAAGCCATGTATAAGCGATTCAAGCTTAAAAAAACATGATCTAAACTGGCAACGTTTAAAAACATGACACAATACATGATACAAAAAGAAATAAATAGCATTAAAGCAAAAATTTTATAGTTTTTCATTTTTTAAGAGTAAATAGTTAATATGTTATAATTTAGATAACTTGCTTTTATTATATCATAAAATTATATGCAATATTATTTTATTTTAGGCAAAAATCCCGAGCTTTCCAAAGCTGAAATTGAGTCGGTTTTGCAATTTTTTGATTATAAATTTACAATAATTGAGTTTAAAAAAAATATTTTGATCTTAGAAATTCAAGCAAATTTAGATTTTGAGGTAATTAATCAGCGTTTGGGTGGCACAGTAAAAATCGGACAAATCATTGATCAGGTTGATGATTTATCAAAAATCGCTGATAAATTTTGCCAATTAATTGAATGCCGGGCAGGCAAACTCCATTTTGGCTTTAGTTTGTATGCTTTGTCAGATAAAATTAATTTACAAAAGAAAAAAAGTCAGATAAAGCTAATTGCTATGGAAATAAAACGAAAAATGCGTGAGGAAAAACATTTGAATTCACGCTGGGTGGTTGGCAAAGAGCTTGAATTATCTTCAGTCATCGTTAAAAAAAATCAACTTTTAAAATATGGTTCGGAAATTTGTTTATTTTTTACAGCCCCAAAAATTTTAATTGGCCAGACTTTGGCAGTTCAGGCTTTTGAAGAATTTGGCGCACGTGATTATAAACGACCGAATCGCGATAAATTATCTGGCATGTTGCCACCCAAATTAGCTAGAATCATGCTAAATTTAGCAAAAATTAAGCCTGAAGCAAAAATTTTAGATCCGTTTTGCGGTTCAGGCACCATTTTACAAGAAGCTTTTGTTTTGGGCTATAAAAATTTAATTGGGTTTGATTCAAGCGCTAAAGCCATTCAAGATACACAGAATAATTTAACCTGGTTGGCTGATAAATATAATTTTGATCTTAAAAATATTAAGTTAAAACAAATTGATGTGAAATATTTAAATCAGCAGCTGGATAGGAATTCAATTAATTGTATTATTAGTGAACCATATTTAGGGCCACCTTTAAAGGGCAATGAATCAGAAAGGGAACTTAATAAAAATATCCAGGAACTGGAAGAACTTTATTTGGTAGCTTTTAAACAATTTCAGCAAATTTTAAAAGGAAAAGGTAAAATAGTTATGATTATTCCGGAATTTAAAATAAAAAATAAAACTAAGCAGCTCGATTTAGATAAAATTAAAGGTTTTAAAATTTTAAATCAGCAAAAATTAATTTATTCCCGACCAAATCAGCATGTTTGGCGTCAAATTAAGATTTTTATAAAAAAATAAAAAAGGCGCCTAAATATAGGCGCTTTTTATATTGGTTATAACATACCGCCAAAAGTAAAAAGCAGGTTCCAGCTTTCTATTTTTGTCTCATATCCGTCAAATTCAGGCTGGTAGCTTTCATAACTTAGCCCTAAACCAAAGAACTTTAAGTCAACACCAAGATAATAGCGCTGGCCAAAACCTGTCCAGGTATTTGTGTCGACTCTATCTCATTCTCCCCAGCGATCATGACCAGTAACCAGGGTAAATTGGTTATACGGGCATCCCATTTCAATAACTACGGGCCAGATGGTTATTCCAATAGTAGGATTTAAGATATACCAGGCTGGTAAGAGTTGTGCATAGGCCTAAGATTCACCGCCATAGTCACAGCTTTCAGTTTCAAAAAGTCCAGAACGGTAAGTATCGGTTGCCATAATATTAAGCCCTAAGTCTGTACCGGCTTGCGTAGTAAATGGCAGAGGAAGATCAAAATAAAAACGAAGTTTCAGTCGGCAATTAATTCCCCAGCCTTCATTAAAATCAACCTTGGTACTACCTGTTGGGCTATCAGCCGGATGAGCATTAACCGTTAAAAGTTCATCTGAGAAGTCAAATTGATAGTAATTTAATTCAGCCCCCAAATTAAAAGAAAAACCGAAAAATTCATTTAAATGAATCATATTTTGACTCGCATTTGATGATAATGGCCAGAGTCCCATTATGAATAGTAGTAAAACTCCCCAGCTTATTTTTTCCATTTTACACCCTCCTTTTTTGTCTGAAATTTTAAAAATACTTATTAATTTAACTTAATACGCTTTTTAAAAAAGTCAACTAATTTTAATTAAAAAAGCCGCCCGTAGCATCATTGGGCGGCTTTTTAAGGAGAGGATCCCTCCTAAGGTAGTACTAAATTGCCAAAAATTGCGCTGATAACCATCAGCTATTAATGGTTGAAAATATTTTTTTCGGATTGATCCCCACTTGTTTCTGGATCAATCGCAGGTAACCCCTGATCTTTCCTGCTGGGGAGACAATAGGATCACCTCCTTTAGGAAAGTTGTTGGTTGAATTTCAGGTCTCTCCTTTGTTTTTTTAATTTTAAGTAACTCTTTTTTATCATTTACACCCCCTCAGTTAGTGTGTTGTGGCTTTTGGGTTCTTTTTGTTTTGGCAAAAATAGCCTGGATTTTCATTTGTTGATACCAAAAAGCCCTTACTTTCAAATGCCCACACCTCATTAATACCTCCTTCAAGTAAAATTTTCTTATTTTTATTTTAATATAATTTAGTCAGTCTTTCAAATTTTGCACAGTTGCATAGTCAAGGTTACATTTTGGGGATAATTAATATTATTTAAAGATAA
>CAZHFK010000061.1:0-3949 GCA_964531215.1 uncultured Gammaproteobacteria bacterium | reverse complement strand
GGACTTTTTTTACCAATTTAATTTTACGTAAATTCGGTCCGGAAATTGATAAAATACAAAATTCACCGCAAGCCATGAGTTTTATAAATGCTTTAACTGTCCCGTCTCAAAGTTATGCCAAGACTGTTTGCCGTATTTTGGGCTGGAAACCTGATGGCAGGGTGATAAAAGCATTAGCCAAGGTTAAAGGCATTGCTCATATTACCGGCGGTGGCATGAATAAGCTTAAAGAAATTTTGCCACTTGGCATTGTGGCTAATCTTGACAACATGCCTGATCCGGCACCGGTTTTACGGCAAGCCCAGGAAATTTCTTGGGGGACGGATTTACATCTTTCCGATGAACAAGCCTATACAACCTTGCATGGCGGTTGCGGTATGGTTTTGGTTTGCTCCAATCACGCCAGTGCCGCTAAGGTTATTAGGGAAGCTGCCAAGGATGGAATTGATGCGCAAATTATTGGTAAGACTGATGCTTTGGCTGGAAAAATGCGTCAGGTCATCATTAGATCACGTTTCAGAGAAGGTTCTATGATCGTACTTTAATAATTCTAAAAAGAGCAAACTTTTCAAGTTTGCTCTTTTTTAATATGCTTTATATATGATATTTAAGTAACAAATCGGTTGTTTTATCGTATTTATATATAACTGGCATGCTAAAAAATAAAAAAGATGAGACAATTAAAGATTTTGTTAGTCGTTCTCAGCGCGGAGACAAAGAAGCTTTTGGTGAATTATATGATATATATCTTAAGCCTATTTTTCGTTATGTTTATTTTAAAGTCGGCAATAGAGAAGACGCGGAAGATTTGACAGAACAAGTTTTTTTAAAAGCTTGGCAGTATATTGATAAATATAATAGCAAAAAAAGTTTTTTTTCTTCATGGCTTTATATTATAGCTAAAAATCAAGTAATTGATCATTATCGTCAAAATAAAAAAAATATTGAATTGGAAGATTGGTTAAAAGAAACTCATATTCAGCCGGAAGGTCAGGCTAAAGTTGAACAGGAATTATTACAAAAAAAGATATTTAAAAAAATAAAAAAACTTCCGGAAAAACAACAGGAAATTATAATTCTTAAATTTTTTGAAAATTTATCAAATAAAGAAATTGCCAAAATAGTTAATAAGCCAGAAGGTGCTATTAGAATTCTTCAGTATCGTGCTCTGAAAAAATTAAAATTAATAATTAATGAAAATGAAATTTAAAAAATACCAATTAAATAATCAAGATTTAGAAATTATCAAAAATTTAAAATCGCTGTTGGCTCCCAGCTCAGAATTTGAACAAAAAAGTAAAATTCGGATTTTAAATTTATTACCAGATAAAGAAGTTAGTTTAAGCAGATTTACAAAACCACTAATTAGTAGTTTTGCGTTTATTGGAAAATCCGCTGTAATTGCCATGCTTGTTATATTTTTATCGGCTAGTGTGAGTTATGCTTCTCAAAATAGCTTGCCCGGAGATTTTTTTTATCCAGCCAAACGGGTGTTTGAGGCCGTTAGTTTGAATTTAGCAGTTAAGAAAGATCTTAAATTAAAACTTAAAATTAATGCAGCACAAAATAGACTGGCTGAAGCGAACAAATTATTAGAGAAAAAAGAAAAAAAAGATTTAATTTACCAGATCCTACTTGATTATAATGAGATGATGGTTGATATAAATGAAATTATTAAGAATGATGTAGATGCCTTAAAAGTTGAGATAGCTGAATTAGAAAATAATTATCAACAGATCATAGGTATTTCTTCAAAAGAGCTAAAGACCCAATTACAAATACATCAAAAATCACCACATCAAGACTTTCCCGACTCTATTAAGCAAGAGCAACTAAACCAGCAAGCTGAAAATAATGCCGAAATAAAATATGATTTGGATGATTCCGATAATAAGAATAATATTGATTATGGTAAAAATAGCCCCGCCAAATTATTAAACGATACTGAAAATATGCCTGATAAAGAAATCGAGCAAATAGAAGATTCTGAAAAATATGATCAAGTTCCAATTAATAAACCTTAAAAAATATTTTTAATAATTAATTTTCATTAAAGGTCGATTAATTTTAAGTATTCCTCATAATTTAATATGAGGATATAAAGGAAAATAAAATATGTTTAAAAAAATATTATTAACAAGTTTAATTTTGACTTTATTATTAGCAGGAGTTGCTTCAGCACAAGAGGTTAATGATTTGCCTGATGCCGGTATTACTCCTGATAGCCCACTGTATATTTTAGATGGGTTATTTGAGAAAATAAGTTTAATGCTAACTTTTAATCAAGAAAAAAGAGTCGCTAAAAAATTGCGATATGCCGAAGAACGTTTGTCAGAAATTCAGGAAATGGTGGAAGCTCAGAAAATGGAAAAAATTGAAGGAGCTTTGGAAAATTATGAAAAATTAATGAATCAAGTATCAGAAAGATTACAAGATCAGAGTGATGAAGTTAAAGATAATGTTAAACAAAGAAGCCGACAGCATTTGAAAGTTTTAGCAGAAGTTTATGATAAAGTTCCTGAACAAGCTAAAAAAGGGCTTGAAACTGCTTTAAAGAATTCAGCTAAAAATTACCAGGGAACAGATTTGCAATCGGATGGAGATGATGAACAAATAAGGCAACAGATTTGGGAAAATTTGCCTGTTGAAGCAAAAGAAAAAATTCAAGAATTATTACCCCAGCAATTAGAGGGAATACAGCAAGGAGATCAAAATGCAAATAATCAGATTCCGAACCAACCTCAACAGCAAACTCGGGAACAGATCCAAGAATCGATCCAAGAAAAAGTCGATTCACCAGAGCAGCCTGATTCTCGGACAGATGCCGGCCAGCAAGGTGATAGTTTAATGGATGAAAATGTACCAGAAGGCAGTGGCATGAGAAATTAAACGCTAGTAAAAAAACAGCCTTGGTTTAAACCGAGGCTGTTTTTGTATTGATTTAATAAGAATAAAGAGTTAAAATTTATTATTATATGTTATAATAAGACATATAAATTAATTTTATGGAAATTGATTTAAGTGCTAAAATTAAACAAGCAATTCAAAATACTAAAAATTATTTGGATAATAAGCCCCAAGAAAAAGCTTACAGAAGTTTGATTAAGGCAATTACTTGGCGAATTATCGGTACTTTATCTTTGGTTTTGGTTACTTATTTATTTACGCAAAAAATTGATTTATCAATTGCTATTGGCGGTATTGATATCATCTCTAATTTAATTCTATATTTTGTTCATGAACGTGTTTGGGAACATATTTCTTGGGGCCGTACTTTTGGGGATATAATTAATTTTACTGATAATAAAAAACGAAGTCTGGCCAAAGCAATTAGCTGGCGCACTTTGGCAACTTTATATTTAGTTTTAGTTAGTTATTTTTTGACGGGCAATCCGTTTGTTTCCATAGTAATCAGTTTAATTGATGCGATTTTAAATATTATTGAATATTATTTGCATGAAAGATTTTGGAATAAATTAAAATTCGGGCGTTAATTTATTATTTTAAAATAAAAAGACTTGTTTGGCTTAAATTAGCTTTTAATAATCTAAAAATTATCATGAAAAAATTAATTAAAGATAATGGTATACAAAAATGGTTGAGAAAACCGATTTACTCTTCCAAATATATTTATTTGAGTAATTGGTCTTTTGTTCATTTTTGCTCCGGATTTTTATTGGGTATAATTTTTTTAAGTTTATATCCGATTAAATATCCTTATTTAGTGGTTTTTGCTTTATTAGTCCTTTATGAAATTTTTGAATGGGCGTTTGGTGGTTTGTTTTTTTATGAAAGAGAATCAAAACAGGACAGAATTTGGGATTTGATTATTGGTATGCTTGGATTTTGTTTATACGCCGGGATATTGAATTTTGTATTATAATTTGCTCAAGCTTTGTTACAATTGCAGCAATTAGGGTTACATTTGGGATTTCGTTCACATGTGGTA
>CAZHFK010000060.1:0-3978 GCA_964531215.1 uncultured Gammaproteobacteria bacterium | reverse complement strand
TTTAAATAATATTAATTATCCCCAAAATGTAACCTTGACTATGCAACTGTACATTATTTGAGATTTTTTTTATAAAAGTATAAAATTATAATATGTCAAAAAATATTAAGTTTTCTATAATCTTACCGACCTATAATCGTTGTTATATTTTATGGCAAGCGATTTTATCGGCTATTAAACAAACTTATCCTTTTTGGGAATTAATTATTATTGATGATGCTTCAACTGATCAGACAGATAAATTGATTCAACAATTTACTGATCCGCGCATTAAATATTTTAAATTAAAGAAAAATAAAGGACCGGCCGGGGCGCGGAATTTTGGTTTAAATAAGGCTAATAATGACTACATCGCTTATTTGGATTCTGACAATAAATGGCATGAAGAATTTTTGGAAATTGCAGCTAAAACTTTTAATAAATTTCCTGATAAAAAAGTTTGTTTTTGCAAAAAAAATTATCGTTTAATTTTACAAGGTACCCAAAAAGGTGAACAAGTCTTTTTGCGAGATGAATTTACCAATCACCGTAAACATTTTGATTTAAAAAGATTGTGGCAACGTAAATTTATTATTGATACCAATACTTTTGTTCATAAAAAAAATATTTTACATAAAGTCGGCAAATGGGATGCCAGTTTAGATTTTTGGGAGGATTTTGAATTTTTATTAAGAATTTCCAAACAATATCCCGATGGTTTTGTTTCAATTAATCGTACTTTGGTTGATTATGAACAAATTATTGATTTGAAAAATAAAGATAAAGTTTTTAAAAAATGGCAAAAGGCTGAAAAATTAATTTACCAAAAACATAAAAATCATCCTTTAATGAAAGAGCAAAATTGGTATCCACCAAAAGTTGGTTATAAATCAACTGAAAATGTTATTAAATATTTAACAGATAAAAAACAATAATTATGATTCAAACACTTAAAATTTTTACTGATGGTGGCGCGCGTGGTAATCCTGGCCCGGCAGCCATTGGTGTGGTAATAAAAAATGATAAAGGCGAAGTTTTAAAAGAATATGCTGAATATTTGGGCAAAACAACCAATAATCAGGCCGAGTATAGAGCTTTACTGAAAGGCTTGGAATTAGCCAAAGAATTCAAACCCCAGGAAGTAATTTGTTATTTGGACAGTGAATTGGTGGTTAAGCAAATGAATCAGGAATTTAAAGTTAAAGATAAGGATTTACAGCCGCTTTTTGTCCAAGTCTGGAACGCGGCTATTAATTTTAAAAAGGTCAGTTATCATCATATTCCTCGTAATCTTAATAAAGAAGCTGATAAATTGTTAAATCAAGAACTTGACAAACGAACTTAGTTATTTATTATTTTTATTGTTTTTGTTATAATAAAGGCACAACTTTAAGTTTAGGCTTAAAGTTCATTTCTAATTTATATAATATTTTTCTGATGGGTATTTTAAGCTCAAAACCAAATAGTTATTTAGGTGTTGATTTATCGCCTGATGCCATTAAATTAGTTGAATTAAAGGCTGAAAAAGGCAAACCCCAATTAATTACTTATGGTTATACGGAATCAAAAGGCGACGTTTTAAAAGGTGATTTTATCAGCAATAGAAATATTACCTCGACTTTATTAAAAGAAGTAGCTGATCGTTCTAAGGTTACCACTAATTTGGCTTTGGCAGCTTTGCCGCCGTCTTTGGTCTTTAGTTCAGTGGTAAAATTATCCGGAGTTGTTAAAAAAAATTTAGATGATAAAGCCAAAATTAAAGATTTAATATCAAATGAAATCAAAAAGATTCTGCCTCGTCCATTGGAAGAAATGACTTTTGATTTTAATTTAATACGAACTGATAAAGTCGAACAAGCTGATCAGAATTCCAAATTGGATTCGGTCAAATTTTTGATAACAGCTGCTACCAATGAAGTTATTAAAGATTATGTCGATATATTTAAACAAGCCGGGTTTCAATTAACTAATTTGGATATAGAAGGATTTGCCTTGGTGCGTTCTTTGGTTGGTTCTGACAGATCCTTGATTTTATTGGTTGATATCGGTGAAAATAGAACCAATTTATCAATAGTTAATTTAACCATCCCGGTTTTAAACAGAAGTATTGCCGTAGGTGGCGCTGCTTTTACCCGGGCAATTTCCGACAGTTTAAATATAACAATCAGTGAAGCGGAAAATTATAAATTGGATTTGGGTATAATGATGTCTCAGGAAAACATGCAAGAATATCCCAAGCCGGTTGAAGCCGCTTTAGCCCCGATTGTTACTGAAATAAAATATTTGATCAAAACTTATTATGATCAGACCGGCCGTGAAAAACAATTGGACAAAATAATTTTAACCGGTGGCGGTTCATTGATCGGTAATCATTTGGATAAATATTTAACCAAAGTATTGGATATCAGGACATATGTCGGAGATCCTTGGGCAAGAGTTATTTATCCCGAAGAATTAAAACCGGTTTTATTTGAAATTGGCCCGCGTTTTTCAGTAGCTTTGGGATTGGCTATGAGAGAGATTATTTAAAAATAAATAATTATGTCAATTGATTTTTTAGGTAAAGGGACTAAAAAAAAATCCACTGAACCGAAAAAAAAGACCGTAGAAGTAAAAATGCATTTACCGGAAGAACCAGAAGAACCAAAGCAGAAAAAAGTTAAAAAAAAGAAAAAAGTCCCAATAGAAAAAGAATTTAAAGAAGTTAATTTTGTAGCGATTTTAAAAAAGTATCTTTTTAAAAAGCGGTTAATTTTTTCTTTGGTTTTTGCTATAATTATTATAGCTGTTTTAGGTGGCGGCGCTTATTATTACTTTTTTTTGTATGAACCTGCAACCCCAGACGTTAATCAACCCATTGCAGTTACTAGTCCAAGTCCTAGTCCAAGTCCTAGTCCCACACCAACTGTTAGCCCGCGACCCAGTCCGAGCCCCAGTCCTCGGCCGAGCCCCAGACCAAGTCCCAGTCCTCGTCCCACGCCCAGCCCAGTTAGCCCGATATCCGGCTCTTTGCCGGATACTGATTTGGCGCCATTAAGAGGTTCATTGGTTAAATTTAGCGGGGAAGAAGTGATTTATTTGGTAGAAGATAATGGGGAATTGCGCAGAGTAGACCAGCCGACAGTAGTTTTTGACAATGGTAAAAGTATTGATGAAATCAGTTCTTCTTTGATTTATACGATTGCCGATCGTTTTAAAGATATAAGGCGAGGTAAGGATGTTTTTGGCCAGGTAGACTGGGATCCGAGAGTTTTGACTTTTTCTGAATTAAATCCGTTTTTAAGATAAAATATTAATATAATATAATTTAATTTATTTTTAATTTTATAAATATGGCAAAAGACAAAAAAATAAAAATACTTTTGATTGAAGACGATTCTTTTTTAGTTGAAATGTACACTACCAAGTTTGAACTGGAGGGGTTTGAGGTTGTTTCAGCTGAAGATGGTAAAAAGGGTCTAGAAATGGTTAAAAAAGAAAATCCGGACATTATTTTATTAGATATTTTAATGCCTAAAATGGATGGTTTTGCTGTTTTGGATGCCTTGAAAAAAGATGAGGAATTAGCTGATATTCCGGTTATTTTATTAACCAATTTAGGGCAAAAAGATGATGTTAAAAAGGGTTTTGAAAAAGGAGCTGTCGGTTATTTGATCAAAGCACATTTTATGCCTTCCGAGGTGGTTGATAAAATAAAAAAGATTTTAAAGGAAAGTAAAAAATAATTTTTATAATTGAAATAAAGTCGATGTCAAGCAAGGGGATTACTAAAATAGAAGCTATAATTGTCGGTTTTGTAATTGTTATTTTGATTTTAGCAAATATTTTTATTATTTCATATTTAAATAAGAAAGCCCGAGATATTTATGTTTTATCTGAAATAAATCGGATTAGAAGCGGTTTGGAAGTTTTTTTGCTGGCTAATAATTATTATCCCAGATTGGAAGAAGCCACAGAATTAAATAATTCATATTATGCTACAGAGAAATTATGCCTTGA
>CAZHFK010000059.1:0-4493 GCA_964531215.1 uncultured Gammaproteobacteria bacterium | reverse complement strand
TCTTACCGATGCGTGATGCGGCATAAGCGCCGACCGACCAGCTCGTTAGATTGATAACCATGCTGGGTTCAGGATAATGAAAAATACCTTCCATAATCCAGAGAAACAAGGCAGCCAAAATCCATGCAACCACGTAAATTTCACCATGATCAAAATACCAGCTGTAATGTTTTTCCCGGCCATGGCCAATGATCCAGCGAAAAGCTTCATGAGAAAAAACAAATGTTGATAAAACTATTTTGTATAAATCAAGCATCCATTCGGGCGCAGTCAATTTTTCATTGAGAAAAAATTGCACTATCAAATAAATAATTACCAGCGTAGTGAAGATATCCAAGCCTAGTTTTAGCCAGACAATATTGCGGATATACTTAATAGTTTTTTTAAACTTATCCATTTAGGTTTCCTCCTTTTTGGCAAAGTTCATTGAATATTAAAATTTAACAAATTTTTGCTGTTTCGTCAAGTTTGTGTATAGTTATGTAAAGGTGAAATAGAAATGTCCTACTTGGAGACTTTTATTAATTTTTTATTTGACAATAATTACTAACCGGTGTATACTTAAATTAAGCTAGTTTGATGTATTTTAAACTAGTTTATTTTTTAAAAAATTTTATAAAAATTATGGATTTACAAACAATACAACAAGCCATAAAACAAATTGCAGCTGAAAAGGGTCTGGCTGAAGATGCGATTACCGAAACTATTAATTCGGCTTTGGGAGCCGCTTATCGTAAAGATTTTGGTGACAAAAACCAAAATATTATTTTTGAGTTTGATCCCAAAGACGGGAAAATGAAAGTTTATGATAAAAAAGTAGTGGTTGATTTTCCGCAAGAAATTATTGATGAAATAGATGAAAACGGTCGTGATAAAAAATTTATTAAAGAAATAGAGGATCAGGAGGAACCATTAAAATTTAATCCCAAAACCGATATTCTTTTGGAAGACGCTAAAAAAATTAAAAAAAGTATTAAAGTCGGAGATGAACTGGTTGTGCCTTTGGAAGTGCCGGAAGATTTTGGTCGTATGGCTGCTCAGACTGCCAAACAGGTAATAGTGCAAAAAATCCGAGAAGCTGAAAGAGAAACATTATTTAAGGAATACAAAGATAAAGAAGGCCAATTGGTTATTGGTGTTATTCAAAGACGTGATCCCCGAGGCTTTTTGGTTGATTTGGGTAAAGCAACGGCTTTAATGCCTTTTGAAGAACAAATCAAACACGAACGTTATAATCCCGGTGATCGTATGAAATTTTATCTGGTTTCAGTGGAACAAACCATTAAAGGTCCGGAAATAATCGTATCTCGAGCCAGTGCAGAAATGATTAGGAAATTATTTGAAACAGAAATTCCGGAAATTGTGTCCGGCGCAATTGATATAATGGCTTTAGCCAGAGAAGCCGGTTCACGTTCCAAAATAGCAGTCAAAAGTAATCAGGAAAACATTGATCCGATCGGTTCTTGTGTTGGTCAGCGCGGTGCCAGAATTCAGACTATTATTAATGAATTGGGCGGTGAAAAAATAGATATTATTGAATATGATGAAGATCCGGGAAGATTTATTACCAATTCGTTATCACCGGCCAATGTGGCAGCGATTGATGTTAATGAAGAAGAAAAAACAGCAATAGTCACGGTTAATGAAGATCAGCTTTCTTTGGCGATTGGTAAAGAAGGCCAAAATGTTCGTTTGGCGGCCAAATTAACCGGCTGGAAAATCAATATTTTAAAAGAAACAGCCGGTGGTAAAAAAGAAGAAGTTGAAATGGGTAAAGCTAAGCCGGAAGATCTTGAAGAAAAAGCTGAACCTAAAGAAACAGAATCAACTCCAGCAGAAGAAGAGCCAAAAACAACCAGCGAAAAAGAGGCAGGCACAGAATCAGCAGAAAAAGAAACCAAGCCAAAAACTAAAAAAACAGAGAAAAAGACTGTTAAAAAAGAAGCCAAAGAAGATAAAGGTAAAAAGACTGAAGCAAAAGTTAAAAAAACTAAATCAGCTGACAAAAAAGACAAAGCTGATAAAAAAACTAAAAAATAATTCGCTTAATCGCAAATGGCTGATAGCTTATAACTATAGGCCATATGCTATTAGCTGTACGCTAAAATTATGATAGAACTCTATAATCTCATTTTTTATCAACCGATTTTTAATTTTTTGATCTGGCTTTATAATATTATTCCGGGTAATGATATTGGTCTGGCAATTATTGCCTTAACAGTGGTAATTCGAATAATTTTATTTCCTTTATATTATCAGTCAATTAAATCACAAAAAGCTTTACAGGAAATCCAGCCCAAAATAGAAGAATTAAAAAAGAAATATAAAGACGATAAAGAAAAAATGTCAATGGAAATGATGCAGCTTTATAAACAAGAAAAAGTTAATCCTTTTTCTTCTTGTTTGCCTTTGCTGGTTCAGTTTCCATTTTTAATTGCGGTTTTTCAGGTTTTTCGTCATGGTTTGAATTCGGAAAGCTTAAATATTTTGTATCCTTTTATTGAAAATCCCGGCCAGATTGATTCTGTTTCTCATTTTCTTTTAGGTATAGATTTGGCCGTGCCAAGTATTATTTTGGCGTTTTTAGCCGGTGGTTCACAGTTTTGGCAAGCTAAAATGATGATGACTCGTAAACCGCCAATGATTAAAGGTAAAGAAATCAAAGGGGCCGGCGATGAAAAAATGATGGCCATGATGAATAAACAAATGGTTTATTTTATGCCGTTTATTACCATTATTATTGGTATTAGTTTGCCGGCCGGTTTGACTTTATATTGGTTTATCACCACTTTATTGATGGCTTTGCAGCAGTTATGGATGTTTAAACGTAATAATAAAGAGAAAAAGACCGAAGCTTCTGACTCTGAAAATAAAATTATTGAAGTCGGTAGTGATAGTGAAGAAACGGTAAAAGAAAATGTCCGGCAAATTGAATCAAATGAACTAAAAGAGAGTGATACAGATAAAAAAAATCAATAAAATATGCTTATTAAAAATAAACAGCTTAAAAAGGTTGAAGTTTCGACTCTCTCCGGTGAATATTTGGGGAGAATTACTGATTTTGAGTTGGAAACCGATACCGGTATACTTGAAAAATACCATGTTAAAACCAAGCTTTCTTTGGCTGGTTTATTTGAAAATAAGCTGATTATTAATAAAGAGCAGATTATTAATTTTGATGAACGGAAAATGGTTGTTGAAGATAATGTTATTAAGGCAAAAACATCAGCCGAAAAAGTAGACCCGGAAATTAATAAGATGGAGGGGACAGAACCGGCTATTACCAGTAAAAGAGTCGATTAGTAATTAGGCACTAGGTATTGGTCATTGGGCATTAGTTGATTGATAATTATTTTTTTAAAAATATGACTATAAGAGATATAGAGGATTTAAATGTTTGGCAGGAATCACGTTTAAGTGATTTTTAAATAAAAATTGAGAAAAATGTTAAAAATGTTAAATAGTTTAATAAGAGCAAGTAATGAGCAAAAAAAGAAATCTTCCTATAAATAGTAACTAATTACCAATGCCAAATGCCGTAAAAGATTTATCATTTTTAGAATTATTTATTATTAATACCATCACTTATTTTGATGTTTTTGATTATCCTTTGACTTTATTGGAAATATATAATTACTTATATACTGGCGGCATGTCAGGCGCTGATTATTCTTTGCAAGAGATTAAAGATAATTTGGAAAATAATCCCAAACTCAAAAAAATCATAACCAGTCAGTCTGGTTTTTATTTTTTGAAAAATCGTCAGCAGATTATCCAAACAAGGCTGCAGCAATATAATATTGCCGATAAAAAATTCAAAATAGCCTTAAAAGCGGTTAAATTTTTAAAATTTTTCCCCTTTATTAAATTAGTTGCTGTTTGTAATAATTTAGCTTATTTAAATGCCCGCCAGGAAAGTGATATCGATTTATTTATTATCACCAGTAAAAACCGGTTATATTTTAGCCGTTTTTTTATTACTTTATTGCTCAGTTTAATGGGAATTAGGCGGCATGGTAACAAAGTTACCGATAGGTTATGTTTAAGTTTTTATTTGTCCGAAGATAATTTGGACTTAAGCCAAATAAAAATAGTGCCCGATGATATTTATTTGATTTATTGGTTGGTAACCTTATTTCCTGTTTACGAAAGAGACGATTTTCATTCCAAATTTTTACAAGCCAATAATTGGTTTAATCAATCTTTGCCTAATTACCAAAATAAACAAGTTGGCCACCGTTATCAGCTTGAAGATACAAAATTCAGTGAGCGTATTTATAAATTTAAACAATTTTTTGGGCAAGGCGTTTTGGGTGATTGGCTGGAAAAATTAACCAAATATATTCAGCATAAAAAAATGTCACAAAGCAAAAGAGATATTTCTGTCCGTGAGAAAAATTGGGTGATTATTAATGATCAAATGCTTAAATTTCATGAAAACGATCGGCGTTTATATTATTTGGAAAAATTTGAAGCCAAAAGAAAAGAATTAA
>CAZHFK010000058.1:0-4498 GCA_964531215.1 uncultured Gammaproteobacteria bacterium | reverse complement strand
CCACCAATACTGTCATCCTGAGCTTAGTCGAAGGATCTATTGCTACTTGAATAATAAATTTTTGTGCTAACAGCTTAGCACACTTCGTGTGCTAAGCCCATTCATCCCCGCACTCAGTCGTGGCTCGCTTCTCGCCACTCCTTCATGCGGGGTTTCCTGTTTGGAAGTAAAAAAGAAGAGGCGGTTCTGTTAAGAACCGCCCCTTTGTTTAAGTAAGCTATTATGGCTTGTACCAATAGAGGAAGTCAACTTCCTCATTGGCCAGCCTAGAATGCCGATCAGCACCTTTTCGGTTGATTGTCGCTTCTGCTGATGCGATCAACAAAATATTTTTCCGCGAAACTTGCCGTTCCACGGAATAATTGTATTTGCCCGGACTAAGCTTAAGCCTGGCAAAACCTTTGGCCGGCACTGAAACCGAATACTTTTCCCTGCTGGGCGATGGTCCGCTGAAAGTAACCGTAATGCCAAACCCGGCATAATTCTCAAAAATACCGGATTGATCACCATCGGAGCCATCCCCGATGTAGGTAAATCCCGGTGTAACCACTGTGGCCTGGGGATTTTCCTGAATGACTTGAGCCACTCGTGACCCGAGAACATAATCGTTCTCATCATCAATGGCTTCTCCCGCCACTTGCCGGTCATATGTCCTCACAGACACATCACCGTTACCTCCTCTTTTAACCTTGGTCGAGCAGGCCAGATGGCCAATGACAAAAACGCCCAGAATAACCATAATCCATACCTTTTTCATTTTTTCCTCCTTCACTCCTATTTATCAGGAGTTGCATTCTTTTTTTAAAAAAAATCTACCTTAAATTATAATTGGATTATAGCATATTTTATTAAAAAAGTCAATAGCAATTCCTCTTTATTTTTCCCTTTTTTTAGGTTAAAATAATAATAACTTATGCTTAATTCTCTGCAAAATTTAACTTGGTCCAAATTAGCTAAAATTATAGTAATTTTAGTTATTATTTATATAGTCTTAATGTCTGGCTTTTGTTTATTCAAATACCAGACTTTTAATTATAATGCTTTAGATTTAGCTATTTTTAATCAAGTTTTTTATAATTCTTCATTGGGTAATTTATTTGAATTTACTATTCATCCCACATCTTATTTAGGGGATCATTTTACCCCGATTATTTTATTATTATTGCCGTTTTACTCTCTTTTACCCAATCCCCTAAGCCTGCTTTTTTTACAAACTTTTTTTATTGCTTTAGCTGCTATTCCTTTATTTTTAATTGCTAAAAAAAATTTATCAAAGCTAGCAACCTTTTGGGTTATTGTTCTTTACTTATTTAATCCGGCTACTTTAAATATGAATTTGTATGAATTTCATTTATTAGCTTTGTTGCCTTTTTTTATTTTTTGGACTTTTTATTTTTATCAAAATAATAATTTTAAAGCTTTTTTAGCTTTGGCTGGTTTAAGCTTATTAATCAGGGAAGACGTAGCTTTTGTTATTTTTATGTTTGGTATTGTAGCTTTTTTAGATAAGAAAAAACTTAAATGGGTTTTAACACCGCTGATGCTAAGCAGTCTTTACTTTTTTACTGCTTTAAAAATCTCAAGCGCCTTTGCCAGTAGTAACGATTATAAATTTTTAATTTATTATCAATGGCTGGGCAATAATCTTGGGGAAATTTTTATTAATTTCTTTTTAAAATTTAATTTGGTGCTAGAACGGGTTATAAATATTCATTTTTTTGAATTAATTTTGGGTTTATTTTTAATTTTTTTATTTTTGCCCATTTTCCGGCCTAAATACCTGCTCTTAAGCTTGGGCATGTTTATGCAAATTATTTTAGCCAGATATTCCGGGGAATCTATTTTACAATCACATTATGCAGCTATTTTTTTAACTGCTTTTAGCTTAGCTACAATTTTTTCTTTAAAATATTTATTTATAAAACAAAAATTTGTTAATTTTTATAAAAAATATAAAACAATTATTTTAACCATTTTAATAACCGGTTTAATCTATAATTTTTTAATCTTAGGTCCGCTTATCCCTTTAATAAAAACAATGATTACAACTGATTACCAGCAAGTAACCCTAAAAAAAGAATTTATCCGGCAAATACCCGCTCAATTGGCTGTAATAACAACTTATGACTTAATTACTCCATTATCTTCTAGACAACGAGTTTATTCTTTAAATTATACTTTTTTAAACCAGCAACAATACGGTCAAGGCCAATATCAAATTCCCCAAGATACTCAATATTTATTAATTAATTTTAATGATTTTATCAGTTATAAATTTCAATATGAACAACGCTACACTGATAATTATTACCGGGGAGATAATACTTTAAGAACATTAATCAAAACCAATAATTACCAATTAAAAAAAGCCAAACAAAATTTAGCTTTATGGCAAAAAAATACAGATTCAAACTTAAATTTATATAAAATTCATAATCAATTACCTGAAATCAAAAATCAGCAAAAACAATTAATTAATCAGCAAATTGAATTTTTGGGTTATTATGAAAATAATAAACTGATTTCTTTATATTTTAAAGTTTTAAACCCAATTCCTAAAAATTATTTTATTAAAATTAATCAGCAAATCTATGCTTTGGGTTATGGGCTTTATCCGACCAGTGAATGGCAGCCCAATCAAATCATTCAACTTAATTTTTATGATATGGGAAAATTTAATAAATTCCAAATTCTTGACATACAAGGCGGAGTCGAACAAAACAATATCTGTTCAATTACTAATATTTTTGACCAAATTAAAATTTTGGGCAAAATTAATCTAAAATAACTATTGCCTAAATTTTAAACGTAAAACTTCTTTAAAATACTGCCAAGAAACTTTAAATAAATTAACTCTGCTTTTATTTCCCCTGGTTCTCGGTTCGTGCCATTTTACTGGCACTTCTTTTATTTTATAACCTTGTTTTTCCGCCAAATAAACCATTTCCGTATCAAAAAACCAGGTATTATTTTTGATCTGCGGAACAATCTCCTTTAATATTTTTTGATTAACCGCTTTAAATCCACAGGGAAAATCTTTTATTTTGGTGCTTAAAAATATTTGTAAAAATAAACGGTAAGCCAAAGAAAACAAGTGGCGTAAAATAGTTCTTTTGACTTTTGAGTCTTTTAAATATCTTGAACCAATTGCCATATCAGCGCCATCTTTAATATCTTGAACTAAATTATTTACAGCTCCTAAGTCAGTCGCCAAATCAGCATCCATAAAAATAAAAACATCAAAATTATCGGCATAATGCTGCCAAGCTGCTTTAATAGCTATCCCTTTTCCCTTTTGGCTAACAAAAAAATAAGCAATATTTTCATTTTGACCGGCCAGCTCTTTCACTATTTCAGCTGTTTTATCTGTTGAATTATTATCAGCTACTACTATTAAATATTCGTCAACCAAAGTATCAGCTAAATAAGTATTCAACTGTAAAAGATTTTTTTTTATAATCTTTTCTTCGTTATAAACAGGCAAAACAAATAAAATTCTCATATTATTTGGTTAATTTAAAAATGGTGCCGTCTTGATCTTCATATACTTGAACAAAGCCCGCATATCGCTGTAAATTACGCTTCAATTGCTTGCGGTCAGCATCAACAATAAAGTATTTGGCTTTAAATTTATTTTTAACTTCATCATATAAATTGTCAAATTTTCTGGCCGTTGTAATATCAGTAAATAAATTATATAAATCGGCATCATAATTATACATAAAAGTCGGATCCAGCCCAATAATATAATAATTTTGATGATTATGATAAAAAAGCATGGGAAAATCATCCCAATCAGTCTGCATAACGATCTCACCTGGCTGACTTTTTTCTTTTAAATAATTGGCTATTCCTTCAAAACGCTGATATTCAATCCCGCCGCGATAACTTTGGCTTGTTAAGTAGGCATTACGAATAACTATACAAGGAAAAATAAGCGCCATATAAATTATTACAAAAACGAGTAAATTCCCTAAAATATAATTTTCCTTTTTAAATTGTTTTAAAAATTTTTTAAAATTAACTTCAGCTAAAATATAACCGCAAGTAAAGGCTGAAAAATAAACTAAATTCGGGGTCAGATATTCAACATAGCGCCTGGATTTTAAAGTTAAAATAAAAAATAAAAGGCTGGTTAATAAAAAGAAAATACTGGTTGGTTTTTGTTTTTTTATAAAAATAAAAAATAAAATAACCGAAACAATAAAAATAATAATCACGATACCGCTATTAGTCATTAATTCGGCAAAACTATAAGGATACCATTCACCGCCAACATTTACCAAGCCTCTATAATTAATCAAACCGATTTCAATAACTTGCTGCCAGTAAAATTTTAAATTTTTAGGAAAATAAGGGTTTAAAACCAGACCGAAAATGATGCCCCCAAAAGGCGCTGAAACTAATTTAAAATTAACTAAACTAAATAAATTTTTAAAAAATAATTTAAAATAATTTTTTAGTTTGGTTAAGCCTAAAAAGTTTTTTAATTTAAACC
>CAZHFK010000057.1:0-4667 GCA_964531215.1 uncultured Gammaproteobacteria bacterium | reverse complement strand
CGGCAATCCAAAAATTTTCAGCCATATCAAGCGGAATAATTCTAATACCTTGTTTAACTATTTCATCATCAGCGGCAACGCCATTTGATACTTTTGCATCAGCTAAAACTTTTTGCCAGATTTTAATTGCTTCTTCATCGCGAGGAATATTATTTTCACCTTTAAAAACCGTAATATAAAAGTGGCTAGGATCCAAGCCTAACCATTGGGGATCAGTTAAAAATTCCCAAGACCAGACAATAGCTTCTTTTTTAAAATAATCACCTAAAGACCAATTCCCCATCATTTCAAAAAAAGTTAAGTGGCGGTTATCCCCAACTTCATCAATATCACCGGTACGAATACATTTTTGAATATCAACTAGTCGTTTCCCGGCCGGATGGTCAGCGCCCATTAAATAAGGGACTAAAGGCTGCATGCCGGCACTGATAAAAAGTGAACTGGGATCATTTTCCGGAATTAAAGAAGCACTGGGAATTTGCTTATGTCCTTTTTCTGTAAAAAATTCTATAAATTTTTGACGTAATTCTTTGGCTGTTAACATAGATGTAAATAATTATAATAAAAACAGGAAAATTAAGCAAATCCAATTATTGACAAAATTGGATATTTGTGATATATTTTAATGTTAGAACTTTTAAAATAAAGGAGGTGAGTAAATTGTTAAATTATCTTTTTACAGTGTTGACCGGTATTTTGATTTTTTTTGTAACAGGCTTTGATGATTTAATTGTTGTTTTTGCTTTAATTCAAGAACAATCAAGAAAAAAAAGATTGTTTGTATATTTGGGCACTTTATTGGGTGTTATCATCATGTTTAGTCTTAGCTATATTCTAAGCGAGTTAATTAGGCTGGTCCTAATTAATAACTTGGAATCAATTGAGAAATATACCCAATATTCAAAGTTATTTTTACTTTTACCGATAATTTTTGCTTCAAAGATAATTTATGAAAATTTGCTCAAACCAGAACAGCAGATTAATAAGACAAAAAAATCAGCTAATCGAGTATTTTGGATTTCATTGCTTATTTATTTTAGTAATATTGCTGATGATCTGATTTTCAATACTACTTATTTACTTAGTTTAAAAGATTTTGGTTTGATTATTTGTTTGTTTTTCGGCAATATTTTAGGTTTTAGCCTAATGTATTTATTTGCTGATTTTAGCGCTAAAAAGTTAATGAATAGCCGTTACAATAAACTGATTCTTAATCTGACTGCTGTAGTAATTATTATTTTATGCGTTCGCATAATTTTAAGTTAAACCTTGTTTATCCCTAAAAAAAACAAGGTTTTTGTTTTGCTTGACAAATTAAAATAATTATGTTAATATTAAATGTTCAAGAAGGAAATGGAAATTTGACAATTAAATTAACAAGCTATGAAAGGAGGTCATATGGAACAGGAAATTTCCTGGGAAACTTTGCGTAATTATAATTGGGGAAGAATTTTGGCTTTGTTGTCAAGAATTACTTCCCCCGTGTCAGAATTGGCTCCGGTTTTATTGGAATTTATCAGTATTGATTTGCAAGTTGATCGTCTGGGGCTTTTTATTTCCCGCAGTAGTGGTGATAAAACCGAGTTTG
Organism: uncultured Gammaproteobacteria bacterium; assembly: GCA_964531215.1. Taxonomy (GTDB): domain Bacteria; phylum Patescibacteriota; class Patescibacteriia; order CAIXNZ01; family CAIXNZ01; genus WJKP01. The sequence goes on along the minus strand of CAZHFK010000057.1, from coordinate 3,079 downwards.
TCTTGGCCGGTCTTCATGGCGGTCTTAAAATCGATAATTCCAAATTTGGTGAAGTGACTGAAATTTCTTTTGATCCGCATGGCGGATTGATTCAAGAGATTCCTACGCCTGATGTAGGTTGGGATTTGCTTTTATTGATTACGCCTATGGATCATGACAAAGAAAAACTAAAAAAAGAAGATGTCTTAGCTATTTTGGCCATTGATGACACCTCTACGGCAAGAGAATTTTCGCAAGCTAACAAAGGATTGATTACCATTATTCATTGGGCGTTGCGTGAGTTTTTTACGCAACGTCAAATAATAAACTTGTTCAGGGATACCGATCCTTTGACTGGTTTGCTTAATAAAAACGCTCTTGCCCATCGGATTAAAGAAATTGAGGAACTTCGTAAAAGGAGTCGCCGTAAAAACGATAAGCTTTTATCGTTGGCCATGGTTGACCTGGATAATTTTAAAAATATCAATACAGCTTATGGTGAACCTTTTGGCGACGAATTGCTTAAGGCTTTTTCCCTAACACTGAAAGAGTATTTTCGGACTTATGATGTTGTTTGCCGATTTGGAGGGGAAGAGTTCGTAATTATCTTGGATGATTTGGGTGAAATTCTTGTCAAACGACTAGAAGCACTGCTTGATTACGCCCAAACACTGGTAGTTGAGCATAACAGCATTAAGCATAAAGGAATTCCTTTTTCTGCCGGTGTGGTAGACGTTGATTTGGAGGAAACAATAGAAACTGCCATTGCCAGAGCAGCAAAGCTTAAACAAAAAGCCAAAGAACAAGGCAGGGCTAAAATCCTCCATGAATAGCTTTTCTTCTTGACAAAATCAAGGCTTAGTGGTAAGATTATAAATCTGAAACTAAGCCTTTTTTATTTAAATTATGTTATAATTATAATTATGAGATGGGTATTAATACATTTAAAACATTTACCGACCCTTTTTTGGATAAAACGAGGTACTTTGGCATTTATAGGATTTATTTTATCCCCTTTATCTTGGTGGAATGATATTTTTGTCAATGTTCCCCTGGCTTATGCTTTTGCCTGGTTAATCGGTAAATTTATAGATATTTTTATTGATATAGAAAGATGGTTATTTATCACATTATTTATTATTGGTTATTTTATTACTAATGTGGCCGGTTTTTTAATGATGCATTATTCTATCTTTGGCATAAAAAAAGTAGAAAAAAATTCAATTATAGGGCAAATATTGGTTTCTTTATTTTATACTTTAGTAATAGTCGGGTTAAGTTATCTTGATATTTTTGATTTAAATATTCAGCTTGATATTATCCCTAATTGGGTAATTAAATAAAGACCGAAGTTGGCTAAATTTAATATAATAAAAAAACACCTTAATTAAGGCGTTTTTTTGTTTGATAATAATTTTATTTAGTATCTTTTAAAGTTAAAGCAAAGTATAAACCCGTGCTGATAATGGCAGCCAAAAAAAGAAAAACATAATGAACCGGGAAAATATATAAAATTAAACCAAAAATAAATGGCGCAAAAATATAAGCTAAAGGACGAGTTGAGCGGTAAGAATTAATTAAAGCAATATCGTTATGATTGATTTTTTTGAAAAAATAAGTATCAGACATTATTTCCAAAAGACTGGCTCCGATTCTGGTTAAAAATAATAATAAGGCCCAGATAATGATACTTTTGGTTTCAACCAGAAAGATTAAGATTAAAGAAATTATAATAATAAAAAGCCCGATCGTTAATAATTCCTTTTCCCCCCAATATTTGTCAGCCAAATAACCGGCAGGATATTGTATTAAAATAAAAGGAATCAGCATTACAGTAAAAATAATACCCAATTGATCCCAAGGTAAGCCGATTGTTTGATTTAAATAAATCGGCGTATAAATGACCATGACAGCGTAAAAGAATTGTAATAAAAACATTAAGTAAAAAATTTTTTCCAAATTTGGTCGTTTAAATAATTTTTTTAGTGTTTTGATAAATTTGAATTTTTTATGAAGCGGTTTCTTTTTTAATTTATTATATTTAAGCAAAATAATATAAATAATGGGCATGGTTAAGAAAATAACAAAAGCAAATAAATAATTAAAACCATAATTATCCAAAATTAAACCAGAAATAAATGGCGATAAAACCCAGCCCAAATTCATGGCTGTTAAATAGGCGCCTCTTATTTCGCCTGTTGCCTGGTCAGTGCTTTGGGCTTCAATAAAAAGATCAAAATTTATATAAATTAAATTTTGCGCAATAACATAAATAAGAAAAGCTAAAAATATAAATATTTTTAGCGGTATAAATATAAAGGATAACAAACTGATTATTTCCAAAATTAATAAGATAATAGCACAGCGACTATTATTAAACCTGACGATTATATTGGGATACTGATTAATTAGAATAAAAGAAATGGTATAAGAGATAAAAAAGATAAAACTGACTTTTTCAATGGAAAAATACTGATTTAAAAAAGTTGATTGGACATAGGCGATTTGAGCAATGCTGGAAGCTAAAATAAAGGTTGCGATTAATAAATCCCAAATTTTAAATTTGAAAAATAAAGTTTTTGGCATAATTATTTTTTGGTTATGATTCCCCCACCAATAACTTCTTTGTTTTTATAAAAAACAGCTGATTGGCCGGGAGTAATTGCTCTTTGTTTTTTATTGAATTGGACTTTAATTAATTTATTTTCTCGCGAAATTACAGCTTTTTGATTTTTATGCAAATAACGGATTCTGACTTCAAGTTTGGCTGGCAGCTTAATATCTTGAAGCCAATTAAGTTCCATTACATACATTATATCAGAAAAAAGGCGTGGATCTTGTGGATTATCGGTTACGATTAGTTGGTTGGTTTTAAAATTTAATTCAACAACATACCACGGACCACCGCTTAATTCTAAGCCTTTTCGTTGGCCAATTGTATATAAGGGTAAGCCTTGATGCTGGCCAAGTTTTTGTCCGTCAATAGCAATAATTTCGCCTGATTTTAGATTTAAATGCCTTTTTAAAAATTCATAATGTTCTTTTTCCGGCACAAAGCAAATTTCCTGTGAGTCACGTTTTTCAGAAATCGGTAAATTAA
>CAZHFK010000056.1:0-4688 GCA_964531215.1 uncultured Gammaproteobacteria bacterium | reverse complement strand
TAGAACGTTTCCTTGCCAAGGAAAAGGTCGCCGGTTCGAATCCGGTCACCCGCTCTGAGCGATAAAAATAAAACATGTATTTTGTCTATATACTTTTAAATAAAAAGGATAAAAATTTTTACGTAGGTTATACTAAAAATCTAAAAAAAAGAATTAGTGACCATAATTTAGGTAAAGTTAATTCTACGAAATATCGCTTACCGGTTACTCTAATTTATTATGAGTGCTGCTTAAATAAGTATGACGCAATAAAAAGAGAAAGATATTTAAAAACTGGTATGGGGAAAAGGTATCTGAAAAACAGATTAAAAAATTATCTAAATTACTAAATAAATTTATAACAATGGACTGGTGTGTTTCTAAGCAAATATTAAGGCCTCGGGCCAGTTAGAAGCTCCGGTTAATATTATTTTAAATTGTTATAATTCTAAATTATTAATTATAAAGCAAGTAATCTTCATTACTAATGCTTCTAACCGGCCGAGGTGGTGGAATTGGTAGACACGAGGGACTTAAAATCCCTTGGAGATAAAACTCTGTGCGGGTTCGAGTCCCGCCCTCGGCACCATTCGTCTAATGACGAAGCTGTGTTCTTTTACTACTACAAAATACAAAAAAACTCTCAAATCTTGAGAGTTTTTTTGTTATCTTGCTTGTTTTTTTAAAATAAAATCGTTAAGATAATAATAACTTATTTAAAAATTATAAAAATTTTAATGATTAATCAAAACGATGATCAAAATAGAATAGTCTCTTCCCAGGAAAATTCAGAAGAAGCCGCTTTTGAAAAAAGCTTAAGACCGAAAAAATTAGATGATTATATCGGACAAAATAAAGTTAAAGAAAATCTGCAAATTTTTATGCAAGCGGCTAAAAAAAGAGGCGAACCCATCGAACATGTTATGCTGCATGGTTGCCCTGGTCTGGGCAAAACAACATTGGCTCATATTATTGCCAATGAAATGGACGGTAATATTAAAATTACAACCGGGCCGACCATTGAAAGAACCGGAGACTTGGCTGCCATTTTAACAAACTTAGAAGACGGTGATATTCTTTTTATTGATGAAATACATCGTTTAAATAAAATAATTGAAGAAGTACTTTATCCGGCTATGGAAGATTTTGCCTTGGATATTATTATTGGCAAGGGTCCCAGTGCCAAAACCTTAAGATTGGATTTACCCAAATTTACCTTAATTGGCGCAACAACCAGAATGAGTCTAATTTCAGCACCTTTGCGTGATCGTTTTGGTAATACTTTTAAATTGGATTTTTATCAAAATCAGGATATTGAAACAATAATCAAACGTAATGCTAAAATTTTAAATACTATAATTGATTCGGCTGCCAGTTCACAAATTGCTAAACGTGCCAGAAAAACTCCGCGCGTTGCCAACCGCCTGTTAAAACGGGTACGTGACTTTGCCGAAGTCAAAGCTGATGGGAAAATAACAGAAACTTTAGCCAAACAAGCTTTGGATATGCTGGAAATTGATGACTTGGGTCTTGATGAAATTGATCGTAAAATTTTATCAACTTTAATTGAAAAATTTTCCGGCGGTCCGGTTGGTTTAAATACTTTGGCGGCAGCCACAAATGAGGAAATGGAAACATTGGAAGATATTTATGAGCCTTTTTTGATTCAGCTGGGTTTTTTAAACCGCACTCCCCGTGGCCGCATGGCAACCAAATTAGCTTTCACTCATCTTGGCTTTACTCCCAAAACCAATCCAAACCAAAACAATTTATTATAAAATATTTTTTCTAATTTAAAATATATTTTTTAATATGCTACAATTTAATTAAGATACTTAATAATAAAAATGGTTATTGAAATATCAATGTCAGTCATGCTTATAGCCTATGGGGTTCTGGTCCTGGCTTTTTTAATCTTTGCCGTGGTCAATCTTTATCATGTTTTAAAATTCGGATTTTTGGGTTTTGAAAGTTTTTTTGTTACTTTTATTTTTATTGCCGGAACTATTTTGGTTTTATTTATTACTTATAAACTGGGCCTCGAAATTGACTGGACTCAAACCCTTGCCTTTTAAATTATTTAACTAATATATGTATATAGAAAAACACATACCTAATCGCCAAAAAGGAGAAAATCTGGTTTTATTTTTAAGACGCCATTTTATTATTATTTTTGGCCATTGGCTTTTTTATATTTTTTTAGCCTTAATACCGGTTGGTTTTTATTTTTTTATTGAATATCAATTTCCCAATCTTTTAACCACTGAATCAACTTACGCTTTTTTGCTTTTACTGGCCAGTATTTATTATTTGTTTATTTTATTATTTTTTTATCATGCTTTTGTTGATTATCATTTGGATGTCTGGATAGTTACCACCAAAAGAATTATTAATATTGAACAAAAAGGTTTATTTAATCGTTTTATTTCTGAACATGAATTGGAAAAAATTCAGGATGTAACAGCTGAACAAAAAGGTGTTTTGGCAACTTTTTTAAGTTTTGGCAATGTCCTGGTGCAAACAGCCGGGGAAGTGCCCATGTTTATTTTTAGGCAGGTTGATAATCCGTTTGAAGTGGCAAAGCAAATTAATCATTTATTAAAAGATATCCCCCCGGAAAAACGAATAGGCTTAAAAACCAAAAAAACTATTAATCAAAAACTCTAAATATATTATAAAAAAATCAAAAGAAGAGCTAATTAGCTCTTCTTTTTTTATTTTAATTTTTTAATAAATTTGTTTTAATTCTATGCCCGTATAATAATATTTTAAAATCTCCTCAAAATTATAACCATGATCTTCAGCTAAAACAATAGCGCCATAAGCTGACATACCGACACCATGTCCGTATAAAGTTGTTTTATTATAACCAGCCGGTTCTTGCACTCCCTGACACCAGGCGATATCACCACCCCAAACTTCTGCCCAGCTTCTGGTACGACCATCCGAATGAGAAAAATAAGGCGTAATTGCTATTTTGTCGTTATAAGTAACCACCTGGCCTTTGGTTGCTTCAACTGCCTGAGATACTTTGGGTAACCGAGTCTGAGAACCATAACCTTTATAAACCTGATCATAACGGGCATCTATAGTAAAATGTTCATCAGCATGCTTAGTCCCGCGATTATAATGATGCATGGCATAAGTCCGAGCCGCAGTAATCAACGCCTTTTGATATTCCAACGGTGAACTGTTGCTTGATTCTGCCAAACCTTTTAAATATGTTTCCAAAGGCAACTCATTGATTACCCATAAACGGCCCGTAGATGCTGAATATCTTATTTCCAAATCTCCCAAATATTTATTATCATTTAAACTGGAATTCCAACCAGGCCTATTTTCATAAGAAACTATTTCAAAAACATTATTTTGCTTACCGGCTTTTAAGCTTAAATATGAACTGGTTGAACCTGATTGACTACCAGTAAACCTATATGCTTTGGAACTAAAATCAAAATTAAAATTAATCGGCTGATTAGAACTTATATTCGCTAAAATATTATTATTTTTATCTTTAATTGCAAAACCAGAACTTGCTTTAATAATTATCGGTTCAGTCGTGTGAAATAAACCAATCCGAATTACAGGGCCAGTTGAATTATCAGCAACAGGCAGGGCCGGTATCGGATTAATATTTGAATTTGAATCATCATTTGTATCATTACTGGGCTCACTTTCTATTGGTTCGGGTTCTTGATAAATATTATCACTTAAATCAATACCGATTGCCAAACATTTATCAACCAAATCCTGGGTAATCGTAGTAGAGATTCTAAATTTTTTAACACTTAATTCCAAACAAGTTCTGCCTAGCTGCATTTTCTTGGTAACTTCCAGCTTAGGTAAGGGTTTAGGAATTGATTCTGGTTTTGGCGTAGGTTTAGGCTTAACCACTGTTTTATTGTTTTTAGGTAACTCAACTTTTTTATTTTTTGGAAATTCACCGGCATTATTCCAAACATTCATGGTTATTTCAAATTCACTCCCAACTAAAATCTTGCCGGTTCCATAATTAACCAAAACAAATTTTTCAGTGTAAACACCCGCCTCTTTGGGTGCTTCCAGAGCAAACTTATAATAAGCTAGCCAGCCTGGCTTAGCCTGAGCATCTTTTAACCAGGCAGGTGTGCCGGTATCACGCCAAAATTGATGACGCACAAAAGTTTCGCGATTATAAGGCGGGGCAATTTTCAAATCAACACTGTTTGAACCTGTTCTGGGCCAGGTATAATTGGTTTTATTTTTAAAGCCGACTTCAAAGGTAAAGCCTTGCCCCTTAACAATATTAATCTCGCGATGAGATTGAATTAATTTTAAAGCCTCGGTTTCAGCTGCTTGAGCTTGGTTAACTTGAAAAGGGCTAAGCAAAGAAAAAGCCCGATCACTAAAAGGCGATCTAATCGCCTGATCCAAATGAGCTAAAATCTGCGCTACAATAAAAATAACTAAAAAAGCCATGATAATACTTATAAAAAAGTCTAGTTGTGACTTTTTTCTTATCACAGCCTGGTTTTTGCGTTGGTTATACTTCCAACCAAAACTTGTTGGATTACAAATTTTCATATAATTTTATTTTTTATTTTTATTTTTGAGAAAAAGCCTTTTTAACTTTTTCTATACTAATTATAGCATTTTTGACAAGTAAAGTCAATGAAAAACACGACTTTGCATAAAAATTTTATTCAATTATTTTTGCCTAATATTAGGTG
>CAZHFK010000055.1:0-4866 GCA_964531215.1 uncultured Gammaproteobacteria bacterium | reverse complement strand
TAGAGCGCATCCATGGTAAGGATGAGGTCTCGGGTTCGATCCCCGACAACGGCTCCGAAAATTTTTTTTAAGATAAATAAAACGGCCGGTTTTAAAAACGGCCGTTTGAGTTTTTTACGCGATTAAATATCGTTTTCTTGGAGATAGATTTCTTTTAGGACTGTTAAAATATTATCATCTGATTCCGATTCAAGATTTAATAATTTTTTGAGTTTATTAATAGCATCATATATTGATTCAGGCATTTTACTTGTTGCGGATGTTATTTCGTTTTCTGTAAAAATTTGAATTATTTCTGACATAACATCGCTGATTTTAGGAATATCTCTATGCTCTTGTATTATTTCCATTATTTCAAATTTTGTCATTTTTTCCCCTCCTTGATTTATTTGGTGTTTATTAATTTTATTATCATTTAAAATATTTGTCAATAATATGAATTAATATTTTTAAATTTAAGGATTGACTAAAATAAAAAAATACTGTATAATTGACATATATTTTTATGGGTCGGTACCAAAGCGGTCAAATGGGGCAGACTGTCCCGCCAAATTTAAAATGATATGGAAATGAGGCGCAAAGGATGGGCGGGATGCCGCTAAAGGCGGCATAAATCTGCTTTAATTAAAAATTATGTTTAAAGTTTATATAATCCAAAGTTTATCCAATGATAAATATTATATCGGCCATACCATAGATTTGGGAAAAAGATTAAATCAACATAATTTTGGCAAAGTAAGGTCAACTAAGAGTGGTACCCCCTGGAAATTAGTTTATAGCGAAACTTTTAATAATAAATCAGAGGCTTATAGAAGAGAATTGCAGATAAAGTCTTATAAGGGGGGAAATGCATTTAAAAGTTTATTGAATAATTGAATATTTTGGGTCGGTACCAAAGCGGTCAAATGGGGCAGACTGTAAATCTGCTGGCGTAAGCCTTCGCAGGTTCGAATCCTGCTCGGCCCACACTTCGCCTAGAACTTCGTTCAGGACTCAGGGTGTTTACAACACCGTGAGCAAAGGCACTGACGAACGAAGTGCGTAAGTGCCTTAACTACGTTAAGCCCTCAGTGCGTCTTCGGCACCATTCAGCGAAGTCACTGATGCGCGATAGTGAAGAAGTGACTTTAAAATTTATGACCTCATCTTATTATGTTTATATTATAGAATGTTATGACGGTTCTTATTATACCGGTATTACTAATAATATTGATAATAGGCTTAAACGTCATAATGCTGGTAAAGGCTCTCGTTATACTCGATGTAGATTACCGGTTAAACTTTTATACAAAGAAAAACAAGTTTCATATAAATTAGCTTTTCGCCGTGAAAAAGAAATCAAAGGCTGGCGTAGAGACAAAAAAGAGCGACTATTTAAATAGTCGCTCTTTTTTGTCTCGGTTTCGCTCTTTTTTTTATTTATAACGAGGGCAAAAATATTGATCTTTGAAGTCTTGGTATTTTAGATTTTCTGCTAATATTTTAGGGTTTTGTTCATGAAAATCTGTTTTTAAATCATAATATTCTAATTTATTTTCCAAAATATAATAAATATATTTATCTTTGCCTTTTACTATGGCAATACTGCCACCGCCATACGGTTGAGTTAGAGCGTAGCAATTTTCATGATTTTGTTTCTTTAGCTCTTTACTTAGCTCAAAAACAAGCGAATTTTGATAATATTGATGGTTTAATAATTCAAAAATAGTTGGTATTAAATCCGTTTGGCCATAAATTTTATTCTTGGATAACACTTTATTTGTTTGAAATTCTTTTTTTCTGTTTTGACTCGGGATATAAGTTAATAAAGTCAAGAAATTATCATTAAAAGCATTTAGAGAATAAAAAAGATTTTCATTATTACCGCCCATTGGCCAAGAGGTATCGCCGAAAATGAATAAATGAGTATTTTGATTATTATTGTAATTTTTAAATTGCTCATAAAATTGGCCGACACAATAATCTTGGGCTAAAGCTGAATTTAAATATTTTTCAGTAAAATTTGTCGCAGGATTAAATTTATGAGCGAATTCATATTCAGGTTTGCTCTGCCAGGGGACATGATGAGAAGAAACTTCAAAATAAACAAATAGTTTTGATTGATCAGCATAATTATTTTTTAAGTACTCAAAGGCTCTTTGATAAAAAATACAATCGTCATAACCCCAAGTGTATTTTTTATCACCGGGTTGCATAATATCATCATAATGTATTTCTTCAAAGCCCAGATTTTTCATAAAAGTACCCATATTGTGAAATTCCAGGTTATCGGAACGAAAAGCGATTGTTGTATAACCGGATTTTTTTAAGATTTTTGGCAAACAATTTTTAGGCATAGAATTGGGGCTGTAAGAATAAGAGGCGCCCATATTATTGACTATGCCGCATAAAATATTTTCTTGAGCTCTGTCGGTTTGAATAGTATGACTCCAAAAATAAGGGAAAAAAATACCGTCTTGGGATATTTTAGTAAGTTTTGGAATATAGTTATCTGAATATTTTTTATTATCCAATTTTAAATCACCGTTTAAAGCTAACGCATTCGCGGATTCAATTTGTAAAATAAAAATATTTTCTTGAGAATCGGTTTTAAAAGAAGTGTAATCAGGAATATATGGCTGAAAATATTCTCGAGCTTCTTGGAATTCTTTGATAATGCTAAATTGATGTGTCAGGTAGCCTTGGTCAGGGGGGGGAACCAAAATAAATAAAGGAAAAAATAATAAATATTTAAAATTAAATGTTTGTTTTGTTTTTAATTTTTCGTATAACTGATGAGTCAGGTTAAATAAAATTAAAAAAAGATAAAAATAAAAAAAATAAAAAAATAAAAAAGTTATTAATACGATTATCAGGATTGGCCAGGTAAATAGATTTACAGCCGTTTCAATTATTTCATTATATGAATCAAGAAAGAAATAAGGATTTACCTCGCCGCTAATAAACCGCCAATAAGCAATGGAAAAATAAATAAAAGAATAATAAAAAGAAGCAATCAAAGCAATAATTATTTTTATAAGGTTATTATTTTTAAAAAGTAAAGGAATGATTAAAATTAGAACAAAAATTAAAATCTGTTTTAATAAGGTTAATGGTAATAATAAGCTGTCAATTTTAAATTTTAAACCCAAAAAAAAGGCGGGAATAAAAACAAAAATAGCCAAAATAAAGCTTATTATGATTAGTAAGATTAAAATTGATATAAAATTATATTTATTTTTTGTCATAATTTAAATTTTATTTAATAGTATTATAGCATATTAATTATTTTTTCAAGATTTTATTTGGCAGACTTTTGACAAATTTTTAAAATTATGATAAAATTCTTTACATAATATTATAGAATTTACAGATTCATTAATTGCCACCCTAGCTCAGCTGGTCAGAGCAACTGTCTTGTAAACAGTAGGTCGTGGGTTCGAATCCCACGGGTGGCTCTGATAAAAATTTTAAAATTAAAATTAAAAATATGTCTCAAGAAAATTTAATTAAATTGGAATGCACTGAATGTAAAAGAATAAATTATTATTCGCAAAAAAACAAAAAAGCAATTAAAGAACGGTTGGAATTGAAAAAGTATTGTAAGCATTGCAAAAAACATACTTTGCATAAAGAAACAAAATAATTTCATAAAAAACTTGGTATACATGACTGTACTGAGTTTTTTTGTTATAATAAAAATATAAATTATTAATATTTATCTATGCCTAAAATTAAAAATAATGTAGCTGCCAAAAAGGATTTTTCCAATATATTTTTAATAGTTATATTAATCGGGATTCTTTATTTTTGTTATTTATTATTTAAGCCGTTTTTAACGGAAATAATTATAGCTGCTATTTTAGTAACAATATTTTATCCGGCTTACTTGAAAATCGTTTATTGGACAAAAGGGAAAATTACCTTATCATCATTGATTATTTGTATTTTAATTTTATTGATTATTATAGTTCCGTTTACTTGTTTTGTTTTTTATTTAGCTCAGCAGTCCTTGGCTTTGTATGCGTCTATTTCACCAGGTATAAATAATGGCCTTTTATCTTATTTGGATGTTCAAGTGTGGCAAAAATTGGATTTTATTGAGAAAGATATTTTTGATGTTCAGCAATTTGTTATTGATTCTATCTCAACTATCAGGGGTTATGTTTTGGCTGCCGCTTCTTCTGTGGTGCGAGGTACCGGTCAATTTTTTACCAGTTTATTACTGGTTATTTTTACAATGTTTTTTCTTTTCAGGGATGGACGAAGTTTATTGCGTCGTCTCATGCACTTGACTCCGCTTTCCAATAAGTATGACAAATTAATTTGGATGAAATTTCGTGACGTTAGTTATACTACGATTGTGGCTACTTTTGCGACTTCATTGGCTCAGGCGATAACAGGGGCGATCGGTTTTATGGTAGTCGGTTTGCCAGGATTATTGGCCGGAGTTTTAATTTTTGTTTTTTCATTTTTGCCTTATATTGGCACGGCTTTTGTTTGGCTGCCGGCCGCTATTTATTTATTGATTATTGGCAAGGTTTGGCAGGCTATTTTTATTTTTTTATGGGGCTTGATAATTATAAGCTTGATTGATAATTTATTAAGACCTTATTTAATTAAAGATAAAGCCCAGGTTCATCCTTTGATTATTTTTTTTAGTATTTTTGGTGGCATTGTTGTTTTGGGTGTTTGGGGAATTATTTTCGGACCATTGATCGTAGCTTTAGCGGTAACGTTTTTGCATATTTATGAATTGGAGTTTTCCAAGGTTTTGGAGCGTTAATTATATATAATTCAAATAAAAAAAACGGTCATTGACCGTTTTTTTATTTTTACTTCCAAACAGGAAACCCCGCATGAAGGAGTGGCGAGAAGCGAGCCACG
>CAZHFK010000054.1:0-5213 GCA_964531215.1 uncultured Gammaproteobacteria bacterium | reverse complement strand
TCGCATAAAGCCTTGCAAAAACGAAAAAATCAGCCTGCCGATCAAGATTAAATTTCAATCCCCGTGCTTTTCATCGTGCGGGGATTTTTTTAATAAATATTTTTATGATAACGAATCCGGGCTTTTTTATTGGCTTGATCAATTTCTACGGCTAAACAATCTATCCGCCAATTATCATGATTAATTTCTTCTTTGGCTAAATAAGTCAAAGCTGTCTGATATAATTTTTCTTTTTTACTTTGATCAATCGCTTCTTCCGGCAAGCCGAATTGCTGAGATAACCTAGTCTTAACTTCCACAAAAACCAATTGTTCTTGATCTAAAAAAATCAAATCAATTTCACCTTCCGGACAATGATAATTTTGCGCCAGAAATTGATAATTTCTATCAAGTAAAAATTGGGCAGCTAATTGCTGCCCAAAATTACCTATTTTTATCTTTTTAGTCATCAAATTAATTATTTCTTTTTCTTTTTTATACCGACCAAGTATTTATCTTTTTTCTGTTTTTGTTCCAATTCAGACAATTGCTGGGGGATTTTAGTAAAATAATAGCGTAATAAATAGCCCAACCAAATAACACCGGTTATCAGCCAAATCAAAACCCAAAACCGGCCGCCTAAAATAGGAATTGCTTCATAACGGAAAAAGAAAACAAAAGTAAACGAAACTGCCATAAACAAACAAAAACTGGCTATTTTTTGTAAAAATTTCGCTTTAATAAAATTACGTCTGGCAGTCAAACGTTTTTCAAAAAATTTACTTAAAAAATAAATAACATAACTTACAAGCAAAACTACCAGAAAAATCTTTTCAAATCTGGTTGATAGTTCACCTGGACTAACCTCCAGCCAAAAAGGTATAGAAAATATCTTCCCCCAATCAATTCCTAAAAATACCATAAATCACTTGAATTTAATTATTAATAACAAACATTTTTAACTTTTTGTAAAAATCAAACCCCAAAAATATTCACCAAAATCTGTTTCTTCAATTAATTGCAAATTTAATTCATTGGCAATCGCTTTGATTTCATTGGGATCAACTCGTAAGGAAACTTGCGGACCAAAAGGTACGCCGATTTTTTTCCAGTCAACCACGACCAAGTTACCGCCTGATTTAAGTAATCTTATTGCTTCTGCCATTATATCTTTACGATTTTTATTTTGAAACAAAATATTAATCAGCAAAGCCACATCCAAACTTGCTTCCGGAATATTGGTTGCGCCGACTTTTTCCAAATTAGACCAGACAGTTTCTATATTGGTCAAACCTTCCAATTTAGCTCTGCTTCTAACGCCCTCCAAGACTGATTTTTGAATATCTACCGCATAAACTTTACCGTCTTTACCGACCAATTTGGCGATCGGAATAACAAAATACCCCAAATTACCGCAACCCAAATCAGCCACGTTCATCTCGGCTGTTATCTGACATTTATTAATCACCTCTTGCGGTTTAATAAATTGTTTTTCTCCTGGGTCAGACATAATATTATAAATTATTTATTAATTAGATAAAATTGGCCCTAACGCCCAATAAACAATGCCGCCAAAAAAATTAAAAATCATTATCAAACCGACAAAAATCAAAACCACTCCCAATAATTTAAAAAAACTGCGGGTGCTGCCAATAACTCTCTCTGCCCAGGCAATTCGGCCGATCGCCCGCAAAAACCACTTGGTTTTTATAACCATTAAAACTCCGATTATCATTAAAATTGTACCAAAAATTTTCAATAGCATAATTCTAAGCAAACTGATTTAATAAATTATAAGCTTAAATATATAATAGCAAAATTTAAAAACATTGCCAATAAATAAATTTGGGATAAATAAATTTTTCTGCTATTATAATTATAAGCTTAAAGCTTATTTTTAATTATTAACAATTAGTCATATGAAACCAGTTGTTAATCAAGAAGCTTGTATTGGTTGCGGTGCTTGCGAAGGTATTGCGCCAGAAGTTTTCAAACTAAATGACGGCAAAAGCGAGGTCGTTGATTTAGATGATTACAAGCCATACGAAGAACAAATCAAACAAGCTATTGATGCTTGCCCTGTGCAATGTATCAGTATTGAAGAGTAATTTCCTTTGATATAAAAAAAGAGCGGTTCAAAATCCGCTCTTTTTAATTTGGGTGGGCGCTATTGGACAATAGTCGAACTAATTCTGACGATTGAGCGTCATGTTTCCACAGCCCCGTATCTAAAAGATAACATTGTTCCGCCTAAAATTTTAATGCCACTGCTAGTTTTAAAAAACTGATACTTAATTACCAGTTAGTTTTGAATTTTTCAATATCTTCTGGTAGTAACAATCTAGAAATGTCAGCATTTTTCTGTATACCGAAAGATGGAGCGTGAGAGAAACCAACATATTCAATCCTTTTTTTCTTGTACCTTGCATACTGTATTGCGGGAATCAAATCTGTATCAGAGCTTACTAAAATAGCTAAATCATAATGATTATCAATAGCTCCTGTTACTAAATCAACAGCAATTTTAACATCGGTACCTTTTTCTCTGGGTTTTTCATTGTCATAAATTATTTTTCCTTTCTTCACTGTAAAACCTTCGTTTTCTAGTGAGGCAATAAATCTCTGTTGATTTTTTACAAGTTTAGCACTTTTATCAGTTCCATCTCTATTCTTAAATATCCCTGTATAATACCTTTTTGAAATACACTTTCTTTTTTCACCAACTAAAAAATCGATAAATTTAGAATAATCAAATTTCTTACCTTTAGAAAAAGAAATCTCTTTATCCTTTAAATAATGGTAAAAATTACTACCGTCAATATAAATACAAACTTTTAGTTTGCGTTTAGGTATTTTCATATAGATTCATATTATCATTTATAGAAAATAATGTAAAAAAAAACTACCCTTACCAACGCCCGAGGGCGTCAATAGAGGTAGTGATCATATTACTTGTATTCTATTACAAAACTGAAAAATTGTCAATACCATTTGTTAATAACTATTTTTTAATATTATCATCCTGCCCATGTTTTGCAAGAGTTTTAGTTAAATTTAAAAGACGAACGCCCATTTCCCAGGCTTCATCGTTAGTAAGTTCTTCTCCGTACTCTTCAAAATGAATTTTCTTTAGATCGTCAATGGCTTCTTGTGTAAGAGGCATATGATCTAATCATTTTTACAAATAGTAATATAATCACCGTATTCTGTCTCGCCTTCTGGCCAGGCTTTCATTGTTTGGACATTTTTAAATAGTTTCCTGAAAATTGGAGTTCTTTTTCTGATGGATGTTTTGAATTCTTTCATAAAGACATCATTATAGAGAATCTCAATGGTCGGCTCAATTACCGGATCAGGTGCTTGATTTTCAATCGTACCTTTCAAGTATTCATATCCTAATTTAGCCGCAGCTAATTTTCTTTCAGTTTCATTAGAGTAATCATCAATATAGCAATCTGAAATAAGCACATAACCATCCGGCTTAATTAAAGAACTCATTACTTTTATTCCTTCTTCCTGCTTTTCGTAAGGTAGATGATGAACTGAGCCAGTGCAGATAACAACGTCATGTTTATCATTTTCAGACAATGAAAAAATATCATTTAATTCAAAATCTATATGCGGATATTTCTCTTTTGCAAAAGGAATATATCGCTCATCAATATCTATACCTTTTAACTTGATATCAGGACGCTTTTCAGCAATTTTGCCAAGTAAGTATCCCGGTCCGCACATCAAATCAAGTAATGACCCGTTTTTAGGAGTGTTTTTGCAGATATAATCAAAAACCATATTCCAGGATTTTTTATATGGCCAATATTCAAGTTCCTGTTCATAAATTTCTGAATCAGGCAGTCCTTTTAAGGGTTTTTGTTTTTGAGACATAAATAGCAAAATTATTATTTATATATTAATTCAACCATTATCCAAAAGAAAGGTCAAATAAAAAGACTTGCCCGAAGGCAAGTCCTTGTAAGTTGACGCGCGCGCAGATTTAATCGCTTTGCGTGCTAACGTCTTCGTCTCCTCTATTCTCCATTTCCTGGAGATTGAGCGTGAGTAATCCGGTCGCTTCCTTATTCAGTTTTTTGTATTGTTCCGCTGTCCCAGGCGGGGGATTATACAGTAGTTCACGAATTGCCTCTTTACTTAGGTCACTAATATCTTTCATTTTATTTCCCTCCTGTAATAATAATTTTTTGATTTACTGCAATCAACAATATTTATAATATATACAGGAAAACAATAATTTTGTCAAGATGTCTTAACTAAAAAAGAGACATGCATGAAAAGTAGCTCTTGTCTAGGGGGAAAATTATTACTGAAAGAGTACACGATGTGAATAGGTCATTTCCTCACTATCGTTCGTCAATGACTTCGCTGAGGGTGTGAAACACACTGAGCCATTGAACGAAGTTCAAGGCGAAGTGTGGGCGGTATAGGATTCGAACCTATGACCTTCTGGGTGTAAACCAGACGCTCTAAACCAACTGAGCTAACCGCCCTAGATTAGTATTTAGTAATTTGTAATGAGTAATTAGTAAAAATTTTTGCCCAATACTAATTAATAAAATTTATGACAAGTCACTTCCTCACTACGTTCGTCAGTAACTTCGCTCGAAGGTGTCAAAGACATATTGAGCCGAGCTACAAGCGAGGCGAAGTGTGCCGAGGACAGGATTTGTCCGCTAGAGGCGGATCCGCCTTTGGCGGAAACCTGCTTGGTGCTGAAGGAGGGATTTGAACCCTCAATCCCAATTGGGAACATGCACCTCAAGCATGCGCGTATGCCAATTCCGCCACTTCAGCGGGATTAGCTTGTCCTCATGCTAATAAAATTATAAAAAAATTATAGCATATTATTTAATTTTAATCAATAGTTTCGTATAAAAAAAGAAAGGGCATTAACGCCCTTTCTGATCAAGCTATGGGAATCGGATTTAAAGCCGCAAACCGAGCTGACTGAGAGTCACCAGGTTCATAACAAGCAGAACAACTATCCAAAACCAGCATTATTTTTTTATCAGGAATTGAATCCAATTTTATACCGGCTGCTGTTTCTGCTCGCTGAATTTCGATTTCATCCATTGCCCGGGTACGTTTGCATTTTTTACAAAAAACAATCGTATTATTATTCTTAAATAATTCATTAATACAAGAACTACAAATAATATTTTTCAAACCGACTCCCGGGTTATTACAATTCAAACATCCGGTTAATCCTGCTGCCATGG
>CAZHFK010000053.1:0-5653 GCA_964531215.1 uncultured Gammaproteobacteria bacterium | reverse complement strand
ATTTAAGTTACTTATTTTTGCCTAAACAAAATAATTAGTTTTTTAGTAAATTTAGTTTAAATTTTTGATTAAATATGCTATAATTTTAATTATAATAAGGTTAAATTTAAGTTAAAATGACTGATATTAATAAAAAACAAGAACAACCTGATAATCAGGAAACATTAAATCAGCCGGAAAAAATAGAAGAAGCTCCGGCTCAGGTTGAAGTTGAAAAAAAAGTTGAAGCAGAAAAAGCAGTTGAAACTGCAGAAGTTAAGGAAATTGAAGACGAAAAAGAGGCGCCGAGCGTGACTGTGCCAACTACAGCTGAACCAGCCAAGCCGCAAGCTACCAGCCCTGCTTTGGAAAAGATTGAAGATATTTTGGAAGAAGATTTAGAGGATATTTATTTTAAAATGACCCAGGAAAAACAAGCTGAGTTTAAACAAACCGGCGAAATAACTGCCTCAAAAATTGCTACACTTTTGGGGGAAACTAAAATTAAGGTAAAAAAAATATTGGAATTGATCAAAGAGTGGCTGAAAATAATACCTGGTATTAATAAATTTTTTTTAGAGCAAGAAGCTAAAATTAAAACTGATAAAATTTTAGATATAAAAGAAGAAGGCAACCCAGTTTTGCCTGAAGACAAAAATAAAATTTAAAAATGGGGAATTTTTCCATTCAATTAGGTGAAGCTATTGTTTTAGGTCCCGAAGCTTTGATTATCGGCGGCTTGGTTTTGTTTTTTATTATTTTAATTTTGGTTATTTTATATTGGTTATTACAAAAAATAACCAGACGTATTTATAAAAATCTAACAAGTTTTAAGCAAACCGTTTTATTGGTAATGGTACCTAAATATGAAGTCAGTGAGAGCGGTGAGAAAACCAGTCAGCCCAAGAGTCAGCAGGAATTGGCTGAGCGAGTTGCCATTATGGAAACTTTTTTCGCCAACCTGGCCGGGTTAAAAGCGCAAAAAGGGTTTAAATCCTCATTTTTAGGCCGGACCGATCATATTTCATTTGAAATAGTTTTAAGAAACGGTCTGATTTATTTTTACGTGGTTGTTCCGGAGAATTTAAAAAATTTTATTGAAGAACAAATTACTGCTCAGTTTCCCAAGGCAGTAGTTGAAGAAGTTGAAGATTATAATATTTTTAACCCTAAAGGCGTAGTTGTCGGGTCCATGCTTAAATTTAAAAAAGAATACCTTTATCCGATTAAAACTTATAGAAAATTAGAAGCTGATTCCTTGAATTCTTTGACCAACACGTTAAGTAAATTGGATGAAAATTCAGGTGCGGCTATTCAGGTTATTGTTCGTTCAGCTGTCCCGGCCTGGCATAAATGGGGCCAGCAAGCAGCTTCTGTAGCTTATCAGGGGAAAAAGGTCAGCCAAGCTGTTAGTGAATCAAGTCAAGGTTTTTCTTTTAAGAAAATATCCAAATTTTTTCAGGATTGGGTATTAACCGGTGATAAAAAAAATGAAAAACAAGAACCGGAAAAGCCATATCAATTATCAGATATGGAAAGAGAAATTGTTAAAGGTATAGAAGAAAAAGCAGCTAAGGGCGGTTTGGATGTTAATATAAGAATAGTTGTTTCAGCTGATAATGATCAAAAGGCCAAATCATATTTGGAAAATATTTTAAACAGTTTTAGTCAGTTTAATGTTTATGAATATGGTAATGCTTTTGCTCGTTATTCTGTAAAAAAAGAAAAATTAATCAGTGATTTTATTTTTAGGGAATTTAATGAAAAAGCCAAAATGATTATGAATACTGAAGAGATTACTTCGGTTTATCATTTTCCGCTAGGCCATACCGAAACACCAAATATTGTTTGGTTACAAGCTAAAAATGCGGCTGCCCCGACTAATGTGCCCGAAGAAGGTTTGTATTTGGGGGATAATTTTTATCGTGGTAAAAAGACACCGATTAGGATTGAAAAAGAGGATAGGCGCCGTCATATGTATATTATTGGTATGACCGGTACCGGTAAGTCTAAATGGATGGATATGTTGGCGATACAGGATATTCATAATGGAGAGGGTATGTGTTATATTGATCCGCATGGCGATGATGTTGATTTTATTTTATCTTGCATCCCCAAAGAGAGAGCTGAAGATGTGGTGGTTTTTGATCCGTCTGATTTTGAAAGACCATTAGCCTTGAACATGCTGGAATATAATCCGGCACATCCTGAACAAAAGATTTTTGCAGTCAATGAAATGCTGGCTATTTTTGATAAATTATATGATTTAAAAGCAACCGGCGGCCCGATGTTTGAACAGTATATGAGAAATGCTTTACTTTTGATTATGGATGATCCTGAGTCGGGCTCGACTTTATTGGAAATCTCCAAAGTCTTGGCCGATGAAGAATTTAGGAATTATAAATTATCAAAATGTAAAACTCCGGTTGTCAAAGATTTTTGGGAAAAGGAAGCGCAAAAAGCCGGTGGTGAAGCGGCTTTGGCTAATATTGTGCCTTATATTACTTCCAAATTAACTCCGTTTATTGCCAATGATTTAATGCGTCCTATAGTTTCTCAGCAAAAAAGTTCTTTGAATTTTCGGGAAGCTATGGATCAGCAGAAAATAATTTTGGTTAAATTAGCCAAAGGTAAAATAGGTGATATTAATGCCAACTTGCTAGGCATGATAATTATCGGTAAAATATTAATGGCTGCTTTGGGCCGGTCTGATATGCCGGAAAGTCAAAGAAAAGATTTTTATTTGTATATTGACGAGTTTCAAAACTTTTTAACCGAAAGTATTAATGTTATTTTGGCAGAAGCGCGTAAATATCGTTTGTGCCTGACAATTGCTCATCAGTTTTTAGGCCAGCTGGTTTTGACCGGTGGGGATGAGAAAACCAAAAAAGCGATTTTTGGTAATGTAGGGACAAAAGCTTGTTTTCGTATCGGTGTGGAGGATGCCGAAGAAATGGCTAAAGAATTTGAACCTATTTTTAATAGTTATGATTTGGTTAATAACCCGGCGTTTAATGCTTTTGTCAAATTAATGATTGACAATGCCAATCCGCCAGCTTTTAATATTAAGATTCCCTGGGTTGGTGATTTGTATCAATCAAATGAAGAATTAAAAAAGGCGATTATAGAATTATCGCGGTTGAAATATGGGCGTGACAGAAATGTGGTTGAAGCCGAAGTAATGGAAAGATCGCAAATCGGGACCAGTCGTGATATTATTAAAGAAGCCAAACAAGTTGAAGGTGATTCAGATGAAGATACGTTTTTTTAAAGTTTTATGAAAATTAAAATAAACAAAAAAATATGGAAAACAAAAATAAAAACGACAATATTAGTTTGTCTCAAAGCAAGTATTTATTGATTCAAAAGATTTTAAAAAATATCCATGATAATTTGGGTAAAGTGATTGATGTTTTGGATCAGGGGCCGGAAGAATTTGATAATTTTGAAGAAACCTTAGGCGGTGTTTCTCAGCAATTGAAAAACGTTGAAGATGAATTGGCGCTGGTTGGTGAGGAACGGGTGATTGAAGGTGTTTTTGACGGTGAAAAAATGATTGCGCAGGACGGCCAGGAATATACTGTGCCGGCCAATTATGCTTCAAAATCAAAATTAGTTGAAGGGGATATTTTAAAATTAACGATTACTAAAAGTGGTGATTTTTTGTACAAACAAATCGGCCCTGTTCAACGTAAAAAAATAGTCGGCCAATTAATTTTAGATGATGACGATTATTATGTTGTGGCTGATAAAAAGAAATGGAAGATATTACCGGCCAGTGTGACTTATTTTAAAGGCGATATAGGTGATGAGGTGGTTATTTTGGTGCCTAAAGATGCCCAGAGCAAATGGGCTACTGTGGAAAATATTGTTAAAAAATAAGAGTCAAATATTGTAATAAGGGCGGCTTGGCCTAAAAGGCCAAGCCGCCCTTTAATTTAAGCCTTGAACTTTTTAACAACTTGATTTTTTGAACCATTTCAATTAAAATAGACTATATGTCACTAACACTCTATCGCAAATACAGACCGCAAACATGGTCTGACCTGACAGGCCAGAACCATATTAAAGTTACTTTGCAACATGAAATTGAAAACAATAAAGTCGCTCATGCTTATCTTTTTACCGGACCGCGCGGAGTAGGCAAAACAACTACTGCTCGGCTTTTGGCCAAAGCTTTAAATTGTCAGGATCGTAAAGACGGGCAAAGCGAGCCGTGTAATAAATGTGAGTCTTGCTTGGAATTGGCCGGCGGTAGTGATTTGGATATTTTGGAAGTTGATGCCGCTTCTCATACCGGAGTTGATAATGTCAGGGAAAATATTATTGCCAATGCCAGGTTTACACCGGTTAAACGTAAATATAAAGTCTTTATTATCGATGAAGTTCATATGCTGTCAATTTCAGCTTTTAATGCGTTACTGAAAATATTGGAGGAACCGCCGGCTCATGCTATTTTTATTTTAGCCACAACCGAAGTTCATAAAGTGCCGGCCACTATTATTTCCCGCTGTCAGCGGTTTGATTTTAAAAAAGTTAATGCTGATGATTTGATTAAACGTTTAACTTGGATTTGTCGGCAGGAAGATATTAAAATCAATAAAAAAGTTTTAAATAATATCGCCAGAGTCAGTGAGGGGTGTTTACGTGACGCCGAAAGTTTATTGGGCCAGATTTTATCTTTAGGTGAAAAAGAAATCAGTGAAGAAGAAGCCAGTTTGATTATCCCGGCTTCTAATTTTAATTTAATAGTTGAATTGATTGATGATTTGGTTTATAAAAATGCTGAACAAGCTGTCGGTTTGATTAATAAACTGGTGGCAGAAGGTTCTGATTTGGTGCAGTTTACTGATGAATTGATTGAATTTTTACGCAAAATGATTTTAAGTAAAATTACAGAAGGATTACAGGAATTTGCCACTGATTTGGATGATGAACAAGCTAAAAAAATAATTGATTTGGCTCAAAAATTTAAAACCGAAGAGTTGATTGAACTGATTAATCTGTTTACTGCTAAAAAATTTGAATTAAAAACAGCAGTTATCAGTCAGTTGCCTTTGGAAATCGCGATAATTGAATATTGCCAAGAAAAAACATCAAATGATCAGCCTGATAATTCAGTCGACAGTGACCGGGGCGAATTTGGTCAGACTAAATCGGATAATGATAATAAACAAACTTCGGCTAAGCCGCAATCCGTAAAATCTGAAATTTCTGTTGATCCGGGGCAAAATAATAATCAAGTCAATGATCCGCCTGATCAAACTTTGGCGGATAAATCTCAGGAGGATTTAAAAAATGGTGATACAAACACCATTTTAAAAAATGAAAATTCAGATAAAACATCAAAAAAAGATGCTAAAGTAAAAATTAAGCTGTCCGAAATCAGACAAAAATGGCATAGTTTTATTGTGAAAATGCAAAAAAATAACGCTTCTTTGGTTTTTATTTTAAAAGTTTCCGAACCATTGGAATTAAACGATAATATTTTAAAAATCGGTTTTCAGTACGAGTTTCATCAGCAGCGCATTAATCAGCCTAAAGTCAGAGAATGTTTGGAAAATATTTTAACTGAATTTTTCAAAGATAATTTAGTCGTTGAGACTTGTTTATTGGCCAAAGATTATCAAAGTGATTTTATAAAAACTCAAACATCTAAGGATGAAGTTGAATT
>CAZHFK010000052.1:5426-5656 GCA_964531215.1 uncultured Gammaproteobacteria bacterium | reverse complement strand
AAAAGTTTGAGGAAAAATTAAAATATATTCATGATAATCCCATTAAGCACGGTTTAACCACTGATATTTCACAATATAAATATTGCTCTTGGCGCAATTATGAATTAGCTGATCATAGTATTTTAATGGTTGATATTTTAAATTTTTAAAATAATGAAATTAAATAAAAAAATAATCGTCTTTTTTTTAATTTTAAGCCTGTCTTTAACGGGTAATTTTGTTTTGGCGGC
>CAZHFK010000052.1:0-5416 GCA_964531215.1 uncultured Gammaproteobacteria bacterium | reverse complement strand
GTATTTGCATAAATTAAATATGCCCCAAGTTTGGGCAGAGGAAACAGGCAGTAAAAATATTGTTATCGCTATCATTGATTCGGGGATAGATCCTGACCATCCTGATTTTCATGATAATGTTTGGGTTAATAATGATGAAATTTTAGGTGATGGTATTGATAATGACCAAAACGGTTATATAGATGATATTAATGGCTGGGATTTTATAGAAGAAAGCAATGATCCCAGACCCAAATATGATTCTAATTGTTTTAAACGTGAAACTTGTATTGAAGAAGCGATTGTACACGGTACTTTTATTGCCGGAGTAGCCGCTGCCGTTGGTAATAATGGTCTGGGCGGGACCGGTATGGGCTGGCAAACCAAAATTATGCCTTTAAGGGTTTTGAGTCAAAACGGTTCTGGTAATACTTTGGATGTTGTTCAGGCTATTAATTATGCGATTGATAATGATGCTGATATTATTAATTTAAGTTTTGTCGGGGATTCTTATGATGAAGCTTTGGAATATGCTTTAAATAAGGCTTATCAGTCCGGGATTGTGATTGTGGTGGCAGCCGGTAATGAAGATTTTCGGGGAGAAGTAGTTGATCTGGATATTGATAAAATGTATCCGGTTTGTCATCAAGGGTTTGATAATGAAAATATTATAATCGGTGTCGGTGCCAGTGATAAAAATAATAAACTTGCCGGTTATTCCAATTACGGTTCAAGTTGTGTGGATATAATGGCGCCGGGTGATAATTTTTGGGGTACTTTGTTTCATGATTCAGATTCGCCTAATTTACAAGATTATTATGGCAGTGGGTTTTCCGGTACTTCAGTAGCAGCCCCGCTCATTTCGGGTTTGGCTGCTTTGATTAAGGCTTATCAGCCTGATCTGGATAATAAACAGATTATTGATTTGATTTTAAATAATACCGATAACATTGATGATGTTAATCCGGATTTTGTCGGTAAATTGGGTAATGGTTTGGTTAATCCGCTTAAAGTTTGGCAAAGTTTATTGTCATATTCAGGCGAGACCCGTTTGATTCAGGTGCCTGGTTCGGCAACGATTTATTATCAGGCCATTAATGGTAAACGTTATGTTTTCCCTGATACAGCCACTTATTTAAGCTGGTATGATGATTTTAATAAGATCGTAAAAATAAGCGCCAAAGAATTGTCACAAATATTTTTGGCCGGCAATGTGACTGTCAGGCCGGGGACTCGTTTAATTAAAATCCAGTCTGACCCCAAGGTTTATGCTGTTAGCCAGGGAGGTGTTTTACGCTGGGTTAAAAATGAACAATTAGCCGAAGGTTTATATGGCAGTAATTGGCAGGAGCAGGTTATTGATATTTCAGCGGCTTTTTTTATTAATTACCAAATCGGTCAGCCAATTGAAAAATTGGCTGATTTTGATCCTTTTTGGGAAAAAAATACGGTTGTTGCCATTGATCAAAATAAGGGATTATTTAATAATTAGCAAGTTTGAATGTGGTTAATTAAGCTAATTTTAAAAAAAGAAATTTGTCGACAGTTTGTGAAATTTTGTCTGGTCGGCTTAGGCAATACCGCGCTTGATTATATTTTTTATTTATTATTCAGCCGTGTTTTGGGCGTTTATTTTTTATACGCCAATTTATTGTCAGTGGGGATTGCCATGACAGCCAGTTTTATTTTTAATAAACATTGGACTTTTAGAGATAAAGCTAAGAATGTAAAAACCCAATATTTGAAATTTGTCGGGGTTAATGCCGTTTATTTTATTTTAAATAATTCAATTGTGTTTGCTTTAGTTCAATATTTGCAAATTTATGATCTTTTCGCCAAAGTAATTGCCATAATTGTCGGACTTTTTTGGAATTTTTTTGCCAATCGTTATTGGACATTCAAAAAGCCTATTTTTAAATAAACTTAGCCCAAACCTTTATTTTTCCATAAGATTTTGTTAAAATATTGGATATAGGGATTGGTTATTGGTCATTGGGTATTAGTTTGAGTTATTCTTTATTATTAATACCCGGCGTCTAATTACTAATTTCAAATAAATATGCCACAAGCTGTTTTTGAGAAAAAAAATATTTTAGTTTTAGGGGGGGCAGGTTTTATCGGATCTCATCTTTGTGATAAATTGGTTGCTGATAACAAAGTTATTTGTGTTGATAATTTTATTACCGGTGATCGGGCTAATATTGATCATTTATTGCAAAATGAAAATTTTATTTTTATCAATGAAGATGTTAATAATCTTTATGACTTGGAACGTTATTCCGAATTAGAGCGTTTTCAGGTTAAATTTCAGGGTATTCAGGAGATTTACAATTTGGCTTGTCCGACTTCGCCTAAAAATTTTAAGCAAAATTCAATAATTACTGCCAAGACAAACAGTTTGGGCACAATCAGAGCTTTGGATTTGGCTGTTAAATATAAAGCCAAATTATTGCATTATTCATCAGCAGTGGTTTATGGTGATGTGCCGGAAGATAAAGAAATGGTTAAAGAAAACGAATATTTCCCCAAAAGTCCTTTGACTCCCAGGGCTTGTTATGATGAAGGCAAGCGTTTTGCTGAAACTTTGGTTTTTACTTACCGGGAATTTTATAATATTGACGCCAAAATCATCAGGGTTTTTACCACTTATGGCCCGCGTATGCCTTTGTTTATCGGTCATATGATACCTGATTTTATTGTGGCAGCTTTGGATAATGAACAATTGATTGTTTACGGTGATCAAGAGTTTACGACAACGCTTTGTTATGTTAATGATGTGATTGATGCTACTATAAAAATGATGTCTTCAACCGAAGCCGGGCCGCTTAATATCGGCAATCCCAAAAAGTATAAGATAGGTGATATAGCCCAAAAAATCATTGACATGACCGGTTCCAAGTCAGATATTACTTATGCTGATCCATTGCTGTTTATGTCAAACTTGGGCATGCCCGATATTGGTTTAGCCAAACAAAAAATTGAATGGTTTCCAATAGTTACTCTGGAAAAAGGTTTGGAAACAACCATTGAATATGCCAAAGCCAATAAAGTCATGATTAACTGGGCTTCGGTGGAAAATGTTAGAGATTAATTATTATATTTTTTAAATATTTGGCAATAAAAGGGCAGGGGTCTCTCTGCTCTTTTAAAACTTTAAAAAACTTATGCCCAAAATCGCAATTATTATAGTTAATTATAACGGCCGGCAATATTTACACGATTGCTTAAGCAGTCTTTTGAATTTGGCTTATCCGCAGGATTTGTATGAGATTATTTTGGTTGATAATGCTTCCAGTGACAATTCCGTTGAATTTGTTGAAAATAATTTTCCGCAAGTTGAGATAATGGTTAATCAGCAGAATTTAGGTTTTGCTCGGGGTAATAATGTGGCCATGGCCAAAGTTTTAGAGCAGGATTTTGATTATATTTTATTGATTAATCAAGATACGATTTCCCAGCCTGATTTTTTATCAAAAATAATTAAAGTTGCCGAAGCAGATGAAAAAAACGCCGCTGTGCAGCCGCGTTTAATGTTGCATCCGCAAACTGATAAAGTCAATTCTTTGGGCAACGCCATCCATTATTTGGGGTTTGGTTATTCTTTGGGCGCTAATCAGCCGTTTAGCGGCGATTATCAGCCTTTTGAAATAGCTTATGCTTCTGGCGCGGCTTTATTGCTGAAAAGTGAAGCCTTAAAACAAATCGGTTTATTTGATCCTGATTTTTTTATGTATCATGAAGATTTGGATTTGGGCTGGCGGATGAGAATGGCCGGTTATAAAATAGTGGTAGTCCCTGAGGCGGTTGTTTATCATAAGTACGAATTTTCGCGATCAGTCAAAAAATATTATTATATGGAACGCAATCGTTATATTTGTATTTTGGAAAATTATAAATGGCTGAGTATTTTATTAATAACGCCGGCTTGCCTGGTTATGGAATCGGGTTTATTTTTGTTTTCTTTAAAATCAGGGTTTTGGCGTGAAAAAATCCGGGCTTACATTTATTTTTTAAAAGTTAGCAATTGGCAGAAAATTTTCCGGCATCGTAAAGCCAAAAAACAATACCGTAAAGTTAAAGATAAACATATTGTTAAATATTTTACCGGTAAAATTGCTAATCAGGAGATTGATAATTGGCTTTTAAATAAGATCGCCAATCCAGTCTTTGATTTATATTGGCAAATAATTAAAAAATTGATAATTTGGTAATGAAACGAATATACGAATTTGAATACCAATAAATACCAATATTGGTTTTTATTCGTTATATTATTGGGATATTAGATTCAATATATGAAGATAGCACAAATAGTCTCAACTTTTCCTCCTTATAAAGGCGGTATTGGCAATACGGCTTATAATTTTGCTGTGGCGTTGCAGAGTCTTGGTGTAGACATGATAACCTTTTTTCCTAAATACGATCAGCAGGAATTAGCCGATAAATTAAAAAGCCAAGCTGTTAAACCTTTATTAATTAAAGGCAATGCGGCTTTTGTCCCCGGTTTATATCGCGAATTAAAAGATTATGATATTTTATTTTTTCATTATCCCTTTTTTGGCGGCACTGAACCGATTATTTTGCGCAAACTTTTAAATCCCGGACAAAAACTGGTTGTTTATTATCATCAAGATTCAATGCCGCCACAGGATTTTTTACGTAAATTAATTTTTAAATTTTATAATTTAGTCTGGTTGCCGATTTTACTGCGTTTAGCCGATAAAATAATTGTTTCGTCTTTTGATTATGTTCAAAGCTCCAATATTGCCAATTATTTTAAAAAAAATAAAACCAAATTCAGTGAAATACCTTTTGGTATAAATCGGGAAATTTTCAAAAAACTGCCGGCTGATGACGAAGTTTTAATTGATATAGCCGGATTGATAGATTATCAGGGCAATGAAAAAGTAATTGGTTATGTCGGCAATTTATCGTCAACTCATTATTTTAAAGGAGTTGATTATTTGCTGGACGCTTTTGCCCGGTTAAATAAAAAATATGATAATTTGAAATTATGTTTGGTTGGGCGAGGTGATTTGGTAAATAAATTTAGACAAAAAGCTCAGGATTTGCGGATTGATAAACAAGTTTTTATTTTAAACAAATTAAGCGATCAGCAATTAAACGCGATTTATAATTTATCAAGTGTCAATGTTTTGCCGTCAATTAATCGCGCCGAAGCTTTTGGCTTGGTTTCGACCGAAGCAATGGCAACCGGCACACCGGTTGTTACGACCGATTTGCCCGGCGTAAGAAATGTTTATGATAATGAAGTGTCTGGTTTGATTTGTCGCGTTAAAGATGCGGCTGATTTGGCCGAGCAAATAGCTAAATTGATTAATAATGACGAGTTGCAGCAAAAAATGGGGGAGGCGGCTTTGCGCAAAGCCCAAAATTATGACTGGGCCAAATCAGCCGCTCAATTAAAAAATATTTT
>CAZHFK010000051.1:0-5829 GCA_964531215.1 uncultured Gammaproteobacteria bacterium | reverse complement strand
ATAATATTAATTATCCCCAAAATGTAACCTTGACTATGCAACTGTACATAATTTGACAATATTGATTAATTAAGGCGAGTCCTGCCGCTGGTGGGCAGCCTAATTAAAATAATTACAATTTAAGCTTGTTTATCGTATTTGAAGGTATCTCCAAAAGTACCTTAAAAAAATTATAAATATGCTGATAAACAAGTAGGGTTTTTCTCAGGAGAGAAATGGCAATGCTTATCCTGTTTCTCTCCTGTAAAAACTTGAAAAAGTAGAGTGTAATTTATTGACAATAAAAACAAGGAGGGAAAAAGATGGCAAAGGCAATAATTATTACTGCCAAAGGCGATTGCTTTATGGCAGAAACAATGGATGTCCCATTATTTCTGCAAAAAAAGGTTTTTTGGTCAGCCCCAAAAATGAAAGTTTCCAGTTTGACCAAGCCAGTGATTAGGTCTGGTCAGTTAGAAGATAATATTGCAGCAACAATGTAAAGGAGGAGATTGAATGGCATTGGAAGTAAAAGGTTTTTGTCCCATGTGCGGCAAAGAAGTGGAAGCAAAGGGTGGCGGTCGATACTTTTGTGCCGGGTCGTTATGTCGAACGCATATTTCGGAATCTGATGTTAAATTTGCCAAAGCACAAGAATCCGGGCAAGTTTGTGTTGTTTCGTCTGATTGGGTAGCAATGATGGCACCGGTTTAAGAGGATTTAAGCATTGAATTTTTACAAAGGAGGCTGAAAATGCCAATTGGGCAACAATTATCAACGAAAAGGAGCCCCCAAGGCAAGGCTTTAGTTGTTTCGACAAAACCGCAGGATCCGGAAGAGAGACGTTTTTTACGGACAGTAGCGGCCAGGCTTTGTGGGCAAGGTCAAGGTTGTTGCATTAAGCGCGGAACCAGTTGTACCGAGCTGATTGCCTTTTAAATCATACAAAACGGGGATGTTTGTATCCCCGTTCACAAAAACAAAAATTAAAATATTAAGGTATTTAAAAATTAAGTTTGAGTAATGAAATTTGAACATACACCGGTTTTATTGGATGAAGTTATTGAATATTTAAAGCCTCAGCCAAATCAAAATTTTATTGATTGCACTTTGGGCGGAGGCGGACATGCTAAGGCGATTTTAAAAAGAACCGGACCGAATGGTAAATTATTGGGGATTGATTTGGATGAACAAGCAATTAAAGCAGCCAGTCAAAATTTACAGAAATTTAAAGATAGAATGGTTTTAATAAATGACAATTACCAAAATTTAAACCAAATAGTATATGACACAGGATTTAATAAAATTAACGGTATTTTACTTGATCTTGGTTTATCCAATTATCAAATACAGGCAGAAGCAAGAGGTTTTTCGTTTAAAGGTGATTCTTTTTTAGACATGCGTTTTGGCAAAACCGAGCAAACAGCTGCTGATATTATTAATAATTATAAAGAGGCGGATTTAATCAGAATTTTTAAAGAATATGGAGAAGAGCGTTATGCTAAACAAATTGCTCGAGAAATTGTTGATTTAAGAAAAAAACAACCAATAACCAAAACAAATCAATTGGTTAACATTATTGAAATGGTTTATCAAAATAAACCTAAACCGAAAAAAATTCACGTAGCCACTAAGGTTTTTCAAGCATTACGAATAGAGGTTAATAATGAGTTGGCTAATTTGAAAAAAATATTACCGCAAGCACTGGAAGTTTTGGCTGAAAATGGTAGGCTTGTAGTAATTTCTTTCCATTCTTTAGAAGATAAAATAGTCAAAGAATTTTTTAAAAAAGAAGCTAAGGATTGTCTTTGTCCACCGCAAATACCGATTTGTGTTTGTGAACATAAGGCGCGATTAAAAATTTTAACCAAAAAAGTGATTAAGCCCGGTCAGACCGAGATTATGAAAAATCCCAGAAGTAGAAGTGCCAAATTACGGGCCGCGGTAAAGATTTAATCAATCAATAAATTAATTTAAAATAAATAAAAAAATAAAACTATGTCGAAATTCATGATTAGTGCAAAATTGCATGATCTTAAAGAAAAATTTTATAAAAAGGATATTTTTACCAAGTGTCAATTAAATTCCAGGAGTTGGCTGATTGTTTTAATGATTTTAATTGGTGTTTCTGGTTTATTGTATTTAGCTCAAATCAATGCTTTGGCAACCAAGGGGTATGAAATAAAAGATTTGGAAGAAAAATCAGCCGAGCTACGTGATAAAAATAAAAAATTGAAATTACAAATAACTGATTTGCGTTCTACGGCCAGATTAAACCAGGCTGTTAAAGAATTGGAAATGGTTGAGGTTGCCAGAGTAGAGTATTTAAAAGCCAATGGCACTTCAGTCGCAATTAATCGTTAATAATAATTATTTTTATAAAATAAACCCCCGTATTAAAATAACGGGGGTTTTGCTGTCTTATTTTTTTAAATGAATGACTTGGATATGGCCCCAAAGACTTAAGGCTCCAAATATTATGCAAGCCAGTAAAAGCGGGGAAGCAATATCCAGCAAAGTCCAATCAAAAGGAATGGTTAAGTTTTTATGTACAAAATAAGACGCTTGGGGATCAAACAGCAGTAAAGCTGAAAGCACAATTACTTGTAAGACCATTTTGATTTTCCCAAAGGTATTGGCGCCTGTTTTATCTACTTTTACATTTTGCAAGATTAACTGCGGATTAATCAAATTATGCACCCAATGCTTAGAAGATAATTCAGGCAGAACATCTTTGATTAAGTATTTACTGAAGGCTACACAGAAAAGTAAGGAATCAATCAAAATGATTGGTAAAATAAGCCATTTATAAATACTTGAGTGAATGTAAAAGAGAAATCCCAGGAAAACAGCAAAATTAACTACTTTGTCTGCCGCTGGGTCAAGGATCGCTCCTAGTTTTGATTCTTGATTGCGCATCCTAGCCATTGAACCGTCCAGGCCGTCTAAAATGGCTGCCAAAAGAAAAAATATCGCGGTTGTCTTGAAAAAATGCAGCCACATCAGTAAAATAATAGGGAGACATAAAAACAGCCTTACAAAAGACAAATGATTGGGAGTTAAATCTTTTGGTAAGATTTTAACCAGAGGCCAGAAAAGGTAATCAGTTTTTTTTATTTTTGTTTGAACCGGTTTTTTTTTGTTGCCGCGACCACTTGATTCATTGGGGCACCTCCTTTGAATTGATGAACTAAAAAAGATTGATTTTTTTAAACTTTGTCTAACCAGGCAAAGTAGTTTTTAAAGAACAACTAAAATGTAGCAAATTAAATTTTTTTTGTAAATATAACTAATGTTCAAAATAAAGCAAAAATCAAGCAAGACACAAGCCCGTTTCGGTCAATTAAAAACCCGGCATGGTGAAATAAAAACACCGTTTTTTATGCCGATTGCTACCAAGGCAGCAGTTAAAAATATTTCTACGAATGAATTGGAAGAATTGGGCGCCCAGATAATTTTGGCTAATACTTATCATTTATATTTGCAGCCGGGTGAGCAAATTATCAAAAAACACGGGGGTATACATACATTTTTAAATTGGTCAAAACCGATTCTTTCTGATTCCGGCGGTTATCAAGTTTTTTCTTTGGCGAAAATCAGAAGAATAAAATCAGACGGTGTTGAGTTTCAGTCACATTTAGACGGATCCAAGCATTTATTAACACCAGTAAAGTCAATTCAAATTCAGCAGTCTTTGGGTGTAGATATTATGATGGCTTTGGATGTTTGTCCGCCGGGTAATGCTAAATTTGAAGAAGTTCGCCAAGCTAATGACATTACTTATAATTGGGCAAAAAAATGCAAACAGCAATGGCTCAAAGCTAATAAAAAGCAGTTATTATTCGGTATTATTCAAGGTTCAACTTTTAAAAATTTAAGAGACGAATCATTAGAACAAATTACAAGCTTGGATTTACCCGGATATGCTATTGGTGGTTTGGCCGTAGGAGAGCCCAGAAACGATATGTATGAAATTTTACAATACATAACACCTAAAATGCCTGTTAATACCCCCCGTTATTTAATGGGACTGGGACGGCCGGAAGAGATTGTTTTTGCCGTAAAACAAGGTATTGATATGTTTGACTGCGTTATTCCGACCCGTGAAGCGCGCCATGGTAGGTTGTATCAATTTTGTGCTCAAGCTGAAAAAGGTTCCATTGAATTATTTGATAATTTATTTTATAAAACTTTAATTGCTAAAAACGAGCAATATAAAGAAAATTTTGAGCCGATTAATCAAGATTCTAATTTGCAATTATTAAATATACATAGCAAAGCTTATTTGCATCATTTGTTTAAAACCCAGGAGGGTTTGGGGTTGCGTTTAGCAACTTTAAATAATTTGGAATTTTATTTGCAGTTAATGAATTATATCAGGGCGGCAATAAAAAATAATAAATTATAGTTTTTACAAAAAATCTAATTTTATTGACAATTTGGATTAAATTTGCAAACATTTATTTTAAGGAGGGGTTTGCATGTCAAAGAAAAAAGATCAGAAAAACTAAGCGAACCAAGAAAACCTCTAAAAAAATAATACCGACCAGTTTAAGTGTATTGATGGCGCGTCTGTTTGTGATCCAAATACTAAGCCCACGGTTATTGCACCAAGTGTGGCGGGTAAAGGTCAGCAGGTGGGTGATTATGTGTATAGTGGATAAAAATCAAAAGTTTACTGGCGATTTGGCTATTAAGTTTTTGGCTCATGAAGGCAATGATATTTGTGAAGATGCTCATGTTGTTTTAGAAAATCAGTAATTATCTATTTTTGTTGAGACAGCAATGCTTGAAAAGGGTTTGCAAGCCTCTTTTCAAATAATTAAATTTCAGCCTGAGATATGTACAATGATCGTAATGCGTAAAAAGAGTTTTTAAGAAAAAAAGCAAAAAAAGGAGGAGATTTATGGCAGACCGAGTACTTCTTTGGGAAGGGAAAGAGTTTCCGACTGACGAGGCAATTGAAAAGATAAAACGTTCATTATCTTTTCAGTCTGGTCCTGCTGCCAGTAATGGCAATACCACAAACAATGAAATAGCCATTACTTATGATCAGCAAAGCGGGTATTGGGTGGTTTATGAAACTACTGTGTATCGTGATAAAAACGGTACCGCTTTGACTGATGGTTTTGTTGCCAGGCAGAGATTTGTAAATAAATGAAAAAAGTATTAAAAGAATAATGAATATATCGTCAATTGAAATTCTTTTCAAAACAGACTCTATCGGATTATGGTGATGAAAAAAACAATACATTTCATTCATGGGGCTTGTGAAAAGGCCTTTTTCACAGCCCCCTTAAAAATATTTAATACTCATCCGCTATACCGCCTTTCTGGGTGAGAGCGAATACAATTATGTTAACACCTATTTTCAGTTGAGGCTCATTATTTGTATTTTCATTCCATTTTATTATGTAACCTTTGTCGGAATAAATAGCTGCAAGTCTTCCTTTGTACCAGACACCCTCAAGATATAATCTTTGTGGTGACATGACATTACCACTAACTCCTATTTCTGCACCATTAGGAGGACCATCAACAAAGTCAAAAAAACAATGATAGATGGGATGACTATTCGGTATAGGTTCAAATCTTGCATTCGGAATGGTATCGCGAAGCATTTGCTTGAGTGATGCTCCGCCCCGGCTGAAATCACCGAGAGGTTCGGCATTGTCAAGTAACATAAACCCACCGTTATCGAAATAATTTCGTATATTACGTTTTTCTATTTTGGTAAGATCAAAATCAGTTTTAGTGGTTACAAAAACAAACGGCATTTGCAGCAGTATCTCTGAGCTAAGTATCAAATGGTCGTCCAATTCTGTATTAATCTTTGTATATTTATTCATT
>CAZHFK010000050.1:0-6083 GCA_964531215.1 uncultured Gammaproteobacteria bacterium | reverse complement strand
GTCTAGTGGTTAGGACGCCAGGTTCTCATCCTGGTAACACGGGTTCGACTCCCGTAGGGGTCATAAGTAAAATTTTTTTATTGACATGAAAATTAATTCTGATAAAATTTAAGTATGAAGAATCATATTTTTCATATTATTAATTATTTTAATATATATGGCCAAGCAATTTAAAATGCCGGAAATAAAAAATTATGGCATGGCAACTATCGGTGAGAGAGGGCAGATTGTTATTCCCAAAGAAATTAGGGATGAAATGAAAATTAAGCCGGGTGATAAGTTTTTGGTTTTTTCCAAGGCTAATATGGTAATCGGCTTTGTGAAACCGGAAAATTTTGACAAGCTTATTAATGAGTTTATTAGTCAGTTGCAAGACTTAAAATCAAATTAAAAAATAATTTATTTTTATGAAATGGTTATTAAATAACTTAAAAAAATTAGCCAAAAGTAAGTTGTTTTGGTTAATTTTGATAATAATAGTTGCTATTATTATTTTTTTAGTTACTCGTGGTGAAGAAAAGGATGAATATATTACTGAAAAGGTGCAAAGAGGAACTTTAACACAAACAGTTTCTGAAACGGGTGAATTGCAAGCTGCTTCAGAAATAGACCTGAATTTTAAAGGTAGTGGTACTATTACTGAGATTAATATAATTGAAGGTGATGAAGTCTCTCCCGGGGAGACCTTGGCTCGTTTAGATGCCGGTCATTTAGAAGTTCAAGTTAGGCAAGCCAGAGCTAATTTAGAGATTGCCAGAGCTAATTTAAACAGATTTTTGGCAGGAGCCAGTAAAGAGGATATTAAAGTCAGTCAGGAATCGGTTAATAATGCTCAAATCGCTTATGAAAATGCCAAACGTGATCACGTTGCTTTGGTTGATAAGTTAGAATCAGATTTTGAAACTTATAAGAAAGCAGTCTCGGATGCTAAAGATAATCTTTTGATTACTTTGAAGACAGTAATGATTTATCCCGACCATTCTTTGGATGTTGTTAAAAAGATATTTGATGATGATAACTTGGAGCCAAGATTTAGTGTCAGGAATTTTCAATATAAAGATGATGCCAGTCGTTATTTTGATTTATCTGAGCCGGCAGTTGAACGGGCCAATACTGCTCTTGATAAAGCGCAACAAAGTTTAGAAGATGATGAGATTGCAAAAGTTGTTGATGAAGTTTCTAATGCTTTAGATTCTGTGAAAAATGCTCTGGATCGCACTTTTTTGGCATTAACCGCTTCTACTACCAGTTATTATTTTCCGGAATCAGCTTTAGACGCTTATAAATCAAGTATTAA
Organism: uncultured Gammaproteobacteria bacterium; assembly: GCA_964531215.1. GTDB lineage: Bacteria > Patescibacteriota > Patescibacteriia > CAIXNZ01 > CAIXNZ01 > WJKP01. The sequence continues at coordinate 4,786 of CAZHFK010000050.1, read as the reverse complement.
AGCCGAGCAAACAACAATTGATAATGCGATCGCTTCGCTAAATAATGCTGAGCAAGCCTGGCAAAATGCTAAAAATAATTTAACTACGGCAAAAAATAATAAAGAATTGCAAATCGTTAATTCTCGATCAGCTGTTGACAGTGCTTTGGGTTCTTATAATTTAGCGCAGGCACAATTAGACTTGAAAAAAGCCGAGCCCCGTCCGGTTGACGTGGCTTATTATCAGGCCCAGGTTGATCAGGCTCAGGCAGCTTTGGATTTGGCCCTGGTTAATTTGGATGATTACATTATTAGAGCACCAACTGAAGGTGAAGTTGTTTTTGTTAATTATGATGTTGGTGAACAATTCGGTGTCGGTTTAACTACTACGGAAACCAAGCCGGTTATTACCATTTTAAGTAAAGGTGATTTTGAAATAGAAGTTGATGTGCCGGAATCAGATATTGTTAAGATTCAAATCGGTAATCCGGCAACAATTACTTTGGATGCTTATGGCGAAGATGTAAAATTTGACGGTCAGGTTATTTTTGTTGATTTGGCTGAAACCAAGATTCAGGACATAGTTTATTATAAAGTTAAAGTCACTCTGGAACCGACAGATAAAGAAATTAAATCGGGTATGACAGCTAATGTTGATATTTTAACCGAAGAAAAACAAGAGGTTTTGTATGTGCCAATCAGGGCTGTTAAAGAAGATAACAAAGGTAATAAATATGTTGAAGTTTTAAGCCTGGGCGAACCGCAAAGAGTTGATGTTAAAACTGGTTTGCGTGGTGATCAGGGGGTAGAAATTATTAGTGGTTTGTCTGAAAATCAGGAAGTAATTACTTATAAAAGAGAAAATTAAATATGCCAGAAGAAAAAAAATTAATAAAATTAATTGATATTTGCAAACAATACGAGAACGAGGAAGTTGTGACTAAAGTTCTTTATGATATTAATTTGGAAGTTAATAAGGGTGAATTTGTAGCAATTATGGGTCCTTCAGGTTCCGGTAAATCAACCCTAATGCATATAATGGGTTTTTTAGACAAACCGACTTCCGGAACTTATTATTATAAAGGCAAAAAAGTCAGTGATTTAAATGAAGACAATTTGGCTGATATTCGCAATGAAGAAGTCGGATTTGTTTTTCAAACTTTTAATTTATTACAGCGAACCAGTGTTTATGATAATGTTAATTTGCCTTTGACTTATTCGGATAAAAAAATCGGTGATAAAGAAGTTATTCAGGCAATTAAATCAGTCGGTTTATATCATCGTAAAGATAATTTATCCAATCAGCTGTCCGGCGGGGAAAAACAAAGAGTAGCAATTGCCAGAGCTTTGGTTAATCAGCCGGAAATTATTTTTGCCGATGAACCGACCGGTAATCTTGATTCCAAAAGTGGTAAGCAAATTATGGAAATTTTACAAGATCTTAATGAACAAGGCAATACTATTATTTTGGTTACTCATGAGAAATATACGGCCGATCATGCCCGGCGCATAGTCAGTATTATTGACGGAAAGATTGTTGATGATTATTCGGTCAAGAAAAGATTGATAGCTAAAGATGAAAAATATTTAACTAAATAATTATGGATGTGGCTAATTCTATCAGAATAGCCGTAATAGGTTTAAAGTCTAAAAAGACCCGAACATTTTTAACAATGCTCGGGATTATTGTTGGTATTGCTTCGGTAATAATTATTTTATCAGTCGGAGCCGGCGCGCAGAGTTTAATTTTAAATCAAATCAGGGGATTTGGCAGTAATTTGATTTCTATTTTTCCGGGCGCTTCGGAAGAAGAAGGCCCGCCGCCCAGTGTCTTTGGAACGGTTAACACTGATTTGAAGAATGAAGATATAGAAGCCATAATGAATCCCAAAAGAGTGCCTCATGCCGTGGCTGCTACTTATTATATTCAAGGTTCGGAAACTTTTAGGTGGCGTAATCAGCAGTTTGACGGTACTTATATCGCCACCACGGCTTCTTATTTGGAAGTACACGATAAAATACCGGCTGAAGGCAGATTTATTAATAAGCAAGAAGAAAAAAATTTAGCTAGGGTCGTTGTTTTGGGCAGTAATGTTAAGCAAGAATTATTTGATAATTTAGATGCTATTGGTGAAACTATAAAAATTGGCCGCCATCAATTTAAGGTAATCGGTGTAATGAAACCAAGGGGAGTGGAAGGTTTTCAAAATCAAGATAATTTGGTTTTTATTCCGATTTCAACAGGACAAAAAATAATGCAAGCTATAGATTATGTGACTTTAGCGCGAGTTAAAGTTGATTCACCTGATAATATTAAGCGAACAGTTGAAGATATAAGGCAAGTTTTGAGAGAAGAACATAGATTGGAAGAAGGTGAACTTGATGATTTTTCAGTTCGTTCTCAAGCCCAGGCGATTGAAATTTTTTCAGCGGTGACAGATTCATTGACTTATTTTTTGGCCGCCATTGCTGCTATTTCGTTATTAGTAGGGGGAATTGGTATTATGAATATTATGCTTATCAGTGTAACAGAAAGAACCAGGGAAATCGGCTTGCGTAAAGCAGTTGGTGCTAAAAATCAAAATATATTAAATCAATTTTTATTGGAATCGATCGTAGTTACTTTAGGTGGCGGTTTGATAGGTATAATTTTAGGTGTTTTTATTTCTTGGTTAGTGGCTTATATCGCTCAATATTTGGGATTTGATTGGGATTTTGTGATTTCTTTTTTATCAATAGTTTTATCAACTATTATTGCAATTATAGTCGGTGTTATTTTTGGCTTATATCCGGCTTGGAAAGCTTCTCAGCTTAATCCTATTGAAGCTTTGCGTTATGAATAGGTTGAGTGTTGGTTATTGGTAACTAGGCATTAGTTGTTGGTAATTAGTTAAAGGTATTTATGATAAAAAAATTAAAAAATTTATGTAAGGTAGCTTGTGGCTCGCTTTTACGGCATAAATTAAGAAGCGTTTTAACTATTTTGGGGGTAACAGTTGGTATCACTGTGGTGATAGTTGTGCTTTCGGCTGGTCAGGCGATTGAAGATTTTATAACCAGTCAGGTGAACCAATTTGGCACAGACTGGATTCAGGTTGAAGTTAAGGTTCCTTCTGCGGGTAAAACTTCTCTTGAAAATGTAGGCGGTCTTGCTCAAGGAGCTACAATTACTACTTTAAAATTTTCTGACGCAGAAGAAATAAAAGAGCACCCTAATGTTCGCGATTATTATGCCGGTAATGTTAGTCAAGAAATAGTCAGTTATGAGGGACAAAATAAATTAACTATGATTTTCGGCGTGACAGCTGGCTTTATTGATATTGATCCCAGTGAATTGATCCAGGGAAGATTTTATACTGAAGCAGAAGATAAAAGTTTGGATAAAGTAGCTGTTTTGGGTTCTGGCATCAAAGACGTTTTGTTTGGCTCAAGAGAGGCGATCGGTAAGAATGTCAAAATAAACAAACAAAATTATGAAGTAATAGGAATAATGGGAGAGCAGGGTAGTGCCGGAGTTTTTTCCATGGATGATGTCGTTTATATCCCGGCCAGAACAATGCAAAAAAGAATTTTGGGCATTGATTATATTACTTTTATTTTTAACCGGATTTATGATACTTCAATAGCCAGGCAAACAGCCGATGACATTACCTTGATAATGCGTGATTTGCATAATATTACCGATCCCAATCGTGATGATTTTCATGCCACCAGTGCTCAAGAAGCCTTAGAAATGTTAGATACCGTGACCGGTTCAATTCAAATTCTTTTACTGGCAATTGCTTTGATTTCTTTGGTTGTCGCTGGTGTTGGGATTATGAATGTGATGTATGTTTCAGTGGCTGAAAGAACTTTTGAAATAGGTTTACGCAAGGCTTTAGGCGCTAAATATGATAATATTTTAAACCAATTTTTAACCGAAGCAGTAATCATAACCTTTATAGGCGGTATTTTTGGGATTGTTTTGGGAGTTGCGCTTACTTGGTTAATTAGTTTTGTAGCTACCAATTATTTGGGTTTTGACTGGCAGTTTTATTTTTCAATCCAATATATTTTATTGGCTGCCGGCATGTCTGTTTTAGTCGGTTTGATTTCAGGACTTTATCCGGCGCGCCAGGCAGCCGCTTTGGATCCGATAGTCGCTCTGAGAAAAGAATAGTTTAGACATTAGGCATTGGCAATATTTAATATATTTTAGCACTCTTGACATTAGAGTGCTAGTTTTTGTATAATGTAAATATGAATCATTGCAAATTCATTGAAAATGAATATACATATTTAATACAAATTTACGAATAACTATAAGAAATTTGTATATGCTTAATTATTCGTAAATTCGTTTTCTTATTATTTGTATTATTATGAAAGACAGGCAAGAAAAATTATTAAATTTATTGATTTCCGAGCATATAAAAACTGCAGCACCGATTGGCAGTAAGCTTTTGAGTTCACGGGAAAATGTTTCCCCGGCAACTATCAGAAACGAGATGTTTGATTTGGAAAAAAAAGGTTATATTTATCAGCCTCATACTTCGGCCGGACGTGTGCCGACTGAAAAAGGGTATCAGTTTTACGTTGATAATTTTTTGGAAAAACGAGAGGTCAAGTCAACCTGGCGCAGTTCTTTTGAAAAAGTTTTAAAATCAAAATTGCAAAAAGATTTGGTTTTGAAAAATTTGGCTAAAAACGTAGTTGATTTGGCTGATGAGACAGTTATTGTGGCTTTTGATAAGCATAATATTTATTATACGGGTTTATCAAATTTGTTTAAAAAACCCGAATTTGCCGAGCAAAATTTAATTTGCAA
>CAZHFK010000049.1:0-6494 GCA_964531215.1 uncultured Gammaproteobacteria bacterium | reverse complement strand
CAATGCGATCACCAACTTTAATATTTCTATTAATAAATAAAATCAAACCGCCGGTAAAATTTTTTAAAAAATCTGGTCATAATTAAATGGGGGTTAACCAAGTTTTTAAATTTTTTAATTCTTCATAAGAAAAAACCGGTCCATCCTTGCAAACATAATAAGGACCAATAGCGCAATGCTGACAAACGCCCTGCCCGCAATCCATATGTCTTTCCAAAGACATAAAAATATTTTCAGGTTTAAATCCTTGTTTGATCATTTTATCAATAACAAATTTATACATAACAGGCGGACCGCAAACATAAGCAATCGCCTCATTAGGCACTTTTTTTACATCAAATAAATTCGTTACTACACCTTGTCTATATTTTTTACTCTTAGGATTATCCAAAGTTAAATTAAAATCACAAGCCTGGCGCCACTTATCATATTCCTGAGCATAAATCATGGCGTCTTCATTTTTTGCGCCGTAAAAAATATAAACTTTTTTATATTTATTGGGATTTTTAACAGCATCCAAAATTAAAGGGCGTACGGGTTCAATACCACAGCCACCGGCGACAATTAAAATTGTTTTATCTTTGCCTAATTTAATCGGAAATGGCCGACCATAAGGACCGCGAATACCAACCATGTCGCCCTTTTTCTTTTTATGAAGTTCTGAAGTTAAAGTACCGACCTTTCTAACGGTTAATTGAAAAAAATCTTTTACGGTCATTTCGGAAGAAATCGAAATAGGCGCCTCGCCAAAACCGGGTATTGAAACCATAACATAATGGCCGGCTGTAAAATTAAAATTTTTATAAGGTAAACTTAAACTAAAATTCTTAGAATTAGAACCTTCTTGGCTAACTTTTAAAATTTTACAATTATAAGTTTTATATTTATTAATCATAAATTATTAACTATCGTTCTTATTTTTCTTCAACATTTTCTTCCTGCTAGATAAAATATTTTGAATTGTTTTTTTAATATCAATATTGGCTGGGCAAGTCCGGGTACAACGCCCACAGCCCACACACCCAGGAATTGAAAAACTTTCCGGTGTACGCACAAAATGATGCTCATACCAAAAATATATTTTTTCACCGCTTTTATTCATAAAACGATGTTTGGAATCTTCGGGTGAAGCACCGGCTACCTGGGTAAATTCATTATAAAAACACGAGTCCCAACAACGGCTGCGATAACCGGTATCCTGAGCCGAATCAGCCTGATCATACATGCGAAAACAAAAACAAACCGGACAAGCTATTGTGCATTTACCGCATTGGATACAACGGTTATCCAAGTCGTCCCAAATTTTTTGATCATGATAATTTTGCATGGCGTCCTTTATTTCCATCATTTGTCTATCCAAACCTTCTTCTCTGATAGGACCGGCATACTCAATATGCTGATAATTTTTATAACCAAATTTATCCAATAACCATTGGCCATCTTCTGAGCCTGAATAAATTTTATAACCTGATTTTTGGACAGCTAAAAAAAGATCAAACTGTAAATGTTCCAGTTTGTTTTCTTCAAATTTTTCAAAAAATTGATAAAAATTTTCTTCAGGCACTAAAGATGTTCCAATTACAATGGTTTTCTTTTTTATTTCTTGATAATAAGAATCTTTTTCAAAAACCTGATTCAATAAAGTCAAAGCCTGCATATCCAAAATTGAAACACCCAGAAAAACCTGTTTAGGTATTCGGGGCAAAGCTTCTTTTAATTTCTCTTCTTTATATTCAAACATTTTCTGATCAGGCGGCAGCATATACCATTTCCATGAATCTAATGGCAATTCTGTCCCCAAATATAAATCTTGAACATTTTTTAATTTACTTAAATGCAAATATCCCTCAGCATCATACTGGGGTGCGAAAATCAAATTATGCTTTAATAAAAAACCGACAAATTGTTTAAATTGATTTTTGGTCATCTTATGTCTATTATAACAAAATTAAAGAAAAAAATAAAAGGAAGCAAATATTTCAATGCTCCCTTTTTTAAATAAAAGTAAAAGTTGAATGAGTCAAAACAATATGATCAGGCGGATAAGCATGGCTGGTAAAAAGCAAGAGCCGATTATAATCTTCAATCAGCTGCAATCTTGTCCAGCAAGCTAATTTTTCCCCATTATGATAAAAAGGGAAAGATTCCGCCAAATAAACCGTATTTTGATCTGTTTGAGATAAATTAAGTTGATCCGAGGTATATTTTATAAAATTTATACCGATAGTATATCGTAACGGTCCAAAATCTCTTAAATAAGCCAGACCGTTCAAATTGTGCCCCTGAATTTTTCTATCCAAACAAGTTTCTTCTGGCAAATTATTACCAAGCTCAGTGCAAGCCAAAAGTTCCAACATTAAGCCTTCAATCCAGATAAAATGGCTTTCACCAATAATCGCCAGACAAATACAACGATCTTGAAATTTGAATTCATGTGTTTTCATAATGTTTAAATCCATATCTTTATAAACCTGTTCATTTGTTTTAAGTTCAAAAAGATTAAGATTTAATACATCTACGGTTTGATAAACAAAATCAATTTCACTCATTATAATCACCTCCTTTTTTAAAAGTCCTATTAAATTTTACTTATTATAACAAAAAACCCCAAACTTGCAAATTGTTTAGGGTTAATATATTTTTAATTGATTTTTTACAATTTAATTTTTTCCACCATTTCTACCAATCTACAAGAATAACCGTATTCATTATCATACCACGCCAATACTTTGACTAAATCGCCATCCATAACTTTTGTAAAATCAGGTTCAACTATTGCCGAATAAGGCGAACCAATAATATCTTTTAAAACTAAAGGATCTTTGGCTACTTTTACAACATTTTTATATAAAGGATTTTTTTCAGCATCAGTAAAAGCTTTATTAACCTGTTCAGCCGTCGTTTTTTTCTTTAAAACTGCGGTAACATCAATTAAGGAGCCGCAGGGAGTCGGCACTCTAATGGCCATACCGTCAAATTTATTTTTTAATTCAGGTATTGTTAAAGTAGTGGCAATAGCCGCACCTGTAGTTGTCGGCAACATATTTTCAGCAGCTGCCCTGCCCCTTCTTAGATCTTTTTTATTAGACCCGTCTATTATATTTTGAGTAGAAGTATAGCTATGAATCGTAGTCATCAAAGCTTTTTTAATACCAAATTTATTATTCAAAATAGCAATAACAGGCGCGGTACAATTGGTAGTACAAGAAGCATTAGAAATAATTTTTTCGCGTTTTTTTAATTTTTTTTCATTGGTACCAATAACATAAGTACCAACATCTTCTGATTTTGTCGGTGCTGAAATAACCACTCTTTTGGCTCCGGCTTTTAAATGCAATTCGGCGCCTTCTTTTTGGGTAAAAAAACCCGTTGACTCAATAACGACATCAACTTTTAGTTCTTGCCAAGGCAATTTATCTGGTTCTTTTTCAGAATAAACAGGGATTTTATTGCCATCAATAGTAAGTGCATTTTTACTGGCATTAACTTTATGTCCATGCCAAGGTCCATAAACCGAATCATATTTTAATAAATAAGCCAAATTCTCAGTATCAGTTAAGTCATTGATGGCAACCACTTTAAATTTAGCTTTTTTATTAATGGCAGCTTTAAAAGCTGAGCGACCGATTCGGCCGAAACCATTAATTCCAACTCTAAGCATATTAATAAAAAATTAATAATTAAATTATTCTTTTAAATTATCAAACAATGAATCAATTTTATCCTGAGAAACATTAGCCATACTGCCCACCCTTTCATTGGGTATTGGTACATCAAGATTAAAATCTTCTTCCTCGGATTTGTTTATATTAGTTTTTATCTGATCATTTATATTTTTATTACCGTCTTTATATTTCAAAACCAACATTTGCTTATTCATACTAATAACAATTATAACTATAGGAATAACCAAAACAACAAAAAGCACTATTAATTTTAATAAAACAACTTCCTTATTAATATTTATTTTTTTCTTACTTGATTTTTTCTTTTTATTATTTTTTATAGCCGTCATAAATTATTTTATTAAATAATTATTTGATTTAATTTTAACCTATTTCATAAAAAAATAAAAGACCTCTATGCACAAGCAACGAGGACTTATATATTTGATTAAGATTATTTTTAATTAATTTCTGTTAAAGGCAATTCAACTACGGTATCAGCTTCTTCACCTAGGCGCACACTGACTGTTTGCTTTAAAATATGGCAATCAACTACTTTGCCTTTGCCCTTTGAGGTTTTTACCTGGCTACCGATCTGAGGTAATTTTTGAGTTAATTCTTCGTATAATTCATTCTCATAACGCAAACAACATTTTAAGCGACTACAAATACCTGATAATCTTTCGGCACCTCGATGAGAAACTTGTTGTAATTCGGCCTGATCAGCACTAACATTGCCCAATTCTTTAAGATGAGTTTTACAACACTGAACTACCCCACAAGCGCCAATATCACCATTAACTTTAGCCTCATCTCTGACACCTAGCTGCTGTAAGCGAATATTCTTTTGAAACTGTCTGGTTAAATCTTTAACTAATTGGCGAAAATCAACCCGACTTTCAGAAATAAAAGCAAAAGTTATTTTCTTATCATCAAATGAAAAATGAACATCAACCAATTTCATTGGTAAATTATTTTTAGCAATCATTTTTTTGCAATTGTCTAAAGCCAATTGCTTACTCTTTTCATAATTTTCCAATTTTTCCAAATCTTTCCAATTGGCTTTTCTAATAATTGTTGACAATCCTGTTTCTTGGCTCAAATTTTTATAATCCTTTTCTTCAATTTCTTTAATCTCAATTACTCGCCCGATCTCTTTTGTTGCGTCAATATCAACTATTACATAATCATTAAGCCGCAAATCAAGTTCTCCAACAACAAACTGTTGGGGCTTATCCCATAAATTTATTTGTACTTCAGCTATTTTCATAACAAATATTTTATATAAAAAAATGCTAAATTAAATTTGTTTTCTACAAAAACTGCCAATTTTAATTTTTTCACCCAAACTGGCAATTTTTTCATTTATCATTTTTTCTACAGTCAAATCTTCATCCTTAATAAACGGCTGATTTAATAAACAAACTTCTTCATACCATTTATTTAATTTGCCCTCAATGATTTTATCAAGCATATCTTCCGGTTTACCTTCAGCCAAAAGTTCTTCCTTAATAATTTCTTTTTCTTTATTTAAAACATCTTCCGGCACATCTTCTGGTGATATATATAATGGATTTTGAGCAGTAATTTGCATTGCCAAATCATGGGCCAAATTTTTAAATTCTTCATTTTTAGCCACAAAATCAGTTTCACAATTTAATTCTATTAATGCACCGACTTTATTATTAGCATGGATATAAGCATAAATAATACCTTCAGCTGCTTGTTTATCGGCTCTTTTGTCAGCTATTTTAGCGCCCTTTTTTCTTAAAAATTCCAAAGCTTTATCCAAATCACCATTGGTTTCAGCTAAAGCCTCTTTACAGTCAGCTATGCCGGCGCCTGTTTGTTTTCTTAATTTAGTAATTAATTCAAGATCCATATTATTTTTAATTATTAATTAAATTGAAATTATTTATTTTCTTTACTTTTTACTTGGTTATCAGAAGTCTCTGTTTTTGATTCTTGCTTGGCTTCAATAATACAATCGGCAATATAAGTAATAATCAAATCTATTGCTTTAGTCGCATCGTCATTGGTCGGAATAATGTAATCAATGCCTTCTGGATTGGTATTGGTATCACAAATACCGATTATTGGTATTTTTTTAACTTTAGCTTCCTTAATTGCTGTTTTTTCTTTTTTAACATCCCAAACAAAAATAGCATCAGGTAATTTGGTCATATCTTTCACGCCAAAAATATCTGACTCCAATTTTTTAATCTCTTTTTCAAAATCCAATTGTTCTTTTTTTGTATATTTACTCAATTCACCACTGTCTCTTTTTTTAACCAAATTATTATATTTTTGAGACAATTTAATTACAACCGAAAAATTAGTTAAAAACCCCCCAATCCATTTTTCGGTGATATAGGGCATTTCACATCGCTTGGCCTCTCTTTTTAAAACGTCCTGAACTTGTTTTTTTGTACCCAAAAATAAAATAGTCCCATTTTTTGAAACTATTTGTTTAATAAAATCCTGGACTTCTTCCAGTTTTTTTACTGTTTTTTCTAAATCAATAATATGCACCCCATTTCTAACGCCAAAAATATAAGGTTTCATTTTAGGATGCCAACGAGAAACTTGGTGACCAAAATGAGCACCACTTTTTAACAGTTCTAAGACTGCTGGAACTTTTGTCATATTTTTTCCTTTCAAACCTCCATCCGGATTATCCTATTTAGGACAAGGAAAACTCCAGATGTGTGAGATAAATTAATTAAAACTTGATTTCTATCTTACTATATCCTCTAAAAAACGTCAAGGGCAAATTATTTCTTTTCCAAACCAATATCCAAATTAATAATTTTATCTTTTTTAATTAAA
>CAZHFK010000048.1:0-6576 GCA_964531215.1 uncultured Gammaproteobacteria bacterium | reverse complement strand
ACCGGCCAATTCATCAATAAAAGTCTATACAGGTTGCGGGACTGATACTTCAACTGAATTATATTGGTGTTATACTTATTCTGCTATTTGGAATAATAGCGGTGATACAGCTACATTAAAAGATAGTCTTGGTAATATTATTGATACTTATAGTTATTAGAAAAAATTAAAAAATCTCCATGTCTCGCATACATTACAACAAACTCATCCGCGACAAGATATTTATAAATAAAAATTTTAAAAATATATGAACAATCATGAAAAACCAATCCCAATTTCTCGCGGTAAAGAAATCAGTACTGAAAAATTATTAGAAAATTTACAGCAAAAATTATCAATGCTGGAAAATTTGTATTCAGCAATTGGTAAAAAAATAAAAGATAAAGAACTCCTTTATAATAGTGAGATTGAAAAATCAATTGAAAAAGCTAATTATGGCTTGATGTCTGCCCTGACTAATGAGTTGGAAAAATTAAATAAAATCGATGATGAAATTTTAGATCAAATGTTGGTTGCCCAAGACTTGATTGAACAAGGTAAAGAAAAATTAAGAGACCAGCGGCAAATATCTGATTTGCTAAATCATATAACAGAATTAGAAAAAATATTAAATGAAAAAGATAAGGATAAATAAAAATTTCAACTAAAATATTTAAATTTATGTTTGAAATTATAAATCTATGAAAAAAATTTATATTATATTTTCCAGTTTTGCCAAATATTTTTAATAATTTTTTTTTGTTTATTATTAGTATTGCCGATAATAACCAAAAAACCTCGAGTTTGAGCAAATAATAAATTAAAATATTGTTTCATCTCAGACAAACTGATTGAATTAATGATTTTTTTCTGTTCTGGCAAGCTTAAAGCATTTGCTGAGCCATAATGCTGAGTATACCATCGGATCATATTGGCTGCCTTAACTTTATCGTCATTATCAAGCTCCAAAATAATTATTTTTTTATTTTTATAATAAGCTAAATCATTGGCAGTAAATGATTTTTTGAAATTATGTAAAGCTTTGCCTAAAAACTGATAAAATTCAGCTGTTTTATCAGGTCGAAAAACTGATTCTATATAAAAATCAAAAAACTCCTGATAAGTTCTGATATCCGTGCTAAAAGAATAAGTAAACATTTTTTCTCTGCTGGTATAAAACAAATAATTATTCAATATTTCTGTAAAAAATTCCCATTTAACATTGGTCTTAGCGTCCTGATTAAAAACGGGGAAATGCCAGCTAAACTGCGTTTGTAATTGTTTTTTATTTAATATAAGTAAATCGTCTCCAGGATACTGGTAATTGACAATATCAGCCCGGTTAATATTTTTTTGAATTGAAATTTTAAAATACTTACTAACAATTTGCTCTATTTTTTTTTGGTTAATATCACCAAAAACAGTTATTATCACATTATCCGGGGCATAATATTTTTTTATAAAATCTTTAATATCAGCTGGTTTGAGTTTTTTTAAAATTTGAGGTTTACCCAGAACCTCAAACCGTAATGGATTTTTTTGATAATAATTTTTCTTAAATTCCTGATCCAGATAATAAAAAGGTGTTTTTTGGTATTCTAATAATTCTTCGGCTATTACTTCGATTTCCTGGTTTATTTGTTTTTGACTAAAACTAAAAGGCTGAGTCAGGCCGGCTAAAAATTTAATGCCTAAATCAGTGTCTTTTTTATGGCAGGTTAATTCGTAATTGGTCATATCTTGCATGGAATAAGCATTTAAATTTTCATTAAAATAATGCTTGAGCCAGTCATGTTTTTTTAAACTATTGATAGCTTTTTTTTCCAATAAATGTTCTGTCAAATGACTGATGCCGTTATTATAAATATTTTCATAACGTGAGCCGACTTTAACAGCCAATTCCAAATAAACAGAATTCAAACCTGGTCTGTTTTGGGTAATGAGTGTTAAACCATTGTTTAATTTTGTAATTTGGTAATTTTTCATGGGTTTATTATAACAAAATAGCCAGTCTAAATCTATTAAATTTATTTAAGGTCTCTTCTTGATTTTTGGCGATTAAAAGAATAAAATAAGAATGAATTTTGTCAACCTGTTAACTTGTTTTAAAACAAAGCAAAGGAGGGTATAATGAGGGATTTACCACAGGTTAAAATTGATGTCAGAGATAAGACTGTCAGTGAAGTCCAAAAAGAAATGGTTGATCAAATGTATGAACATGGATTTCATAGTGATGGTATGGTTGTTTTTGGGGATTGGGAGGTGTTTGCTTCCAAACGAATACCTGATGGCTTAGAAAGTTTAATCTGGGTTTTTAAAGATAAATTTATTTTTATTTTTGTTATTATCTTGGCCTTTGGCTTGTATGTTTATTTAAACCGCCAAACTGCGCAGCAAAAAATAGAACAGGCAATTAAGCAGGCCAATTATATTGTCAGGAAAAATCCGATTGCGTGCAATTAGTGGGCAAATGCCCGTTTGGCTGTTATATTTATGTTAATAGCAGTCAAGTGACCAAGATTAAGACTTTGATTGAAAATTATCAATCAGATTGTATTTATGGCTGTATTGAACCACCCAAAGATGATTGTCTTAATAATAAATGCCAAGAAATTTTAGAATAAAAAAATATTTTATGACCCACTATCCTAAAATAAAATTTATAATTGATTATAAAAAAGACGCAAAAAATGCTTTTGATTTTTTAAGCTGGAATAAAACCGAACCGTATTATTTGGAAAAATTTTTACCCGAACATTTGCATTTTATTTTAGATAAAAATTTTACGCAAAAAGAAAAAAAGAAAATAATCAGAGCTTATACTAAAAAATTTTTTATTGATAATAAAAAAGAACTGCTGAGCCATACCATCCAAGTAAAAAAATCATGGCTTAAAAAATCTCGGCAATATTATAAATTAATGGATAAAGTTTTCAAAAACCATAAATGGCCGTCGAGTAATTATCGGGCAGTCGCTTCTATTTATAATATGTTTCCTCGTTATATTGAAGAAAAAATTTTCTTTTTCCCGGCAGATCGGTCTCAGCCTGAATTTGTTAATAAAGTTATTGCCCATGAGATGACGCATTTTATTTATTTTGATTATTTAAAGAAAAAATACAAATTAAGCGAAGATTCAAAAATCAAAGGCAAACCAGATGATTATGTTTGGTTAATCTCTGAAATTTTCAATTATGTTTTAGAAGAATGGCAGCCATATAATAAACTATTTAAAAATGAAAAAAACCGCAAACCGTATTTTGGTAATGAAAAACTGATTAAACAAATTAAACATGACTGGCAGAAAAATCAGGATATTGATTACTTAATCAAAAAGTGGCTGATTAAAAAATAATAAATATATTTATGCCAGACCCGGAAACAATTTTAGAACTCATGGATAATTATGGCTTGGATCGCCATGAAGCCGAAGAAGTGGCTGATTTAATGTATGAACATGATATTGATGATCCTGACGATGCAGTGGAAATTTATGAAAATAGATAAGTAGTCATTGGTTATGGGAAAATTTTTATTTCAAATAAAAAAGCGCACTTTATGAGTGCGCTTTTGATTTGTTTGTTTATAGCTTGTATTTGTTTTTGATTTGATTAAGCTTATATTCAATTTGCCGTAAATCTCTTGGCTTTAAGCTGTCGGATTCCAGCATTGTTTGAAGATTTTTTAGTTTGTCCAAATCAGGGCCAAGCCGCATGGCAATTGTTTTGTTTTCCTCCGTTTTTTGTAAAATAGTAGAAATTTTGCCGACCAGATTTTGAGTTTTGGCCTGAGACTGATTAATAATTTTTTCAGCCTCAGCCACCTTTTCAATATAAACTTTTATTTCTTTTTCAACTTCACCGGCTGGACTAGCTTCAAAAAGTTCATCCCAGAAACGAGCTTTGATTCTTAAACGGTGGTGTTTTGTTTCAGTTTTTTTATCAGAGTTATTCGGTCCGATTAATTTTTCAACATAATCGTTATAAAATTCATTTTGGACAGGCTGTGCTAAAACATCTTGATCTTTAAATTTTTGAAGCTTTTGCTTTTGTTCGGCAATTTGCTCTAATTGATTAGACAAAAATTGTTTATTAGCACTAAGACTGGAAGTATCAATTGCAAGGGTTTTGTCCAATTTTTCTCTTAACTCTTCTAACCGTGCTTGCCAGTTTTTACGTAATTCTGTTTGTCTTTTATTACCATCACTTATTTTTTTCTTTAATTCTTTGATTTTTCTCTTATTGCTTTTTTCCTTTTCTGTAACTTTTTTTACATTTATTCTCGCCCTTTTAAGTTTGTCCATTTTTCCTCCTTGTTTAGATTTTATTTGTTTTTGACCAGTAATACTTTAAATTAGCTAATTATTCAAAATTTGTCAAGCTTTGACTTTAACTTCCCGTTGACAATTTTTTAAAAAAGCCTTGACAAATTAATTTAATACATGTACTATAATTAATTCATTTAAAAGGATATAATTATTTCAAATGGCAGAAATCATTCCATCATCGTATAATCCGCAACGAAAAGGAATTAATTAATAAACGCAATTATATAATTGGCAATCCGGCTAAATGGGCTGAAGATAAAAATAATCCCCTGAATATTAATTAAAATTTTATGTTTATTAAAACCAAACAATTTATTATCCGGCCGTTTAAAAAAATGGATGAGACTGATTATGCCAAATATGCTAATAATAAAAAAATCAGTCTTAATATGCACCGGTTGCCATATCCATTTACCATAAAAGACGCCAGAAAAAGAATAGATTTTTTCATAAAAGAATATAAAAAAAGAAAGCCTAATTTTATAACATTGGCCATTGAAATAGATGGGGAAGTCGTTGGCTGGATTTCAGCCAATAAGTTTGAGGGGCATAGTTGTTCAATCGGCTATTGGTTGGCAGAAAAACACTGGGGTAAGGGTTTAATGACTAAAATTGTTAAAAAATTTGTTAGCCAAATATTCAAGAAGTATAAATTAAAACGTATTGAAGCTGATGTCTATGACCATAATCCCGCTTCAATGCGTGTTTTGGAAAAATGCGGTTTTAAAAAAGAAGGGATCTTAAGAAAAAAATATTTAAAGGACGGGAAATATTTGGATACCCATATCTATAGTAAAATAAAATAAAAATCTCATTTTAAATAACACTTAGCTAAGAGCTATAAAAATCAAAATAAAAATCCGCAGATATTTTGCGGGTTTTTTATTTTATTTCAAGTATTTTATATTTTATTATTTTATCATCTATTTTCACCTCAACCTCGTCACCGGTACGATGGCCTAATAAAGCTGAGCCAATCGGGGAAAGGTGGGAGATAATACCTTTTTGCGGATCGGTTTCTTGTGAGCCAAGTATTGTGTAAATATATTCTTGATTGTTTGTTTTGATTTTAACTTTACAGCCCAGACAGACAGTTTCGCTTTTTTTGTTAGATTTAATAATAATAGCTTTTTCCAAATTATTTTGCAAAACTAAAATACGGTTATTTAAACCGCGTAGTTTACCTTTGGCCATTTGATAGGCAGCATTTTCAGAAAAATCACCCAGCTTAGCATGTTCTGCCACTTCTTTAGCGAGTTTAGGCCGAATAACTTTGATCATTTTTTCCAATTCAGCTTTCATTTGATCAGCTTGCTTTTGGGTAATATGAGGATCAAAATTTTGCTGAGGGTTTGAGTCGTATCTTCTTTTGGGTACTTGCATAAATATGTAATTACTAAGAAAGTATATCATTTAATTTAAAATAAAAAAAACCGCCTGATATTCGACGGTTTTGTTTTAGTTTAAAAATTTTTTTACTACGGTTGCGGAACAACTTCTACTTGTCCTTGGCTTTGCTGTTGCTGTTGGTTTTGCTGTTCTTCCATAGCTTTATCTGCTATGGGTTGGCTGGATTCCAGCACTTCCTGTATTTTGTTATTCAATTCCTCGGATTCGGGGTCAGCCCCTTGGTTTAATTTTTCAAGTTCGTCTAATTTAGTTTCAAAATTATTTTTATCTTCTTCACTCACGCTGTCACCGTATTGCTCTAATAATATCCTGCCTTCGGAAACCATAGCTTCAGCGCGCTCAGAAAGACTCATTTCCTGCTGAGGCGCTTGTTGCCCGGAGTTTTGAGGTTGTGTTCCTTGGGATGACTGTTCTCCTCCAAATTTCTCTCCCGGGTTTTCCATATCAATCATTTCGGGAAAGAATTTTTTCCCGTCTTTGGTAACATAGGATTCAATTGATTGATCACCTACTTGAACCGTTAGTTTATACAGATCTCCTTCTTTCGAGACGTCGGATACACGGGCTTTACCCTGCCCCTCTTGAAGTAAATTTTGATTTATAAACTCCTCAACTTTGTCCCGAGCCTCATCGGGACTCATAGAGTCATCGTTTCCCCAAATGTTGCCTTGCCCGCAAGCGGACAAACCCAACAATAAAATCGCGCTTATACCCAATAAAAATATATTTTTTTTCATAAAAAACAATTTAATTATAAATAATTAGTTAGGGGAAGTATAACATAAACGCTTGAGCATTAGCAAGGATTGTACAGTTGCATAGTCAAGGTTACATTTTGGGGATAATTAATATTATTTAAA
>CAZHFK010000047.1:0-6694 GCA_964531215.1 uncultured Gammaproteobacteria bacterium | reverse complement strand
CACATGTGAACGAAATCCCAAATGTAACCCTAATTGCTGCAATTGTAACAAAAATAAATAAAAAAATATGCAAAAAATCAATAATCTTAAATCATCCGGTAAAAGAAAATTTGTAACCGGCGAATCAAGATATTGTCAAAAATGCGGAAAAGAATCACATGATTTATTTGAAATTATTCCAGACGGTAAAATTAAAAATAAATTGCAATATTGTAAAAAATGTTTTAAAAGTAAATAAAATTTTAAACAATGATTCAGAAATAGTAATGGCCAGTTAACAAAAAAATACCCAAATGGGTATTTTTTTGTTTGCTATTTTTAAATTCAATTTTTCCGTGAAGCAACTCGTCTATCATTCTCAGTTAAAAGCTGTTTACGCAATCTAATTGATTTAGGTGTTATTTCCAAATACTCATCTTCAGCCATTACTTCCAAACCTTTTTCCAAAGTAAGCTCTTTGGGCGGGATTAAAATAATAGCATCATCAGAACCTGACGCGCGCATATTGGTTAAATGTTTGCCTTTAATTGGATTAACAGTCATATCCAGACCTTTAGCAGTATTACCGATTACCATGCCTTCATAAACTTCGGTATTGGCCGGAATATATAAGTCTCCCCTTTCCTGCAAATTAAATAAAGCAAAAGCCAAAGCCTTGCCACTTTCTATAGAAATCATTGAACCTAAACTTTTTTTATTAATTTCACCAACAAATGGTTTAAAACCCATCACTCTTGAATACATAATACCTTCACCGCCAGTATCAATGGTAAATTGGTTGCGATAACCCAAAAGACCGCGAGTCGGAATTTCAAAAACCAATTTAGTATAACCATTTTCCGGCAGGATCTCTTTCATTACGCCTTTTCTTTTAGAAATTTTTTCAATCACGGTACCTGCTAAATTTTCCGGAACAGTAATAATCAATTCTTCAAACGGTTCCAGTTTTTGACCATCTGCTTCTTTTATAATAACTTGAGGCTGTGAAACTTGTATCTCATACCCTTCTCGTCTCATATTTTCCAAAAGTATGGCAATATGCAATTCACCGCGACCGAATACTTTATACCGATCAATTAAAGCAAAATCAATTTTTAAACCAACATTTACTTCCAATTCTTTTGCCAAGCGTTCTTTAAGCTGGCTATTAGTCACAAATTTACCTTCTTTACCGGCAAACGGTGAATTATTAACCAAAAAATACATGGAAATAGTCGGTTCATCAATTTTAATCGCTGATAAAGCTTCTTGTTTTTCTGACTGGCAAATCGTTTCGCCAATAAAAATATCAGGCAATCCGGCAACCAAAACAATATCACCTGCTTTGGCAGATTCTGTCTCTTTTCTCTTAATACCTTCAAAAGTAAAAATCTTGGCAATCTTTCCACGATAAACCTGTCCGTCAGCTTTTTTAACCACAACAGCTTGGCCTGAATTTATTTGGCCTTGATAAATACGCCCAACCGCCATTCTACCCAAATAATTATCATATGCTAAGTTAAATGGCTGAAAAAGCAAAGGTTTTTCTATTTTACCTGAAGCAACAGGAACCTCCTCGCAAATGGTATCTAAAATCGGAGTTAAATCTTTAAGCTCGTCATTAATATTTTTCTTAGCCACGCCATCCTTGCCATTGGCATATAAAGTCGTAAAATTCAACTGATCATTATTGGCGCCCAAATCCATAAAAAGTTCCAATACCTGATCATAAGTCCGCACTACATCAGCCGCCGGTTTATCAATTTTATTTAAAATCACAATCGGTTTAAGACCAAGTTCCAAAGATTTTTTCAAGACAAATTTAGTCTGCGGCATTGGTCCTTCCTGCGCATCTACAATTAATAAAACCGAATCAACTGAACGCAAAACACGCTCAACTTCAGAACCAAAGTCAACATGTCCGGGAGTATCAACTATATTAATTTTTGTATCTTTATAAAAAACAGAAGTGTTTTTTGAATAAATAGTAATACCTCGTTCTTTTTCCAGCGCATTATTATCCATGGAAAAACCTTCTTCTACCATGCCGGTTTGCTTCATCAAAGCGTCGGTTAAAGTTGTTTTACCATGATCAACATGAGCAATAATAGCTATATTTCTAATTTCCATAAAATAAATTGTTATAATGAGCTATACTATATCATAAAAAAATATTTAAGTCAAACCCAAAAAATAAAGTAAAAAAATACTGCATAAAAATGCAGTATTTGTATTGTTTCTTTATTTTTTTACTCTGTAGTTTGTCCGTCAAAATCTGCTTCATTAGCTTCTGCTTCTTCTTTTGTTGCTCTGACAATCCCATCTTTATGATGAGCCGGTGAATAAATAGTGTAAAGTTTTAAATCTTCTGAATCAGAGATATTAATAACATTATGCTCTGCCCCACTAGGTACGACAATGGCAGAACCGTCCCTCACTTCATGTTCATTACCGTCAATAATAACTTTGCCCTGACCTTGTTCAAATCTAAAAAACTGATCATTTTCTTCATGTACTTCCATACCAATATCCTGATTGGGTTTTAAACTCATTAAAACCAATTGGCTGTGTTTGGCTGTGTAAAGAACTTTACGAAAATTATCATTAGCTAAAGTTTCTTTTTCAATGTTAGAGTTAAATCCTTGCATAAAATTTAAAATTAATTATTAATAAAAGCTTTATTATTATAACAATTTTATTATTGAAAATCAAACTTATTGACAAAACTAAAAAAAACTGCTAAAATTATTAATCTTTACAAAAAAAAGGAGGAAATTATGCCGGAAGTTCTTAAAGAAAACCATAAAGATACTCATGCCTGGCAAACTGCTTATGAGCAATCATTAAAAAACTTTTTTAAACAAACCAAATGCTCATTAAGAGAGTTTATTGAAATAATCTTTATTCAGGGCACGCTTGATCGCATGGCTCCGTTGGATCCGGAAATCAGAGACCTGCGACTTAAACAAGGCAGCCAGGCCTGGCCGGGTACCCGTGAAGATACCGAACTTTACTGGCGAATGATTTATGCGATTGAAAGCAGTAAATACGCTATCAGCCAAAACTGGTCTGTCTCCGGTTCTGATTACAGCCTCAATGTCATTAATGCAACCATGCGGATTTTTTATAATCCTGACTCAGCAAAAATTTGCCGGCAGCTTTTTCCCGATTGCCCACAAGATACTAATGCCATAATCCAAATTGTTATGCGTAAATTCCAGGAAAGAGTTGTTCAGGAACTGCAAAATAAAAATTTCGTTTACCCTGATCTGGATAATCTTTTGCAAACCAATGACAAGGGCAAATTCTATGATATACTGGTCTATATTGACAGAATCCAGTTTGATGGTTCTTTCTGGCTACAGCCGACTGACCGAGAACAATTTGGCCAGCATGTTATTAAAATCGGTAAGCTGACAAATTACAGCGGAGCCACTCCCCTGCAAATGCATGCCGATTTTAAACTGACAAACTAAAAAACTATCCAAACCATTTCGCAAGAAATGGTTTTTTTGTTATAATAAATAAAATTAATAATAATCTTTTTATTTATGCAAATTCCCAAAGACTTACCTCAATTTGATCAAGAAAATACTTTATTAATCGTAACCGGTCGGTTACGGGGTTTATTTTATTTTGTTAATCAAGGTAAAATTAAAAAAATCAAAAGTTTTGCGTTTCCCAACCCCAAAACTCAGTACACTGATAAAGAGGGGCATTTTGCTACTCGCTCGGGCGGTGGGAACCGTCCCGGTGAAAAAGTCAGCGGTTCTGTTTTAGAACCCAAGAAACAAAGATTAAGACAGGAATTATACAGAAAATTCCAAACTAATTTAAAACCAATAATCAAAAATTATAAAATCGAAAAAATTTATATTTTTGCTCCTGAATTTTTATTAAAACAACTAAAATCAGAAGCTAAAAATGTCTTACCTAATAAATTAAAAAAGAAAATCATATTTTCTTTTGGCGGTAATTACACCAATTACACCCCGCTGGAATTAATCAAAAAAATCAAAAACCGCCGCCAGAAAAAAAGCAAAAAACAAATAACAAGACCAATTAAAAAAGAGGCTAGAAAATTATATAAAAAGGCTGTCAAAGCTACCAAAGTCATTAAAGGCAAACCAAGCAAAACTAATCCTTATAAAAAAGTTAAATAATTATTAATTAAAAAAATCTTATGGAAAAATTTGAAATCGTTTTTCAATTCATGAAAAACTTGGTTACTGGTTTGGTTATTGAAGGTATTTTGTCAATTTTAATCGGGGTTTTGATCTTTATTTATCCTGATTTATTGGGCATGTTAGTCGGTTTATTATTAATCGTGACAGGTGTAATTGCTTTGATTTACGCGGTTAAATTAAACAAATATACCAAACTAACTATCAAAGTTTAAACAATTTTCAGCAATAAAAAAACAGGGTTATAACCCTGTTTTTTTATTAATATTATTTATTGGTTTTTATAAATTCCAATTTATAAATATCAAAAATCACTACAGCCATAGCGACAATCAATGGCCCGATTACTACGCCCCAAAAACCAAAAACAACTATTGCCCCGATAATGCTGAAAAATACAGCCAAAGGATGTACTTTTATCTTTCCTTTTATTAAGTAAGGTCTAATAACATTATCAGACAAACCGACTACGACAATACTCCAAATTATTAAAAATAATCCTTGCCAAAGCTGACCTGTTAAAAATAAATATATTATAACCGGTAACCAAATAATTATGGTGCCAATATATGGTATAAAAGCCGTCAAAAATATTAACAAAGCCAAAATAAAAGAAGGTAAACCGATTATAATAAAACCAATCAAGGCTAATATGGTTTGAGCCGAGGCAGCGCCAAACTCCCCTAACATAACCGAATAACTTACATCTTTAAATTTTTTAAAAATCAACTTATCGTATTTGCTGGGTAAGGGGGTTAATTCCCTTAAATACTGCAATATCTTCTTTCCGTCACGAAATATAAAAAAGGTAGTCAAAATTACCAAAATCAAACTGCCGACCAATTGACTGGTTCCTTTGACAAAAGACGAGGCCCAATCAACCAATAAATCCCTTAAATAAGAAACTATATCAAAAGCTATTTCCTGAATAATCGAAATATATTCCTTATTCAAATTAAAAACATTTAAAATCTCGCCATTAATTTGCTGGGGTAAATTTTTAAAAACCTGCTGAGCGTTTTGATAAGCCTCTATTGATTGCTGAGCCAAAAAATAACCAACATTCATTAAAGGAATAATAATCAATAATAAAATCAAAAAAGACATAATAAAAGCCGCTATATTGGCATGTCCCTTTAATTTATTTAAAAGTCTTTGATACCAAGGATGCAAAATTGTTGCCAAAATTGCTGCAAAAATAATTTCTCGCAAAAAGGGGCGAAAAATTAAAAACAGCAGATATAAAATTACAGCTAATATTATTAGGGTAAAAGATTTACTTAAAGTTGTATTAACCTGTTTTGCCATATAAATTTATTATAACAAAAAACTAATTTTTTTTACAGTTATGTTATTTCTATAGTAACAATTTTTTGTTATAATTATATTAATTAAGTATTAATTATAAAGATATGCTAACAGCCTGGATTATTGTCTTAATTACCAGTTTGTATATTCTTGTTAAAGCAGCTGATTATTTTACTGATTACGCCGAAAAAATGGGAGAAATTTTAAAGCTGCCTAATTTTATTGTCGGTGTATTAATTGTTGCCATGGGAACTTCATTGCCTGAATTAGCCACTTCAATTGTCGGTGTTTCCAGTGGCGAAGTTGAATTCTTAAGCGGTAATGTTTTGGGGACCGTAATTGCTAATATTTTATTGGGAATAGCACTTACTGTTATTATTATCAATAAACCTTTAAAATTAAACTGGGATATTGTCTCCAATGACTTGCCCTTTTTTGCAGCTGCCATTTTTTTAACGGCTATTGCTTTACTTGACGGGAAATTTACTTTTATTGAAGCTTTATTATTTTTAGCCGGTTATGTCATTTATGTTTTTTATGCTTATTATATTCAAAAATCAGAACGAACCAGTGTTAAAGAAAAATACGAAAAACAATTAAAACGAAAAATAAAAAGCGAAATAGCCGATGTTGAAAAAAGAGATAAAAAACTAAAAGGCAAAAAAGCTTTAATTAAAATTATAATATATTTAATTATAAGTTTGATAGTCGTTGCTATTGCTTCTAATTATGTTGTTGAATCCGTAATTAATATTGGGACTATTTTGGGACTTAGCACTTCAGTACTTGCTGCTACGGCTGTCGCTATTGGCACATCTTTACCTGAAATTTTAGTTGCTATTGTTGCTGCTAAAAAAGGTAATTTTGACATGGCAATTGGAGATATTTTGGGCTCTAGCATTTTTGATTTATTTGTTATTTATGGAGTAGTCGGGCTTTTCACCACCTTAACGATCAGTCATGAATTGTTTATTATTTTAATTTCATTTTTAATTGCCTCTTTTGTGCTTCTGTGGATGGCTCTAATAGATAAACAAATAACAAGGAGCGAGGGATGGATATATATTATTATTTATTTAATGTTTATCGGAAAACTCTTTAATATTTTTTAAATTCAAATGACGTCCTCCCCGCACTCAAAAAGAAGCCCTCTGGGCTTCTTTTATCGTACGGGGTTTCCTTTGCTCCGCTACTCGCAAAAATTTATTAAATAAATTTTGTCC
>CAZHFK010000046.1:0-6826 GCA_964531215.1 uncultured Gammaproteobacteria bacterium | reverse complement strand
ATTTTATTGTTTTAAAAAATTCTCATATTTTGGAATCTTTTAGTCAGGCTTGGAAACTTTTTTCCAAAAACATGACAATCAGCTTAGAAATTGCTTTAATTTTATTTATTTTAAAAATTCTTAGTCTGATTCTTATTTTGTGTCTGACCTTCTTATTTTTAGCGCCAATATTTTTTCTTTTTATGCTGGCTGCTGCCAGTAATAATTTGGTCAGTATTGTCATGACAATTACTCTGGGCTTTTTGGCTTTTACTTTTATTTCTTTATTTGTTAATGCGATTTTTACAGCTTTTTATTTATCAAGCTGGACAATTACTTTTTTACAATTAACCGAACAATCTGTTTGGGGTAAGCTGGTTTCTTTAGCCAAAAATATTAAAGGACTGTTCCAGTATTTCAGTCAAAAATACGATTTAAAACTTAAGAAAAAAGAATTAAAAACTGAAACTAAAAAAATAGCAGAAAAATTAGAAAAAGAATATGAAAAACTGGAACCCAAAGTAAAAAAACAATCAAAGGTCGCCGCTAAAAAAATGAAAACGGCTTATAATGAAATCGAGCCAAAACTGGAACAAGAAATAAAAAAAATAATCGAGCAAAAAACAAAACAAAAATCCGCCACTGCCCCCCAAAAAACAACAAACACAAAAAGTAAATCAAAAAAACCGGCGAAGAAACCGACGACTATTAAAAGTAAATCGAAAAAACCGGCGAAGAAACCGACGCCTATTAAAAATAAATCAAAAAAACCGGCGAAGAAACCGACGACTACTAAAAATAAATCGAAAAAAACAGCTACAAAAACTAAAAGCCCCAAAAGCAGCAGTAAATCTAAAAAATAAAGCTATTAACTAATTTATGGCAACAAACGACGACAATAATCAAGTCAAAGGCATAAAAGATTTAATTTCCGAAAGCCAAAAATCAGACAAACCAAAAGTAGCAGGAGAAAAAGTTCAAGAAGAATTTGAGAAAAAAATGAAAAATATTCGGATAAAAGAACTGGAAAAAGAGGCTGAGAAAAAAGCGGCTTCAAGCGGTTTTCCTTATATTAATTTGGTTGCTTTTCCAATTAATGGTGAGGCTTTAAATAGTATTCCCCGAGAAACCGCTAAAAAAGAAAAAGTGGTTTGTTTTTATAAATCCGATAAAGAAGTTAAAATAGCGTCACCAAATCCGACCAATCCCAAATTAAAAAAAATTCTTGATGAATTAGTTGAAGAAACAATTCAAGGCAAAGGTGAAATTTATTTAATTTCCGAATACAGTTTTAAAAAAACTCTTGAACTTTATGATCGGTTCCCGGCTCCCAGAGAATTTGTGCATGGCATTAAAATTACCGGCGAAGAACTGGATAAATTACAAAAAGAAATTAAAAACTTCGGAATTTTAAACGCTAAATTAAATGAAACTAAAAATGTTACTTTAATTATTAAATTAATTTTAGCCGGTGCAATGAAATCCAATGCTTCCGATATTCATATTGAAGCCGAGGAAAAAAAAATTACCTTAAGATACAGGGTTGACGGCATCTTACATATTGTGGCTACGCTTGATAAAGATCTCTGGAAACAAATAGATGCGCGTGTTAAAACTATTGCCGGTTTAAAAATTAATATTACCGATAAACCGCAAGACGGACGTATTACTGTTTTTTTAAAAGAAGATGACAAACTGGAAATCCGTGTTTCTACCTTGCCAACCGCTTATGGTGAAAGCATTGTAATGCGTCTTTTAAAATCAACCGTAACCAGTTTAGATTTTGAAGATCTGGGTTTACGCGGTAAAGCTTTTGATGATTTAAAATCAGAAGTTCAAAGACCCACGGGTATGATTATTACCACTGGCCCGACTGGCTCTGGTAAAACTACTACTTTATATGCCATTTTAAATAAATTAAATGATCCTGATACTAAAATTATTACTTTAGAAGACCCGATTGAATACAAACTGGAGGGCATCGCCCAGAGTCAAATCGATCATTCCAAAGGCTATTCATTTGCTGACGGGTTGCGCTCAATTTTACGTCAAGATCCTGATATTATCATGGTTGGTGAATTGCGTGACTTAGAAACTGCCGAAGTCGCTGTACAGGCTGCCTTAACCGGTCATAAAGTAATCTCTACTTTACATACCAATGATGCTTCCGGCGCTATTCCTCGTTTTTTATCAATGGGAGTTAAACCGTTTTTATTGGCACCGTCTTTAAATGCTGTAATTGGGCAACGTCTGGTCAGAAGAATTCATGATAAATGCAAAATTGAAGTCAAACCTGAGCCAGAACAATTTAAAAGAATCAAAGAAATTTTAAGTAATTTACCGGAAAATTCAGGTTATAAAATAGATTTTGATAAGCTCAAATTTTATCGCGGACAAGGCTGTGATGAATGTAATCATATTGGCTTAAAAGGCAGAATTGGTATTTATGAAATTTTTCCCATGAATTCTGAAATTGAAAAACAAATTTTATCAGGTAAAGCTTCTGAATATAAAATCGCTGAAATAGCCCATCAAAGCGGGATGATTAGCATGGTTCAAGACGGACTTTTAAAGGCTACGGATGGCATTACAACAATTGATGAGGTCTTTAGGGTGATTGAATAAAAAATAATAAAATAAATTAAAAAACAGGCTTAGCCTGTTTTTTAATTGACAAAAAATAATTGCTATGCTAATTTCATATAACATTGGGCTTAAAGGAAATTTTTTCCGCAAGAAAAAAATTTGGGAAAACGAAGTGCAACGAACGAACACTTTAAGCCCTGATATACGCCCCGACGACCAAAAGGAGGAGAGTGTAACGTGGCTCAAAGCGAAGCGGAGAAAATTAAATTTTCACGATAATAAATTTCTCCGTAGGAGACTATATGTCCGTAGGACGAAGGAATTTCAGAAATTATTAAAAAAATTAATAAATATCAAATACTTATAATAAACTAATGGTAAGATTCAATAAAAAAGCGATCTTAATATTAATTATATTATTAATAATTGTATGTGTTTTATTTTCTGGATGTAATCAAAAAATCAAAGAAGAGCCTAAATCACCGTCCCCAGAGATTCCCTCAAGAGAAAATCTGATTCCTGCAGATGCGATAAAAATTTATCCTGAAAATGATGAGCTTCCTCCAAAACTTCATTCTGATGAATATGAAGAATCTGTACCTTTGTCTTATCCAGTTAACACTAAGGGGGTAGAAGATTCTGCGTTTATCATGCCAGATGGAAATACTATTTATGTCTGGTTTACTCCGAATAACAGGATGGATGTTTCTGAACAATCACAAGACATGGTAACGGGAATCTATAAGTTTAAAAAGCAAAGTCATGGTTGGAGCGATGCTATTAGGATCTGGCTTGTTGAGCCGGGAAAACCGCATTTAGACGGTTGCGGCTTTTTTCAGGGTAATAAATTATGGATTTGTGGTGTACGAGAAGGCTATACAGGACTTCATTGGTTTACCTCTGAATTCAAAGATGGAGAATGGTCTATTGCAGAGATCTCAAACTTTAATCCAGAATACGAAGTTGGAGAATTACACATATCAAAAGATGGTGGTGAACTTTATTTTCATTCTTCAAGACAAGGAGGAAAGGGTGGCTTGGATATTTGGATGTCGAAGAAAGTTAATGGAAAATGGCAAGAACCTAAAAATCTTGAAAAAGTCAATAGTGAATATGATGAAGGTTGGCCTACATTGAATGTTGAAGAAGACGAATTATGGATTACAAAAAACCATGGGCTTTGGCGGTCAAGAAAAGTTGACGGGGAATGGCGGGCACCGGAGAAAATAATCTCTAATCTTGCGGGAGAAGCAACAATAGATAAAGATGGAAATATATATTTTACACACTATTACTATGAGAATGATAAGATGATTGAATCAGACATTTATGTGGCTTATAAGAAGTGATTTTAGGATCCCAAAATATTCCCATTTTTGAGCATGTGAGTAGCACCTGGACTCCCCTATCATTCTTCTTTTTCTAAAAGAAGAATGATATTTAGAATAGTGAAAATTTAATTGCGTATAACAGCTTGTATTAAAACTTAATAAAGGAGGGTGTAAAAATTGGCAGTAATTAACAAAAAAGTAATCGAAGAAAGAGTGGCAAATTTACAGACCCAATTACCATTTGAAGGGAAAAACGGCGGTCAAATAATCAAAGTTAAAATCTCTGACGATTATCTGGAAATAATTCTTATTTTCAGTGACGGTACTCAGGAAAAATTACCAACTAATTTATTTTTACTAAGTACCAATTAAAAAGCGACTATTAATCTTAGTCGCTTTTCTATTTTTAAAAACTAATTTTTTGAATTTTATCAGGCGGAATATACTCTCGATTAAACCCAACTACGCCATAAAAGGTTCGGTCTTCACCAGTAATTCGTGGTTGCAAATCTTGTGGTTTAGCCTTAATTTGTAAAAAAACACGATCTTCTTTATCGTTTTTATAGGGTAACACTCCTAAAGTAGCAGTTAAAACTTTTAATTCAGGAATCCAGGTAGCTTTGGCTTTTAAGCCCTTTTGCTGGACTTCCTGCCAATGTTCCTTGGGTAAAGATAAAATCGGCTGAATTCCAGAAGAAAGTAATTTTTCTACCCATTCTTCGGCTTCTTCTTTGTCAAGATCCAAGCTCAAAGCTTCTCGCTTACCTGACTGTTCAATTTCGGTTTGAGCTTCTTGCTTAAATTCAACCAAAGCTTGCCAATAATCTTTTAATAATTTTTCTTTTTCCGGATCACCACCAGCTAATAATTCCAAAATTATAGCTTGTCTTTGTTCCTGTGATAATTTCTTAGCCTCATTCTGCTGTGGCATTAAATCTTCTGAAGATTGATTATTTTGTGCCGGAGTACCTATTTCCATATATTTTTATTTAATAATAAATATCCGATTATTTTTGGCTATTTTAATTTTACACCAACTGACTTTTTTAAATTTTTGTAAATATTTTTTAATTTTATCAGCCCATTCAATCACTACTACTGTATCAGGTTTATTTAAATATTCTTCAATACCTAAATAAAATAACTCCTGAACATTATCCAAGCGATAACAATCCACGTGAACCAATTGGCTAATGGCTAATGGCTTATGTCTGGCAGGATAAAGTTTCATTAATACAAAGGTCGGGCTGGTTAAATTCTTTTTTATATGTAAACTTTTAGCTAACGCTTTGGTAAAAGCGGTTTTACCAGCACCCAAATCACCTTCCAGAGCAATGATTTCACCGCCTCTAAGCTTCTGCGCCAAATCAGCAGCTAATTGTTGGGTCTCTTTTTCGGTTTTTAAAATATATTTTTTCATAAATCTAAATTAGGCTCAACTTTAATCTTTTGCCAGTAATTCTTATATTTATAAGGTTTTTGCTGATATTTAAAATAAGCGCTTACTGCTACCATTAAAGCATTATCTGTTGTGTTTGACAAATCAGGCTGCCAAAATTCAACCTGCCTTAATTCTTTTTTAATTGTTTGTTTTAATTGATTTCTTAATGCTTGATTGGCAGAAACTCCACCACCCAGTAAAACTGATTTAACTTTATATTTTTGCGCTGCCTTAATAGTTTTGGCTATTAATACGTCTATAGACGCTTGCTGAAAACCGGCTGCCATATTATTAATAATCTTTTTATCTTTAAATTTTATTTTGGCTAATTCTTGCCTGACAGCTGTTTTTAATCCGGAAAACGAAAAATCAAAATTATCAGCATCAATCATTGGACGAGGCAAGTCAAAAGCCGCTTGATCTGCTTTTTGCGCACGCTGGCTAATAATCGGCCCGCCTGGATAACCCAGATCCAATAATTTGGCAACCTTATCAAAAGCTTCTCCCACAGCATCGTCACGCGTCCGGCCAATAGTCTGAAAACTATTTATATCTTTCATAAAAATCAAAGCAGTATGCCCGCCAGAGACCACCAAAGACAAAGCAGGAAATTTAATTGATACTAATTTTCCTTGTTTTCCCTTAATCAAATTGGCTAAAATATGCGCTTTAATATGATTTATCGGTACCAAAGATTTTTGCCAAACAAGGCTTAATGTCTTGGCTGTTTCCAAACCAACGATTAAAGACGTGATTAACCCAGGACCATAAACAACACCAATAACATCAATATTATCTTTATTTATATTCGCTTTTGCTAATAAGGGTATGATATTTTCAACATGCTTGCGTGCTGCGACTTCAGGCACTATGCCTCCGTATTTTTTATGAATATTAATTTGTGAGGAAACTAAATTAGCCAAAACTTGATAATTTTGGCCTTTAACCTCTAAAACAGCCACTGCTGTTTCATCACACGATGTCTCAATTCCCAATATTTTCATTTTTGGATATTTATTAAATAATATTTTAAGTTTTTTCACCTGCCTGTCTTAGCTATCTAAAGCCAAAACTGAGCATAAAATTTTTCAATTGCTAGTATTTTTATAATTAAAGTTTACCTTTAAACAAAGTCTTTTTCAAGCCTTGACTAAATTCTTTTTTTCCGCTATAATATTTACATATTCCCGCTGGGAATTTTATTTTCCCAGTGCCTTTCAAATATCAAAACTAATTTTGCCGCCATCGTCTAGTGGTTAGCCTGTCCGCCTCTGGCGGAGACACCAGGTTTTCATCCTTAAAAATAAATCTTAATTTTGCCGCCATCGTCTAGTGGTTAGGACACCAGGTTTTCATCCTGGTAACCGGGGTTCGATTCCCCGTGGCGGTGCCAGAAAAAACAGCCTCCAAAATTATGAGGCTGTTTTTAAATACTGTACAGTTAACAGTCAAGGGTAACACTTTTAATAAATTTTTCATGAGGAGTTAA
>CAZHFK010000045.1:0-6923 GCA_964531215.1 uncultured Gammaproteobacteria bacterium | reverse complement strand
CACCGATGATCGGGGTTAATGGCTTATTTGCCAATGTATAGCACGTCGCTGTATTAGAGGCGCTTGACTCGCCTGATCCGGAAAAAGCTGTTACATATCTCGCGTATTGGCTATTGGTTGTCAAATCTGTCTCATCAAAATATTGCAAATTAGTAGTTACTGACGGCAAAGTATCCAAAACAACCCTGTCTGTATTGGCGTCATATAATTTAAAACCTGTTTCATTATCTGCCTGGTCATCAAACAGCCAGTAAATTTTTTCATTACTTTGTGCTTCGCAAGTTAAATTGGCTGGTGCGGCTATGCTTGGCAACGTATCCGGACTGTCAGCCATATCATCATCAATTATTATACCGGCTCCCTGACTATCAGAAATAGGCGCATTTATTGGATTAGTCAAATTAACATAAAATAATTCATTTACTTCAGGATTAGTATCTTTTTTAACCAAAACTGTTACTGTCTTTGTTGTTTGTCCGGCAGTATATATTAATGTCCCTGAATTACTTACATAATCATTATCTGCCACTGTAGCTGTACCATCAGCCGTGGCATAATTAACTCTGGTTTCCAAGCCTGAAACTGCGGACAAGCTGACTGTAAAATCAAAACTAACCGAACCCAAACCGTCACCTTCCATCAATGAAACGTCATTGATTGATAATTGCGGCGCAGTATCATTATCACTTATATCAACACCCACAAAACCACTGCCATTATATAGCGGGTCTGTACTGCTCATATTGCCCCATACCTGACCGCTATGCGGATCATTTTCATATAAATTATCATCCACGGCCGTGATTATTACCTCCTGATCAATATTCCAATCAGCTGCCGTAAATGTTAGCTGGCTCGGCAATGCTGTTGTTTGACCGTCCGGGGTAGTGATATCAATAGTCACATCATTTGCCGGAATTGAGGTTAATTTATAATAAACATTATCAGAAGTTTCACCTGCTTCATTGACTGTCGTATCCCCGCCGCTTTCTGTCAAATCTATGCCTGCCGTATCATTATCGGTTATGCCGGCTGTCAAACTATCTACTGCCAAACCGTCATGAAAAGGATCGCCGCTTAAAGCTGAATGCGTGATTGTGCCCGTATGTGGCGTTGTTTCTACGTAAAAATCATCATTGGCTGAAACAACCACTTTCTGCGCCTCCATAAAATCCAAATTTGTAAAAATAAGCTGCGATTTATCTGTATTAAGCTGTGAATTTGAATTAATATTGACTATGACATCAAGCAATGGCCGGCGTTTTAAATACACCCAATATTCATCTGTTACCCCGCCTTCTGTCACTGCCGTAGTTCCTGCTCCGTCAGGCTCCAAGATTATTACTTCCGGTGTCTCGTAATAATTTTTCATTATATAATCATTGATCACAGTTAGATCGCCTGACGATATAACTCCATCATGATCCAGATCTCCGCACTTATTAGAAGTCGCAGTCATATTAATGATTTTCTTTAAAATTTCCCGATCCAAGCCATTAACCTGAAAATTATAAGCCAAATCACCCATCATACCCACACAAAAAGGATTATGGTTTAAAAAATTATCATCCAAAACATCAACTTCAATATCAGATATTACAATACTGTTATAATTAAGATCAGTACTATTGACAGTATGACTGATTGTTCTTTTTTCCAGACCTTCTATATATTGATCATCAATAGCTGTTACAGTAATTGCTTGTGGCGTATCCCAATTTAATGATGTAAATGTTAATGTATCGGCTGAAACTGTGATTTGATCACCAGGATAACTTAAATTTATAGTTACATCCGCTGTAGGCGCCGAATTCAAAACCAAACTGTATTGATCTGTTGTTCCTCCTTCTATTATTCGTGTAATATTGGCTGATTCATAAACTGTTATGTCGGCCTGATCATTATCTGCTATTTGCGCATTAATATTGGGTATTTTTAAACCATTAAAATCCGGATCAGTGCTGGCCGAGCTATGGGTTATTAAACTAAAATATTCACCTTCTGCCACTGCGTCATCAACTGCTTTAATTTTAATGGTTTGAGCTGAAGGCGACACCCCGCCGGTAAAAGTAATTGTGCCTCCATTGGGAATCAAAACATCCAAAGCATCATATAACTCAATCTGGCTATTATCATAACTAAAAGTAATCACTACATCATTTACCGGGGCAGAAGACAGATTAACTTCATAATTATCTTCAATCCCCTGTTCACTGACAAATGTATTATTATTTGTTTGGCTGATCCTGACTCCATGATTGCGTAAAAATGAAAAACTGTTATTCATGGGTCGAATAGGGGCATAACTATGAACATTTTCACCTTTATTCAAACTGAGAATATCAGGCTTGCTGTCACTGTCAAAATCAGCTGATAAAATATAATATGGTCCGGCACCTACATTGAAACTGCTTAAAGCACCAAATGTTAAATCACCATTACCCGCTAAAACTGATATTGTATTATCAGTAAAATCGCTTACAGCCACATCCCAATTGCCGTCATTGGTAAAATCTCCGGCAGTTAAACCAACTGAACGCTGACTCAAACTATAACTTGTTCCCAATAAAGTAAAATTACCAATCCCGTCATTTTCTAAAAGATATAATCTTGATACTTGGGAAAATAAATCAATATCCGTAACTGCCAAATCCAAGTCAGTATCATTATCAAAATCCCCGACTGCTACTGATTTTTTAACATGACCAGATGTTGGCTGGGAAACCGGGGCATTAAAAGTACCGTCACCATTGCCAAAATTAATTGATACGGAATCATCTAAAGCATAATTTCCACCATTAACAATAATCAAATCTAAATTTGTATCATTATCAAAATCCGCACTAACAATCTGCATTGGCGATACACCGCAATTATAATTGGTGGCTGAGCCAAAACCACCGGTTCCATCATTTAATAATATGGAAAAGTTATTATCACCGGCATTGGTTACTGCCAAATCAGAATCACCGTCTTTATCAAAATCTTTTGAAATAATATAACTTGGCCTGCTTCCGGCAGTATAAATTGTTGGCTCCAAACTAAAAATACCACTGCCGTCATTCCATAATATCCTTACATTGTTGCTAATATAATTTACCACAGCCAGATCCAGATCCCCGTCAGCGTCAAAATCTTCGGCTGCTACTGATAACGGCCCGATTCCCCCGCTCTGATAATACACAGCCTCTTTAAATGTCGCGTCTCCGTTATTTAAGGAAATTGAAACATAAGACGCCCGAAAATTGGCCACTGCCAGATCCAATTCACCGTCGCCATCAAAATCTCCTTCTACTGCATGGCGCGGATCATCCAAAACATAATACTCATCAGCTTCTATAAACGGATATGCTACGGTGTTTGGGACAAATTGCGTCCCACTTAAACTTAAACCAAAAACAAAAAAAGCCAATATAAAAATTAGCTTAATTTTATTATTAAAAAATTTCCAGAAAATTAATTTTTGCAATTTTTTATTCATAAAATTTTATTTAAAATTAGCTTATTATAAATATAACAAATTAAACTCTTTTTGTTAATGATAACTGTTGAAAAGACTTGCTTATTTTTATGATTTATGCTATACTCTTTTTATAATCTTAAAAAAATAATACTGAAGCACAGATTAATGCTCACGGATAACAAAGATATAAATCAATGTAATCCGTCAAAAAAATCATTGCTTCAAATAAAAAATACAAACTATGAAAAAAGATATCCACCCCAAATATAATGAAAAAGCCAAAGTAATTTGTGCTTGTGGCAATAAATTTACAGTCGGTTCAACAGTTCCGGAAATCCATGTTGAGCTTTGCTCAAAATGCCATCCTTTTTATACTGGCAAACAAAAACTGGTTGATACGGCCGGCCGTGTTGATCGTTTTAAAGAAAGAACCGCCAAACAAGTTAATGCTGCCAAAGACAGAAAAGGTAAAAAAGTTAAAAAAGCCGCCCAAGCAGAAAAAAAGGCTAAGAAACAAGACAAAAAATAACTTTTTACATTTTAAAATATATAAAAACCCCGCTATTTTGGGGTTTTTATAGTATAATAAATATAACTAACAATTAGTTAGCTATTTACTATTTGCCAAAATATGAAGAACCAAGAATATGAAAAAATCAAAGACCAATACCAAAAATTAGAAAAGCAGATTCAAGACCCTGCGCTTGTTTCTGATACGCAAAAATATAAAAAAATCAGCCAAGAATTTTCCGAATATAAAGAAATTCATGAAAAAATTCAACGCTTAGAAAAAATCAATAAAGCTATCAAAGAAGCGCAAGAATCATTACAAATTGATGAACTTAAAGATTTTGCTCAGGAAGAATTAGACAAATTAGAAGCTGAAAAAGAAAAATTGGAAAATGAAATAAAACAATTTTTAAAACCTAAAGACCCAAATGATAAAAAGAATGTTATAATGGAAATCAGAGCCGGTGCCGGCGGTGACGAATCAGCTTTATTTGCCGCTGATTTATTCCGGATGTATTCAAAATATGCGGAAAATAAAAATTGGCAAATTAAAATACTATCAGACAATAAAATCGGGATTGGCGGATTTAAAGAAGTTATTTTTGAAATAACCGGCCATAATGTTTATGCGACCATGAAATATGAAAGCGGTGTGCATCGCGTACAACGTGTTCCGGAAACAGAAAAAAGCGGACGAGTCCATACTTCAACGGCCACTGTTGCAGTTTTGCCAATGGCTGAAGAAATTGAATTTATAATTGAGCCTAAAGATTTAAAAATTGACACTTTTTGTGCCGGCGGACATGGCGGTCAAAGTGTTAATACCACCTATTCGGCTGTTAGAATTACTCACGTACCGACTAATACGGTTGTCTCCTGCCAAGATGAAAGATCGCAATTACAAAACAAGGAAAAAGCCATGCAAATTTTACGTTCTCGCTTATTGGCTTTAGAAGAAGAAAAAAAACAACAAGAAATTGGAGCCGATCGCAAATCACAAGTTGGCATGGGGATGCGGGCTGAAAAAATCAAAACTTATAATTTTCCTCAAGACCGAATCACTGATCACCGCATCAATTATAGCTGGAATAATATCCAAACAATTTTAGACGGTAATTTGGATCAAATTATTGACATACTCAAAGAATCAAATCTGGAATAAATGACAATTAAAAAAATAATCTCAACTTATTCTAAAAAACTAAACTCTTTTAGTCCTGTTTTAGACATTGAACTTTTACTTGCCAAAATTTTAAATAAAAATAAGGAATATTTATACACTTATCCCGATAAAAAATTAACCGATAAACAATTGGCAAAGTTTGAAAAATTATTCAAACGCCGAAGCAAGGGTGAACCAATTGCCTATATTCTCGGCTATCAGGAATTTTTTAATTTAAAATTTAAAGTTAATTCTAATGTTTTAATCCCTCGCCCTGAAACAGAAATTTTAGTTGAAGAAGTTATTAAATACGTCTCAAATCTTAAAGCTCCGACCTCAATCATGGATATTGGCGTGGGCTCAGGGGCTGTAATTATTGCCTTAGCAAAAAATATTAAAAATGCCCGGTTTTACGGTATTGATATTTCAGCTAAAACTTTAAATGTTGCCAGGCAAAACGCCAAAACCCATCAAGTAAAAATTAGATTTTGCCAAGGTAATTTACTGGAACCTCTCCCAGCCAAAATCAAATCTCAATCCTCAAACTTAATCATCACCGCCAATCTGCCTTATTTGGATAAACAAGAAAAAAACCTACTCCCCTTTTCTTCAACTGCCAGCCTTAAATTCGAGCCTAAAATCGCCTGGGATGGAGGCGCTGACGGTTTAAAATATTTTCGTGATTTTTTTTCACAAATAAAAGAATTTAAATTACAACCAAAAGCTATTTTTTTAGAAATCGGGCATCAGCAAGCTATTGCAATTAAAAAGTTAATGCCTCCTACTCTTGTTAAATACTCAATACTAATAAAAAAAGATTTATGCGGCTTTGATCGGACATTGATCATTAGCCAATAAAAAAATCTCCTCGTTTTATCTACGAAGAGATTTAAAAATATTCAGAAGTAACATCATCTTCTTCAAAGGGTATAACCCTGAGATGAAGCAAGGATTTAAATTCTTCACCAGTCTCAGCTATTGCTTTAGCTTCCAGATGCTTAATTAAACGATGTAAATTCATTTTTTGCACTTTCTCACTTGCTTGAGTAAATTCTATTTTTTTATATCTTTTAAACTGATCGCTTTCCTCACATACATCATTTAAAAGTACGTTAATTGTCAATTTAACTTTATCACCAACCGGCATTATTTTTAAACTGACAATACTTAATTTGGAAGTTTTTAATTGCCTAGCGCAAATAAATAATGCTTCAATAAATAAGTCACTTAAATTTCTGGCAAACTCCCCTTCGGCTATTGCCGGGATTTCGCAAATATTAATTGCTTTATCCTCTAAAGGAACGAGATTGACAACAATATTAATATGAAATTGTTTATGCACTAGTCATCACCTCCTTTTTTTCTTGCTTTTTTTGCCCTTACTATTCCAATTATCCCCAATTAAAGCCTTAACCTGAGTCAAATTATTAGTATAAATATAAAATTCCTGGATCGTGCCGGCACCACTGACTACCAGCTTCAAGCCGGAACCGTTTTCATGCAGTTTATATCTGGCCTGGCCACTACCGCCTTTACCAGCTTTATTTTTAATAAAACCAAGTGATATTTTAGAAACCAAATCACTACTATTCAAAACTTTAATTAATGTTTCAGCAGGCTCTATAACCGTAGTATGAGAACCGGTAAACTTACCTCCGGCAAAAGTCGGCATAAAGATCACCTCCCTTAAATTTAATATTTAAGATTAGCACACAATATTATTTTTGTCAATTCTTGTACAGTTGCATAGTCAAGGTTACATTTTGGGGATAATTAATATTATTTAAA
>CAZHFK010000044.1:0-7030 GCA_964531215.1 uncultured Gammaproteobacteria bacterium | reverse complement strand
TTTAATTAAAAAAGATAAAATTATTAATTTGGATATTGGTTTGGAAAAGAAATAAAAAATTTAAAATAAGAAAAAAGACCGTTTTAATTAACGGTCTTTTTATATTTATAATTAAGGTCATTGCCATATTTTTGTAAATGGATTGCCAGCTGTTTTTAGATTTGGCGACTTGAGCACCCTTATTATATTCGGGAACGTTTTTATTTCCCCTAAATCGATTTTTTTTTGGAAAGTTTCTATTGTCATCCAGGCAATATCTACAGTTTCGCAGTCTTCTTCATCTGGTTGATTTTTGCTTTTGATATTATATTTGTCATTTTGATCTGTTAGTTCAGCCAGAAAATAAGCTAAAAGCATGTGAATCGGTTCTTTTGTCTCTGGATCTTTACCATAACGAGAAAGCTCACCGCAATGTAATTCAATATAAAAAGGAACATCACCTTTTATATTAATAGACAGGCCAACCTGATCGCCATTTTTATCTTTTTTAGCATAGAGTTCTTCTGCAGTTTCTTTTAATGCAGTTGTTTGAAGAAAAATGGGATCATCTGTCTTAGCAGGAATGACCAGTTCGCCTCCTGCACCAGGTATCCATTCCTCTCGATCTTTTGAACGAGTAAAAAGCAATTCACCGCTTTTAGGATCATGGATTACCGCTGTAACAAAAATATAAAATAATTCCGGCCA
Source organism: uncultured Gammaproteobacteria bacterium (assembly GCA_964531215.1). GTDB lineage: Bacteria > Patescibacteriota > Patescibacteriia > CAIXNZ01 > CAIXNZ01 > WJKP01. Next base: position 6,343 of record CAZHFK010000044.1, on the reverse strand, counting down.
CCATCTTTTGCCTGGTTTTGTTTCATTTTCTCTTGTCAATTTGCACCTCCTTTTAATTTTGGTTAAATTTATTATATTTATAACCATATTATATTTTTAAGTTTATAAAAAATTAAGAAAAAGTCAATAGACTTGAATCTTCAACTTGAATTTGTTAAACTTTAACTATTCTTTAAATTAATTATTAATGTCTAATGCCTAATTACTAATAAATATATGTCAATTTTAAATAAAATTTTTGGCGATCCCAATCAGAAAGTTTTGAATAAGATGCAGCCTTTGGTTGAGCAAATTAATCAATTAGAAAAAGTTTATGAAAAATTTTCTGATACTGATTTAAAAAATAAAACCCAAGAATTTAAAAATCGTTTGGCTAAAAATGAAACTGTAGATGATATTTTAGTTGAAGCTTTTGCTGTCGTGCGCGAAGCCGCTAAAAGAGTTTTAGGGGAGCGCCATTATGATGTGCAGTTAATCGGTGCTATTGTTTTGCATCGTGGCCAGATTGCCGAAATGAAGACCGGTGAAGGTAAAACTTTAACTTCAACTTTACCGCTTTATTTAAATGCTTTAACAGGTAAAGGCGTGCATGTTGTGACAGTTAATGATTATTTGGCTCGTCGCGATTGCGCCTGGATGGGACAGGTTTTTAATTTTTTGGGAATGACTGTTTCCTGTATTCAAAATCAAAGAGTAACTTATATTTATGATTCAACAGCTAAAGCTGATAAAGCTGATAATGAAGATGAAAATTTGAAAACTTTTAAAGTTGATATTGATAATTTACGTCCAAGCAGTAACCGGAGTGAAGCTTATGATTGTGATATAACTTATGGTACTAACAATGAATTTGGTTTTGATTATTTGCGTGATAATATGGTTCAAACTTTGGCTGATAAAGCTCAAAAACAATTACATTATGCTATTATTGATGAAGTTGATTCTATTTTAATTGATGAAGCTCGTACGCCTTTAATAATTTCTTCTCCTGATGTGCAGACTACTGATAAGTATTATCAGTTTACTCAAATCGCTAAAAGTTTAAAAGAAAATACCGATTATAATATTGATGAAAAAATGCATAGCGTGGCTTTTACAGAAGAAGGCCAGGATAAAGTTGCCAAACAATTAGGTTTTGATCCTTGGGTTAAAATGGATTATGAAACTACTTTTCATTTGGAAGCAGCTTTGAAAGCCAAAACTCTTTATAAAAGAGAAAAACAATATGTTGTTAAAGACGGCGAGGTAATTATTGTTGATGAATTTACCGGCCGTTTAATGCCGGGACGCCGTTATTCAGAAGGTTTGCACCAGGCGTTGGAAGCCAAAGAAGGTTTGGAAATTCAAAAAGAAAGCCGAACTTTGGCCACTATAACTTTTCAAAATTTATTTAGATTATACGATAAATTGGCTGGCATGACCGGTACCGCGATAACTGAGGCGGAAGAATTTTCCAAAATTTATGATTTGGAAGTAGTTGAAATTCCAACTAATCGTCCCATGGTTCGTAAAGATTTAAATGATTTGATCTATAAAAATGAACTAGCCAAATTTCAGGCAGTAATTAAAAATGTTAAAGAACGAACAGCCAATGGGCAGCCGGTTTTGATTGGTACAATTTCTATTGATAAAAATGAATTTTTAAGCCAAATGCTGGATAAGGAAGGGATTAAATACAATATTTTAAATGCTAAAAATCATGCCAAGGAAGCCGAATTTATTGCTCAGGCAGGTCAGCCTGGCGCAGTAACTTTGGCGACTAATATGGCTGGTCGTGGTGTTGATATTATTTTAGGCGGTAATCCGCCAGATAAAGAGGCGGCTAAAAAAGTTCTTGAAGCCGGTGGTTTGCATGTTATTGGTACTGAACGGCATGAGGCTCGGCGCATTGATAATCAGTTAAGAGGTAGAGCCGGACGCCAAGGTGATCCTGGATCTTCTCAGTTTTATGTTTCTTTGGACGATGATTTAATGCGTATTTTTGGTTCTGATCGGATTAAAAATGTAATGGAAAAAATGCATGTGCCTGATGACATGCCAATTGATAATAAGTTTATTTCACGCTCTTTAGAGCAGGCTCAGCGTAAAGTTGAAGGTAATAATTTTGATATGCGTAAACATTTAGTTGAATATGATGATGTAATCAATAAGCATCGCGAAGTGATTTATACTAAACGTCAGGAAATTTTGGAAATTGCTGAAAATTTTAAGACCGATGTGGTTTTACGTGACAAGGTTTTTGAAATGATTGAAGCGGAAATAGAACAGGTTGTTTTATTTCATACTTCTGATGATAATGAAAATCAATGGAATATTAAAGAAATTTATGAAGTCGCTACGACAATATTCCCAATAGCCGAAGAAGATAAAATAGAATTGGAAGAAATCAGAAAAACAGCCGGCGATAAGGTGCAAGATGCTGAAAGTCGAACCAAAATAATTAATTATTTGCTTGATTTGTCTCATCATGCTTATGATCAGTTGGAACAGCAAATTAATTCACCCGATTTGATTAAAGAAATAGAAAAAAGCGTTTTATTGCGTTCAATTGATTATTTTTGGATTCATCATTTGGAGGCGATTAATCATTTGCGCACCGGTATTGGTTTGCGCGGTTATGGACAAAGAGATCCTTTGATTGAATATAAAAAAGAATCTTATCGGTTATTTAACGAACTTTTAGCCAATATTCAAAAACAAGTAGTTTATTCTATATTTAAAGTCGGTATGGTCAATCAGTTTGCCCCGACTATTGTGGCTGATGCCAAAAATTTTGTGGGTGCCCAAAAAACAATGGAAAAAGGTGAAACTCCGGTCGGTGCCATTAAAGAAAATTTATACGGGGACCAAGCCAAACGAGATCAAGCTATGGTTAAATTAAGAGGTGAATATCAAGGTAAAAAAGTCGGGCGTAATGATCCGTGTCCCTGCGGTTCAGGTAAAAAATTTAAAAAATGTCATGGCGCATAATTTAAATAATAAAAAGCCTGTGTTTGCAAGCACAGGCTTTTTTGATTAATCCAAGTCAAATTTTTTTTTATCTTTTTCATTTAGTGGATTTTCCAGAATTTGTGTTAAGTCATTATCATATCGTTTTTGAGTGAAATGGTCCCAGCCACAATTGCAAAAGCCATTACTATCAATTGGGTATTGGCAATTAGCACAATATTTGCCGTCAGCTATTGTTCCCGGATATTTTTTATTATTTTCCATTTTGTCCTCCTTTGATTATAAATTAACTAATATTATAAATTTTAGCAAATAAAATAAGCCCGCCTTCACTCATTGAGCTTTGGCGGGCTTTTGTGTTTTGACCTTTTTTATGGCGAGGGAGGTGGAACAGGATCGATCGTAATCGGAACGGTGATCTCTGTGTAAGTCTCGCCAACCACGTCTAGGGTAAAGCCCCAGACATCACTGTTTTTTTGCGTATTATCAAACGGGTCATAACTAATAACTCGTAAGGCCAGGGGAGTGGTTAGAGTGAAATTGAGACTGATTTCACCGTTTTCCAGATCTTCGCCCAATTGAGCAATTAGCCAAAATGAAGTTAGCTCAAAATCATCTTCATAACCACCACCAGCAGCCGGCCGGAGTAAATAGAGTTCTACCCGAACCGTATCAGAAGTGATCCTTTCGCAGTAAAGCAGGTTATTGGTTTGTATATCCGGTTCGTCAACTACATACTGACCCATAATCGCGCATTCGGCGCCGTTAACTATTGGCAGGTCGATTTGATAACCCCACTTGTTAGTGGAATTATTGATTATAATTTGACCTTGAGTTAATGTGCCAGTACCTTGGAAATCAGGTGCGCGATTATTAATATTGCCATCCCAAACTGCTGAATAACCCTGCCAGATTTGAATTTCAATCTCTTCATCCTGACCAAAGCTAAGATCACGTCTGACTTGCGTATTGCCCGGCCAGGTGATCAGATCATTTATCAAAGTAGAGTTAGTCGTCAGATTAGTCATTTTTACCTTAATCGGATCATTGTTGTGGTTGATCATTTTGATTTCATTAAGGTAAAAATTAAATTGAAATTCAACACCGGCAAACTCGGTTGAGCCCCGGGCATGATTAGGTGATTCTTTTTCAACTTCTTGCGGTCCGCAAGAAGCCAACATAATCAAGAGAAAAAATGTAAAAAACAAGTTTAGATTTTTCATTTTTTTTAGCCTCCTAAAGCTCCAGAATAGTTCCGGTTTCACTACATGTTTCCCAGTGAAGATCAATCAGATATTGGACTTCAACAATTACATCTTCACCGTCTTGGATATAGATTTCATAGGTTCTTTCATTAAGACGGGAAATGTACTTTTGCAGAATAACGCCACCAGACTTATCAGTTAGGAGCAAGTAGACTTTTTGGTCTCGCAAATTTTTGACATCCACTGAACGCCAAGCATATTCATGCTGTGGCTCATACCATTCCCGGTGAAAAACCATGCTTAAGCCGCAGATTTCAGTGTATTCTTCATTAGAAGAAAAAAAATCATCCATTTTTTCCATGGGCTCACCACAGCTTAAATTACTTACAAAAATCAAGCAAAAAACAATGACTGTCAAGATTAATTTTTTCATGTTAATATCCTCCCTTGTGTTTTTTGTTTATCCCTGGTAAATTAGTTTTATTACCAATTTTTATATTGTAAAAAGGTCAAATCTCTTAGATATTAAATCATAACAATTTTTAGTTATTTTGTCAATATTGATTTAATTTAAGACTTGCTTTAAAATAAAATTTATATTATACTGGATTTATAATTTGGCCTCTTTATTTAGGTTATTTTTTATTATTATGAAAAGAAAATCAAGCGCAACAATTAGTCAGCGCAACAAAATTAGATTATATATAGTTTTAATCTTGCTAGTAGCAATTCTGGCAGGCTTTTTAGATTATCCCAAAATTTGGAATAATTCAGTTGATTGGGCTAATAATAAATTACCTTTTGATTTGCCTCATTATCCTGATTTACCATTTGTTTTGGGCTTAGATTTGCAGGGGGGGACTCATTTGGTTTATAAGGCCGATGTTTCTAATGTGCCAAGCAAAGATCAGGCTGATGCAGTTGAAGGTGTTCGTGATGTTATTGAACGGAGAGTTAATGCTTTTGGTGTTTCCGAGCCCTTGGTTCAGACAACTAAAGTGGGCAAGCAATATAGAGTAATCGTTGAATTAGCCGGCATTAAAGATGTAAATGAAGCAATTAAAATGATTGGTGAAACACCTTTGTTGGAATTTAAAGAACAGGCAAGTGGGGATGTTGAATTAACAAAAGAAAAGCAGCAACAATTAGAAGAATATAATCAGCAAGCCGAACAAAAAGCTGAAGAAATTTTGCAGGAAGTTAAAAATAATCCTGATCAGTTTTCAGATATTGCCAAAGAAAAATCAGAAGATTTGGCAACCAAAGAAGAAGGTGGTGATTTAGGCTTTATTAGTGAAGGCGGACCCAGAAGTGAGTTTTTAACACCAATTAAACAAATCGCCCCAGGTGATATTTATGGCCAGATTTTTGAAAATGGTGAGGGATATAATATTTTAAAACGTGGAGAAAATGGCACCGAAAAACAGATAAAAGCCAGTCATGTTTTAATTTGTTATGAAGGTGCTACTCGTTGTGAACAAAATATTTCCAAAGAAGATGCCAAGGCCAAGATAGAAGAATTAAAAGAACAGGCTACACCTGAAAATTTTGCTGAATTAGCCAAAGAAAATTCAACTGAACCGGGCGCTGATACTAGTGGCGGTGATTTGGGCTTTTTTAGAAAAGGACAAATGGCGCCTGAATTTGAAGAAGTCGCTTTTAATTTAGAAAACGGTCAAATTTCAGATATTGTTGAAACACAATTCGGTTTTCATTTGATTCATAAAGTAGATGAAAAAGAAGAAAGAACTTTTCAAGTTTACAGAATTTTAATTAAAAAACAAAAAAAATCAGATATTGTACCGCAGGAACAGTTTGAATATACGGGTCTTTCCGGTAAACAATTAGACGGCGCACAGGTTAGCTTTAATCCTAATACCAATGAACCAGAGGTTGAATTACAGTTTAATGATGAGGGAAAACAGCTTTTTGAAGAAATAACCGCTCGTAATGTCGGCCAGGTAGTTGGTATTTTTCTTGATGGCGAGTCCATTAGCTTACCCAGGGTTAATGAAAAAATTACCGGCGGTAAAGCGGTCATTACTGGTAAATTTACCTTAGAAGAGTCAAAGACTTTAGTCAGAAGTCTCAATGCCGGTGCTTTGCCGGTGCCAATTGATATTATTTCACAGCAAACCGTTGGGGCTAGTTTGGGACAGGAATCATTAACCAAGAGTTTAGAAGCAGTA
>CAZHFK010000043.1:0-8328 GCA_964531215.1 uncultured Gammaproteobacteria bacterium | reverse complement strand
ACATGTGAACGAAATCCCAAATGTAACCCTAATTGCTGCAATTGTAACAATTTTTGTCAATTCTTAAAAAAAAGATAATCTCAGAGATTATCCTTTTTTCAAAATTCTTTTAACTTATTAATACTTTAAATAATTTTCATTGGGAATAACTTGTATCCAAGTCATGCCGCCATTAAAAACAATTTCATTGTTATTATTATCATAATAAATTGTTCGTTTGTCTTTTGATTCTTTTACCCATTTACCTTCAATTGCTTCACCGTCCCTAAATACCCAGGCCTTACCTTCACCGATAGTTGTAATTCTTTTTCGGCCGACATTGTCCAAAACAACCATATCATTAACTTGAACTATAATATTTTTAGCCTTTATCCATTCACCGTCAGTCATTTGCTGGATGTCATTATATTGATAACGGATATAATTATTTTCTTCACGATTATATTTCCAATCTACCCGATAATAATCATTGGTATATAAAAGTGTAATATTTTGCAATTGTTCCGGACGATCATCCAATTCTTTATCTTTTTTATATTGCCACATTTGATAATCAACCGGTTCCTGTAGATCCTTGTCAGCTAAAACCCGTTTGATTAATTCGGAAGAAGTATAAACATTATGAGGCGCATAACGCCATTTATTATCACGCCAATAATACTGGTAATTTAAAAATTGGTCCAAATTAATTAAATTATACTGACCGTTAGCCAAAAGTCTTAAAGCTTCAGGTGCTCCGCCAACATGCATATAAACCGGTTCAAATGGTTCAATCCAATCCAAATAATAAGGGCGAGCTGAGCGGACTGGTCCTATTTTTTCTATATCTTTATCATTGGCATAAATAACCACAAAACGAGTTATTGATGCTTCGGTAATTGCCTCTATTACCAAATCTGCTTTATCGACTCCAGAAAGCGGCCAAGCATCAGCCGCGTTTTCAACCATAATTGCCACTGGATAAGAGTTTTTATTTTCTTCCAGTTGTATTTCTTCTCCATTAATTTTTTTCCTAAGCACGTCTTCTGTTTTTGGACGAAAAATATTTTTTGAATCAGTAACTTCATAATTGAAAAACCTTACCAATGAACAACCGCTAAGTAAAAAAAATATAAAAATAAGAATGCTTAAATGAATTATTTTTTTCATTTATTTTTTATTAAATAAATACGCCCCATAATCATTATAACTCATGGGGCATATTTTATAAAATTATATTATTTTTCCGATTCTTCTTTTGACCCTTTCTCAGCTTCTTCAGTTTTTTCTGATACTTTTTCAGTTTCACCTATCACCTCAGGCTCAACACCTTCCTCTTCGGCTGGCAATGGTTCTTCTTCTTCTCTAGGCGGAGAAACCAAAGCAACTAATTCATCATCTTCGGCAGTAATTTTTATCCCTTCGGGCACATTTAAATCTTTAATATGAATAGCGTCTGAATATGTTTTTAAGCTTGATAAATCTACCTGAATTTTATCAACCTTCTCAAGATCCTTAGGTAAACATCTAATCTCTATCTCATCAAAACTTTTAACCAAAATACCGCCTAATTCCTTAACCGCCGGTGCTTCACCAACAAATTCCAATTCAACCTCGGTTGTAATTTTCTTACCTTCTTTAATTTGATAAAAATCAAGATGAATAATATCCCCGGTCAAAGGATCGGTTTGATGATCTTGAATTAAAATTTTAATTGGAGCCTCATCATCAATTTGTAAATCAATCAAGCTACTGGAACCGGTTTGATTATAAATTTTCCAAAATTCATTTTTACTAACCGCCAAATTTTTATTTTCAATATCCGGACCATATAAAATAGCCGGGATTAAATCTTTTTCCCGTAATTGATTAACCTCTTTACCGGTGATGTCTCTTGATTGTGCTTTAAGTAAATAAGTTGCCATAATTTTAATATTTATATCAAATGCAAAATCTAAAATTTTACATATTCTTTATTAGATTTTAATAATCTCTATTTAATTAACTGTTTAACAATATCTTTGCTTTTTTTGCTTGCCCAAGCCTGATGTATGTCAATAATATCATCGGCTCGTAATTTGGGTTTATTTTTAAATTGAAAAACGTCATCAAAAGTCAAATCAGTAATCAAACCGATCGAACTTAAACCACTAACGGTTTTTGTCAATAAAGCCAAAATAAACCCATGACAATTATTACATTGAATATGAATCAACTGACCATCGTCTCGATCATCAATAATTTTAGCCTTAACCGGATTTAAATCTGATTCACAAAACGGACAATAAGCAATCATTCTGACATCTTCATCGGAAAAATAAGGGAATTTATCAAAATTTTCCATAATTTGTAATAATTTATAAAAGTATCTTAAATAATTTTTGTAAATTTGTCAACTTTAATCAGTTTCTAACAACGATTGATTGTATTAAACCGATTAAAATCATATTGGCAAGCAAAGAACTGCCGCCATAACTGACAAACGGCAAAGTAATACCAGTAATCGGTAAAAGTCCTAAATTGCCACCAATATTAACTATTAACTGACTAAAAAATAAAATACACACGGAAATAATTAAATACAAGGCAAAATTATCATGTGTGTTTTTAGCCAATTTAATTAAACGGTAAAATAATAAACCAAATAAAACTAAAAGTAAAATTATACCGGCCAAGCCTAATTCTTCAGCTAAAACAGCAAATATAAAATCAGTCTGGCTCTCCGGTAAAAATTTCAATTGACTTTGGGAACCAAAAGCCAACCCTTTGCCCAAAATCTTACCAGAACCAATCGCAATCATTGCCTGAGTAATATTATAACCACTCCCCAACGGATCAGAAGACGGATCAAGAAAAACCAACACTCTTTCTTTTTGATAATCCTGAAAAATAAAAAACCATAAAACCAAACTGCTAATAACCAATAATACGATAATAAAAAACAAATGGCTTTTTTTAATACCGGTTAATAATATTAAACCCACCCAAATTGAAAATAATATTAATGCTGAACCAAAATCAGGCTGCAAAACAATTAAAGCCATTAACAAAATAACACCCAAACTGCTTAAAATCAAATATTTTAATTGACTTATATATTTAGCTTTATCAGAAAAAAACTTACTTAAAAAAATAATTAAAAATATTTTTACAAATTCAACCGGCTGAAAAGAAAAAAAGCCAAAATCAAACCAACCTGTCGTCCCCCTGATAGTTTTACCGAAAAATAAAACAGCAATCAATAAGCCGGCACCAATAAGATATAATGGCCAATTGAATTTTATTAAAATACGATAATCAAAAAATAGAGCTAAAGCAAAAATAATAAAAATACCTAAAATAAAAAAAACTATTTGCTTATTGAAATTTAATAAAGTTTGCGAGCTTTGACTGCCAATAGCCACACTATAAAGCAAGGTTAAGCCTAAAATTATTAAAAAACAAATAGTAATAAATAAAAGCCAATCAAATTTTGTAAAAAATAAATTTATTTTTTTAAATTTCATAAAAAAACTCTATCCCCCGACTAAAAATCCATATAAACATCGTCATCCAAGATATTAACCTCCGGCACTACTTCCACACTGGTAATTCTCGGCAAAGACTGAAAAAAAGTTGATTCTAATTTTTTTGACTGATTACTTTTTAAAGCACCTGAAGCAATCTGATTAACCGCGACTATATTATCAGCTGATTTTAAAAGTATTAAAAGCTTTATATTCTTATAATTATAAGCGGTATTATTATAAATAGTAAAAAGCACTCGGCTAACTGCTAATTCTTGGCCGACGCCTAATTCTGAAGCCGGAACATATTCAACATTTTGAATGTCAAATTTTAATCTTAACCTTTGTAAATTAGCATAATCAGTTTCTTTTTGCCAGACAACATTTGATAAAACTAAACGAGAAGCCAAATCACCGTTAGGAACAGCTAAATCCATCAATTTTTTAGTTTCGCCGGGTAAAATAAAACTGTTTCTAGTTTCAGTGAATTCATCATTATTAATTTGAAATTTATAATCAAAACTAGCCCACCATTGAGCGTTCGGATTGGCTATTTCCACCATTAAATCATACTTTTCATTATTTGGTAAAACTTTAATTTGGCCGACCTGAATATCTTGCGGTAAATTAGCTGTCCTCAAACTAGGATAATCTTGATTAATTGTGGCTAAATTACTAAGCATTGCCTGATAATCGCTCCGATAAATATACAAATTAAAAACCAATAAATAAATTAAATAAATTGCCAATAAAGCATTAACAATAATTAAAATTATTATTAAAATTTTTTTTAATAATAGTTTATTGGTTACATACCAATAAGCCAATCTAAGTCCTTTTTCAGACATCGGGGTTCCGTTAACCATAATTATTATATAAATAATTTTATAAATAAATTATAGCATTTTTAAATTTTTAAGTAAAAATATTTTGCTTGAATTAATCTGTAAAGAATGATATAATAATTTTAACAAAAGCGATTATACACAGTCGCTTATTATCTTTATTAATCAAAAAATAATGCCTAAAAAAACAACCAAAGCAGCTAAAAAAACTGTAAAAAAAATATCCAAACCAGAAACTAAAACTACTAAAAAGCCTAAAAAAACAGATGAATACGGAGCCAAACAAATTACTGTTTTAGAAGGTTTGGAACCTGTTCGCAAAAGACCGGGCATGTATATTGGTAATACTGCCGAAGCCGGATTGCATCATTTAATCTGGGAAGTTGTTGATAATGGTATTGATGAAGCCATGGCTGGTTTTTGTGATCAAATTATTGTTACGTTAACAGCAGATGGTATGGTTTCTGTTGCTGATAACGGTCGTGGGATTCCGGTTGAAAAACATAAGGCAACAAAAAAATCAGCCCTGGAAACAGTTTTAACCAAACTTCATGCCGGTGGTAAATTTGGCGAAGGCGGTTACAAAGTTTCCGGTGGTTTGCATGGTGTTGGTGTTTCTGTAGTTAATGCCTTATCAGAATATATTAAGGCCGAAGTTAAACGAAATGGTAAATTATGGGAACAAGAATATAAAAGAGGCAAGCCATTAAAAAACGTCAAAGCTGTCAGGAATGTACAAGGCAGTGGCACCAGAATAACATTCAAACCTGATCCTCAAATTTTTACAACTACTGAATTCGACTTAAAAACTATTATTAAACATCTAAGACAACAAGCTTATTTAACAAAAGGTATAAAAATAATTATTAGAGATGAAAGAATTCCTAAAGATAAACAAGAATACACTTTTTATTTTGAAGGCGGTATTGCTTCTTATATCAGATACTTAAACCATAAAAAAGACCCTAAACATGATAATATTTTCTATGTTCAAAAAGAAGCTGAAGATGTCCAGGTAGAAATTGCCTTGCAGTATGTTGATGAATTCAATGAAACCACTTTTACCTTTGCCAATAATATTAATACTATTGAAGGCGGCATGCACTTAATTGGTTTTAAGACTGCCTTAACCAGAACTTTAAATAATTTTGCCCGATCTAAAAATATTTTAAAAGAGAAAGATGAAAATTTAACCGGTGATGATACTCGTGAAGGATTAACTGCGATTGTCAGTATAAAATTAAAAAATCCACAATTTGAAGGTCAAACAAAAGCCAAGCTAGGCAATGCTGAAGTCAAATCAATCGTTGATAATATTATGGCTGAATACTTTGGTATTTTCTTGGAAGAACATCCCCGCGATGCTGAAGCAATTATTGGCCGTTGTCTTTTGGCAGCCAAAGCCAGGTTGGCAGCCAAAAGCGCCCGTGAAACTATTTTACGTAAAGGCGCACTGGACGGCTTTGCCTTACCTGGGAAATTAGCTGATTGTTCCTCTAAAAATGCGGGGAATACCGAATTATACATAGTAGAGGGTGATTCAGCCGGTGGTTCGGCCAAACAAGGCCGTGACCGTAAATTTCAAGCGATCTTGCCTTTACGTGGTAAAATTTTAAATGTGGAAAGAGCCAGAATTGATAAAATGCTGGCTAATAATGAATTAAAATCATTAATTATTGCCCTAGGAACTAATATCGGTGAACAGTTTAATATCGAAGATTTACGTTATAATAAAATTATTATCATGACAGATGCTGATGTTGACGGCGCTCATATTAAAACTTTATTATTAACTTTATTTTACCGATATTTTCCTGAATTGATTAAAACCGGTCGTATTTTTGTTGCTAAACCACCACTTTATAGCATTGGTAAAGGCAAAGAAGCTCGTTATGCTTACTCTGACGATGAAAAAGATCAAATAATAGCTGAAATGGAAAAAGAAAAAGAAAAAAAAGCCAAACAAAAAGGTAAAATAATTGAAGAAACCGAAGAAAAAACAGAATCAACCGAAGATGTTGAAGAAATAGAAACCAAAGCAGGGTTTAAAATTAATATTCAAAGATATAAAGGTTTAGGTGAAATGAATCCTGACCAGCTTTGGTTAACAACAATGGATCCACAAAACAGAGTTATGAAACAAATAACAATTGAAGATGCTGCTAAAGCTGATGAAATTTTTGAAATTTTAATGGGTAACGAAGTTGAAAACCGAAAAACATTTATTCAAGCCCGGGCCCAGTCAGTTAAAAATCTGGATATTTAAATTTTATAAAATAAAAAAAGAGCCTTCTAAAAAGAAAGCTCTTTTTGTTTACATAAAAATCAATCAAGCAATGCCAAACCTTTTTCAGCCAAGAGCAGCTCCCAGCAATCAAACAAGCACTGATTGGCTTCTTGAAGGACCTGGCTTGTCTTGATTTTAAAATCATCAGCTTTATCCAATAATTCTTGGGTCTTCTTACTTCGCATTTTTCCTCCTAGTCTTGTTTTGCACCTTGTAGTTCTAAAATAGTCAACAACTCTTCACTGCCGTCATCATAAACCAATTTTAAACGGCCGCCTTGTTTATGATGTTTAAAGAGCATAAAAAATAATTTCAGAGCTGTTCTGACTAAAAAAGACAGAGAAAGCCCCAGCTCTGTAATTATTTCATCATAACAACCTATTTCACCTTGACCTAACCGCACTGTCACTGTTCGCCTGTCCAATTCCCGATTTGATTTACTTTTCCCGCTTTTCGCCTCAGCTTTCTGCATAATTCGCCTCCTTAGTTATTCAAACAATACAAAAACACAAATCAACTACTATTAAGTAAAACATTTTAAATTATAAATGTAAACAAGACTGAAAAGCGGGCGGATTTCTTGGAAATCCGCCCGCCAATAATTTAAAACGGTGAGCCAAACATATCCTTAAGCCATTCGGGCCAATTTTCATACCATTCTTCCAAACAAGTCTTTTTGTAAAGATCTTTGGTTCCTTTCATATCAACAGCTGACCAGCAGGAAAAACATTTCCTGCGGAAAAATTCGTAAGGCAACCAGCCATAGCCACGGACGCCCCAGTCTCTACCCCAGCTATTGCGAATCAAGAAAGCTTGTAAACCGTCGTGCCAGCCAACAATCAAGGTAGCATGAGCACCAATCGGTTTTTCGCCTGGCTGGGGCATTGCAATCTTACCATCACGATCAACCCAGCGCCAATTCTCATAAACATAAGTAGCGATCGGCAAGGGGCCATAAGTCAGAAGTGCCTGTTTGACATTATCAATGGAACGAGGATGCACAGCGGCATAAGCCGAAATCTGATAATTTCCCAAAACTTTTCGCAATTTTTTATCGTCTTTTTTAGGTTTATGCGTAAGCCGGCTAAACTCGCGTTCCGGCAAACAGCCTTTTTTCTGAAGTAATTTTAAACCGGCATGGATATGAAGCCCGTCACGATTCGAATTAGCCAAACCGTCTAATTCCCTAGCCTTTTCATAAAGCCATTCTTCGCTAAAATCAAGATGTTTGAGCAATTCCACATAAACAAAATAATCAATCAAAGCGCTCAGGCTATAAGCAGTACACCAAGGCATTTGGCCTTGATGCTCGATACGCGGCATTTTCTTGCGCAGATCAAAACGAGCACGTCTTTTTTGCTCATCAAGATCGGGAATCGCTGTTGGCATAAGTTTAAACAAACCAGCTCTGGCACCGTAATCGATCTTAATCAAAGGGACATTGCTTTTAAATCTCAGTTTAAAATCACGCGGATCAACCGGATCTTTTAAGACCGATGGATCAAGCAACATTCGCTTAAATGAATTAAGCGACAAATCTTTCACAGGAATGACCAAATTACTCACTATTATTCCCTCCTTTTTGTCTGTTGATTGTTTTTTATTGCCAAGGTACTTTAATTTTACAAATTAACATAATTAAATCCAAAAGTCAAGTTTTGTACAGTTGCATAGTCAAGGTTACATTTTGGGGATAATTAATATTATTTAA
>CAZHFK010000042.1:0-9032 GCA_964531215.1 uncultured Gammaproteobacteria bacterium | reverse complement strand
GCTTTTTTACCACTTTTTTGGATCATTAGCTATCACACTGTTTGACACAGAGCCAGTAAAAAACCACCCGTAAAAACGAGTGGTTTTATGTTGTTAAAACTTACCGTGAAGAATTCTCCAATTATTGTCAAGTTTTGGTTTGATCGCTTCAGAACCAGCCTGACAATAAGGACAATCATCCGGTTCATAATTTTCAATGCCAAAATGAAAAACAGGAACAACTTCTGAGCCATCTGCCAGCTCAAAATCTTTTGACCTATGCATTAGCACAAAAGATCTGCCGAAAATACCCGGACCAGGCTCATTGCCATTGCATTGCATGACAGCCTTTTTGGTTTCCCAGGTGGAACCTGCTTTGGTTGTCATTAATTCATTAATCACTAAAACTTTCATATTAGGATCCAAGCCGCCCCGAATTATTGTAGGATTACCATCAGCATCTTTTTCTACTAGTATATGTTTGATTTTCTTGTTAAAATTCTGACTAAAAATGTAAGCTAGACAAAACCCCAAATCAAGAGCTGAATAGGCTGAAGAGGCTATCCCGTCTATTTTCTGAAGAACTTCCCAGGGATATTTTTCTTCAATTACTTTTTTCATTTCATTAGCCAAAATCATACAAAGATGAGGGTAATCAAGAACCGCTCGACAATTAATGAATCCGTTGCTGTGTTTACCTGACTTTAAAAGTGCGTGAGGCCTTTTATCACTGGGAGTTCCTCGATATTCCCAAAATGCATCAAAATAAGAAAAAAAACTGACAACCTCAGCAATTGTCATCTTGCGTCTATTAAAATCAGTAACATCCAAACCCCAAATATGGCCTGATTTAATTTGGCTTAAAACAAATTCCACACTACTCATTTTCTTTCCTCCTTATTTGATTTTTAAAGTTGCTTTTAATTTAACAGATAAACAAAAAAAGTCAAGTAAAAAAGGGTCCTAATAAAAGAACCCTTACAATTTAAAATTCTACTTAATTTTAGGAAAAATATCATCTTCTGATTTTGGTTTTATACTCAGTTCCTTTTCAGCATCTTGAATTTCATAAATAATCTTTTGAGCTGCTTCAGCTGGACTAGCGATAGTTTTTGGTGGTTGAGTAATAGGCCGACCAATTACTATGTAATCTGCACCGTCTTTTACAGCCTGATAAGGCGTAGTGACACGGGACTGATCACCTTTAACTGACCATAATGGCCGAATGCCCGGAGTCACAAAATTCAAACAACCCAGTTCTGACCGAGATTTGAGCATTTTTAACTCTTGAGGTGAACAGATTATACCTTGCACATCAGCCAGTTTTGCCCACTGAGCCATTTGAATTACTTTAGCTTTACTTGGCTGGCCAAAAATAAGATGTGCTTCGTTTTCTTCAAGCGATGTTAATACTGTGACAGCCAATACCTGGCTCCACCCACGGTTGGCTACGGCAGCTTTCATCGCTGCCACACCACAACTAGCATGGACATTAAACATACAAGCTTTTAATTCTGAGACGACCTTGCTGGCTTTACCAATTGTATTGGGAATATCACAAAATTTACCATCAAAAAAAACACGGCTTTTTCTTTCATGTATAAATTTAACTACATTTGCTGCACCTTCTGCCGTAATCAGCTGCAACCCGACTTTGAAAAGTCCGACATGCGGAGATAATTGCTCCACCAGATGACCCGCTTCTGCTAAGCTAAAAACATCCAGTGCTACAATTATCCGCTCTTTCCCTGTTGTTCCTGGCATTATTTTTCCCTCCTTTTTTAATCTCGTCCAAATAACTGGGATAGATTTTCAATCCCCTTGGCTAAACAATATTTTTCCAAGTCATCAATCAATTCTATGATAATTAAGGGATTTGTAAAACAAGCAGTGCCAACTGCTATGGCCTGGCAACCAGCCTGTAAAAATTCCAGAACGTCTTTGAGTGTGCAAATCCCTCCCATGCCAATGATTGGCACGGCTACTGACTGTCTGACTATTTTTATTAACTTAAGCGCTGTCTGCTTGATTGGCCTACCTGATAAACCACCAATAGGAATTCCGCCGACATTTTCCACTTTAACCGTATTAATCAAAGAAATCACATCAGCTCCAGCCTTTTCAACTGACTGAGCAATAATGCCAATCAGGGTTTCTGGCACATTAGGTGTCAGCTTAACAATAATTGGCAAGTCTGTTTTGGCTCGGACAGCTTCAGTTACCTGAGCAGCTATTTTAGGATCACAGGCAAAAGGTATTTTCCCGCCATGAACATTGGGACAGGAAATGTTAACTTCCAAAGCAGCTATATCAGACGATAAATTAGCTTTATCAGCCATAATAGCAAACTCGTCAATCGTAAAACCAGAAATATTAAGAATAACTGGCACGCCAAACTTTGCCATGAATGGTGCAATTGAAGTAAGGAAAAAATCAATGCCTGGATTTTCTAAGCCAATTGAATTAACCATCCCGCCTTGATATTCACAAATCCTGGGCTGAGGATTACCGTCTTTTGGCTTTAAAGTTGTGCCTTTTGACACCAAGGCACCGTATTTACTCAAATCCAGGCCAACCAGCCGCTGACAAGCTTCAGCATCAAAAGTACCAGAAGCTGGCATAAAAGGATTTTTCAACCAAAGTCCAGCCAGATTCACGCTTAAATCAACTGAGTTTATCCCAGATCACCTCCTCAGCCGGAAAAACAGGCCCGTCATGACAAACCCGTTTCATACCTGATTTTGTTTTAATGGAACAGCCTTTACAGCTATTGATTCCGCAAGCCATGATTTTTTCCAAAATAACATAACAAGGTATATTGTAAACTGAACAAATTCCTGCTACTTTTTGCATCATTATATTTGGACCACAAGTAATAATTAAAATTTTTTGTCCTTTTACTGCTTTTAAAAAAGCTTCCAGTAAATTTGTAACAAAACCATAATAGCCGAAAGAACCGTCATCAGTCGCCAGTTCAGGCCTTAGCTGACTGCAAATATTCAAAGAAATCATATCTTTGACTGAGGTGGTTCCATAAAAAACCCGAACTAATTCCTTCTGATCTTCACTTATTACTTTTTCAAATAAAAGTAACGGGGCAATACCAATACCGCCACCCACCAACCAAACTTCATCATAATTACAAAAATCAGTAATAAAGCCTTGGCCTAAGGGCCCCAAAAATTGCAGCTTATCATTAACCTTGAGTTGGCTCATTGCTTTGGTATTTTTACCAATTATTTTATATAAAACTGAAAAAGTATTATTTAAAAAATCATATCTGGCCACACTAAAAGGTCTAGCCATAACAGAATTCGGATTCAAGGGCTTAAAACAAACAAACTGACCAGGTAAAATTTCTTTTACATCAAATTTATCACCAGGATCTAAAATTAACTGCCAAACATCTTTTGTTTGAGGCTGATTATCAATAACTTTAGCTGATACAATTTTAATCTTATTTCCCATAAGTATTTCCTCCTTTAACCTTGGTAATGTTCGTATTTAATAAAACTTAGCAAATAAACTTTAAATTGTCAATTTATCTTTTTTAAATTTAAAATAAAAAAAATCCCCGCATTTTTTAATGCGGGGTAATAATTCAAAGGTTAAGTTGAAACTCTTTCATAACAATCTGACCGTTTTTAATTGTCATAACCGGCCAGGCTTTCAAACGTTTGCCGGCCCAAGGACAATTACTCGCTTTGCTTTCAAATCTTTCAGGTTCAACATACTGTGTCTTTTTAGGATCAATCACTACCAAGTCAGCGGGTAATCCGACTTGCAATCTGCCTTTTTGTGCAAGTCCCAGTAACCTAGCCGGTTCTAAAGTCAATTTAGTAATTATTTGAGTCACGGAAAGATGATTTTGTAACGAGTTAAAAGTAACCGGCACAGCTGTTTCCAGGCCAATTACGCCAAATGGTGCCTGATCAATTGGAACTGATTTTTCTTCTTGGGTATGAGGAGCATGATCAGTGGCAATTAAATCAATTGTCCCATCTTTTAAACCGCTTATAACCGCTTGACGATCAGACTCTGAACGCAATGGCGGGTTCATTTTGGCATTAGTGCCGATTTTTTTAAAATCAGTATTGGTTAAACTAAAATGATGAGGTGTAACTTCGCAAGTAACCGCTATTTTACGGAACTTGGCTTCACGAACAAGTTGAATAGTTTCTTTACAGCTAACATGCTGCAAATGAACCGGCAAACTAAATTCTTCAGCCAGTTTCAAAATCAAACTGGCCTGATGAATTTCCGAACGTCTGTCATAAGGTGAAAAACGAGAATCCTCACAATGTAAAAGCAAAGGTAAAGCATTAGACTGACACCAATCCATTGCTTCCAGCAATAAATCTGGGTTTTGAATTCCTTGACCGTCATCACTTACGGCAATAGCCCCAATTTGCTGCATTGCTTCAAGATCAGCCAATTCTTCTCCTTCTAAACCTAAACTGGCACTAGAAGCCTGATAAATATCAACAAAAGAATCTGACTCCACTCGACATAAAACCTGGTGTAAAGTCTCTGGATTATCAATTACCGGATTAGTATTAGCCATACATACTACGCTGGTAAAACCGCCCATAATTGCAGCCAGACTACCGCTGGCTAAATTTTCTTTATGTTCCTGGCCAGGCGTACGAAAATGCACATGCGCATCAATTAAACCAGGACAAACCAGTTTGTCAGTGCAATAAATAATATTGCAGTCTTGCGACACTTTACTTTTCAATGGCTTGCTGATTTCGGCAATTTTACTGTCCTTAATTAGGACATGTGTTACTTGATCAAAATTTGTTTCAGGATCAATTACTCGACCATTAAGTAAAGCTATTGTCTGCGACATTCTTTCACCTCCCGGGATCTTCAAAGGAGGGGCATGGCCCTCCTTTGAGTTTAAATATTTAGTAACTCCCTGGCCTTAGCAGAATTTAACTGACATAAAAGTAAAGCTGCCCGAACATAATCTCCACCGGCTGCCTGGACAAAATACTTGGCCTTTTTACTACGATCAACATTGCCCTTGATTTCATCAACCCTAGGCAATGGATGCATAATAATACCATTTTCTGGCATTAACTCAATAATACCCTTATTAATAATATAAATACCACTAACTTCATCATACTCTGCTTTATCAGAAAACAATTCTTTTTGAATTCTGGTCTGATAAATTACATCTGAAGATTTAGCCGCCTCTTCTAAGTCAGCGGTTTCTATCCATTGAATGCCATTTTCAGTCAAATGATCTTTAATATCATCTTTCATTTTTATTTGTTCAGGAGATACAAAAATAATTCTGACATCTTCATATTTTGACAAAAGATAACAAAGCGAACGAACAGTCCGGCCATTAAGCAAATCACCAACCATGGCAATATTTAAACCATTAATCTTACCAAACTGTTTTTTTATCATATAATAGTCAAGTAAAGCCTGGGTCGGATGCTGACCTGGCCCGTCACCGCCATTAATAACCGGGACTTTGGCAAATTTTGCCATTTGTCCGGCTGAACCTATTTCCGGATGCCTAATAATAATAGCATCGGACTTATCAGACATGACCAAGGCAGTGTCTCTTAAAGTTTCGCCTTTAGCTGCGGAAGAAAATTCACCGGCATTTTCTGAAGCCATAACCCGAGCACCAAGCCTTAAAGCAGCTGACCAAAATGAAAAATAAGTCCTGGTACTGGGCTGAAAAAACATTATTGTAATAATATTGCCCCAAAGCCAGTCAACCATTTTATTTTTTTTAAGAATCTTTTCAATAATCAAGGCTAATTGGAACAAACTGTCCAAATCGGATCTTGAAAACTGCTGACTGTAAACTACATGAGGGAAAGAAATCTTGTCATGTTCTCCCCACCACTTTTGTTTTGCCATTTTAAACCTCCTTTTTTATCTTATTTTTGTCAAATTACAAAATTTACCCTTAACTGACCTTAACAAAAATCATTTAAAAAGTCAACACTTTTTATCGGCTTTTCCAAATTAATTAAAAGTAATTTATAAATCACTTGATTAAATTGTTTTAAATCATCAAAATGATTATCCAAACTGATAAAATCAACCAAACTTTTTTCTTGAGCCAGCTGTAATAACTTTATTACACCGTCAGACACTAAAAGATAATCTTCGATCAAACAAACTTTTTTACAATCTTCACAAATAATCCCACCCTGCCGAAAATCAAAAATATTTTTGGTCAATAAAATACCTTTGTGGCAATTAAGACAGCGCTTTATTTCCGGCTGATAACCAAGTAAATTTAAAATCTTAAAATTATAAACATTAATTAAACCTAATAATTTTGACTGACTGGCTTGATTAATTTTTTTTTCTAAAATATCCAAAAGCTCTAATAAAAGTTGGAATTTATCATGCTTCAATGTTTGTCCAACAATCAAACCATCAGTCACTTCACTTAAATAATTCAATAAATAAAAACCAAATAATGACTGGTCATTACGTAAATTTTGATAACTTTTAATCAAATTACAATTAGCTAATTTATCAAAACCTTTACCCCTAGCTGCCATTATTTTGATTAAATAAAAAGGCTCAAGGTATGAATTAAGTTTGGAACTTATTTTTTTGGTACCCTTAGCCAAAAGTTCAATTTTGCCAAAATCTTTGGAATAAACAATAAAAAGCCTATCATTTTCCAGATAGTCTCGGCGTTTTAAAATTATTCCTTCAGTTGTATATGTTTGTGACATAAATTAGCTCCGAGTTCAAGCTACGACTACGAGCTAAAAGCTGGAGATCAAAGCCTAAAAACAATTATAAATTTTCATCCAAATAACTTTGTAAAATTATCATGGCAGCCACATCATCATCCAAATGTTTTACTTTTATTTGTTTAAGTAATTCTTTGGCATAACCAGAAGATAATCTTTCATCTTGTTCAATTATCGGTAAATCAATGATTTTTTTAAACTTATCAATAAAGTTTAAAACTATTTCAGTCTGTTTGGATGTTGAACTTTTTAAAGTTAATGGTAAACCAATAATAATTTTATCAATATCCTCTTCATGACAAATTTCACTAATTTTAGACAAAACATCTTTACTATTAGTTAATATTTTATAAGGTGAGGCAATCTTTGTTTCAGAATCAGCAATCGCTAAACCGATTTTCTTGTCACCATAATCAATTCCTAAATATTTCATATTATTTGTTTTAATAAATCATTAATAGAATCCATTCCTTTATCATCGATAATAACCAAATCATAACTATTTTTATAATCTGTTAAATTAGTTTCTACTTCATAATTTAAAAAACCTATTTTAATTAAATTATCATAAACAAAACCGTCAATCATACCTACGTCAGCCAGATTATCGCCCAATAAAATGACATTTGTCCGGTTTTTTATCTTATTATAAACTTGAGGATAGTTTGCAATAACTGTTTCGTCTTTATTTAAAGCATGAATAATCGGTTCTTTAACTTTAACAGCTTTACCTGTTTCATCATATTCAAATTCATTAGAAATAATATGCATATTATTAAATAAACAATTATTTTTTTCTAAAATTCTAAAAATAGATTCTATACCCAAACCGGCTGCTGATAAAATTAACAAGGGAATATTATTGACAGCCAAGATTTTAAAAAATTCTACAGCACCTTGCCTTAATTGAATTCTGGGATCTTTAATAACCTGTTCAATATCTTTTATGTTTAAACCTGAAGCAAATAATAACTTAAAATGTTTTTGCCACCATTCTGCCATTTTAGCCTTTTTTTTAGCCAAAGGGATTTGCGGATCAATTTCAATCGGATGATATTGGGCAAAAAGCTGATGAGCTTTCTGTGAGTATTGAGGTGTCAAATAATGACCATCACGTAGAATTGAAATAATTGAAGGCATTTTTTGTCCTTTAACCATTGCTTTGCTTAAAGTTTTATCAAAATCAGCCAAAACATGAATTTTTGCTTTGCCTTGTTTTTTAAAATCATTCAATAACTGGTTATAATGTTTGGGATCTTTGATTATAATACTATCTGACATTAAATTTTGGTTAATATTCTCGTTTGACCATCATGGTCAATTGCCACCGTATGTTCAAAATGTGCAGACAATGAATCATCCAAGGCTGCGAAAGTAAATCCGTCATCCAAAACTTTTATTCGCCAATCACCAATATTAACCATTGGTTCAATTGCCACGACCATACCTTTTTTTATTTCAGTATATTTAGCTTCTTCAGTTATATAATTAGGTATTCGTGGATCCTCATGCACTTTTTTACCTACGCCATGACCGACCAATTCACGAACAATTGAAAAACCATTAGCTTCAACATATTCTTGAATAGCCTTAGCTACATCATACAAAGTATTGCCTTCTTTAAATTCTGCCAAACCCAAAGCTAAGCATTCTCTAGTCACATTAACCAGCTTTTGAGCTTCTGGACTTATTTGGCCAACTGGTATTGTCACAGCCATATCAGAAAAATAACCTTTATATTCTACTCCTAAATCCAAACCAATAATATCACCTTCTTGTAAAATCCTATTTGGTTCAGCCGGTGAATGAACAATTTCCTGATTTATGGAAGTACATAAAGCTGTCGGAAAAGGCTGGTCAGCTTTGCTAACTTTATAACCTTTAAAAGCCGGCTGAGCATTATTTTGGCTTATTAAATTTTCAGCCAAATCATTTAATTCCTTAGTGCCACACCCAGGCCTAACCTTTTGAAAAATTTGTTGCATTATTTTAGCTAACATATTGCAACTTTGAGCAATTAAATCTATTTCTTGTTGTGTTTTATAAATTATCATTAAATCAATCCTTTCTTATTAAGTTCTTTAATAATTAAATTAAAAACTTGTTTAATTTTTTGTTCACCATCTATTTTTATTACTTTACCTTGCTTGGCAAAATAATCAATAATTGGTTTTGTTTCCTGATTATATACTTTTAATCTTTCTTTTATTGTTTCAGGATGATCGTCTTTCCGTATAATTAATTCTTTGCCACATTCATCACAAATCATATCTTTTTTAGGCTTTTTATATAAAATATGATAATTTT
>CAZHFK010000041.1:0-9971 GCA_964531215.1 uncultured Gammaproteobacteria bacterium | reverse complement strand
TTATTTCTTTTCCAAACCAATATCCAAATTAATAATTTTATCTTTTTTAATTAAATCTACCGGTGCAACCGTTTCTTTTTCGTAACCCGGTTTTTCACTTAATAACTGATACTGATTATCTCCGACCAAAAACGCGTATCTGCCTTTTCTGTCCGTGACCTGGACTTCAAGCAGTTTTTTAAACCTTAAATCAAAGATCCTGACTACTGCCTGTTTTAACGGTTCTTTAGTCTTTTTATCATACACAATCCCCCAGCTCTTGGGCTTTGGCGGTGCTATTAATCGTCTGAAGATTATAAATAAGATTATATGGACTATTAACGCTCCTATGGTTATGATTGTCGGATATATTATCACTACCAAACCTGCCAAAACTATGCCTACGTAGGCTACGATTAACCTTAAATTATTAATAAAATAATTCCTAACTGCTGTTTTTACCGGGATTGCTCCTTTTTCTACAGGATCCAACGGTATATTGGCTGTAATTACCGTATTTTCTTCATTTATTTCGATTGCTTCACCATGGTATATATCAACATATTTTACATCATATTTATCTTCCTGCAGATAGTTGGTCGGATATTGATAACCCGGTTTTTCCACTGTCAAATAATATTTGCCCGGTTCTTTGGCTGTTAATATGTATCTGCCTTCTCTATCTGTTACCCTGGTTTGCACTAATTTTTTATTTTCCTGTTTATATAATCTAACTACTGCCAAATCTACCGGTTTTTTACTTAAAGCGTCATAGACTGTTCCCCATTTTTTACGTTTTTTCCTAAATAACCATAAAAATGGTTCTAAAAATATTAAATGCAAATACATCAAGGCGGAGCCGGTTAACATAACAGCTGTTGGAATAGTATTTAAAGCTATTATGGCCAATACTGCCGGCGTGACTATTTCCTGACCGGCTTGTTCCACTTTGGGATTATCCAAAACTTTTTCTCTGGCATATTGCACTATTTTATTTTCTTCAATTGCTTGAATCAAAGAACCGATTACTGAAACTTCTTCAGGGACAGGACTTGGGCTTGGGCTCGGCTGAGGACTGACTGTTGGCCCCGGGCTTGGACTCGGTATCGGAGTCGGTGTTGGTGTCGGTGTCGGAGTCGGAGTCGGAGTCGGAGTCGGTGTCGGTGTTGGTGTCGGTGTAGGAGTCGGAGTTGGTGTCGGAGTCGGAGTCGGTGTTGGTGTCGGTGTCGGAGTCGGAGTTGGTGTTGGTGTCGGAGTTGGTGTAGGAGTCGGTGTCGGTGTCGGGCTAACAGGTTCTTCAACTACTGTATTGACTGTTTCATTGGTGTTTATATCCTCAAAATTAGCTCCGCTGATTATTGCCTGATTATTTATATTATTATCCACCGTATCCGGCTTAACTTCTCCGGAAAATAATACATAAGCGCTTTCATTGGTTTGCAAATCTCCTATTACAAAACTTAACCGGTTATTTAATTCACTGATACCGCTGGTTGTTTCTGTGCCGTTTTTATTGATCAATCCGCTGCCTGCCACATAATTCAAATCCTGATCCAGACTGTCGCTGATTATTATATCTTGGGCTGTTTCTGCGCCTTGGTTATTGATTTGTACTATATAATTTAAAATTTCTCCTTCTGTCACTTGCTGGCCGTCCTGGTCATAATTACTTTCCTGGGCAATGCTTTGATGGTTTAATTTGGCTAAACTTATGCCGACCAAGCCCAAGATGATTAATTTTAAAATTAATACCCCTAGCGCTCGTTTGGTGTTTTTCTTGCTTGATTTTTGAAATTGTCTGTGTTTGGCAAATGACTGCCGATACGTGCCGTTTTTATCCTTTTGGCTGTTTTCTTCAAACACTACTGCCGGCTGTTTGGCTAATATTTTACTGATTAGTTTTAATTTATTATTTAGACCTCCTTTAATATCCAAATGCCTGATCGTGCTGACTAAGCTGATTATTAGCAATACCAAAATGATTGCCAAAACCAGATTTAGCAATATGGAAAATTCCCTGATTAATCTTTCGGCAATTGTTTGGCTGCCAAAGATACCGGCTGCCAGGCTGGTTCTAGCCAGCTTACTATTATTATTTATTTGGCCTTTAACCAAACCGCCGATACTTACTCCTTTACTGGCTGTCAGGCCAACTCCGCCTGGCAACGGTTCCGTACCCGCTGTACTGGTTGAAAATTCTGTTTCTATGCCGTCTCCGTTTCTGGCTTTGGCTGCAAAACCATAAGCCTGGCTTGTATCCAAGGCCATGGTTAACTGGCTGTCTCCGCCGATTACTGCTACTCCGCCTGCTCCGCCCCATTCTTCATAGGTTTGCCAAATTTCTGAATCTCCAAAACTGCCGTCCGCTTGCGCGTATTTATTATTATTTACTTCATAAATTGCGTATTCGGTATTAGCCGGGTTGCCGTCGTTTGGTTCCAAAATTACCGTAATATAATCGTCGCCTGTTTCACCGATGATCGGGGTTAATGGCTTATTTGCCAATGTATAGCAAGTCGCTGTATTAGAGGAGATTGACTCGCGATTATTATTATATGCCTTAACATAGCGGGTATATTGTTGATTAGTTGATAACTTTGTTTCTTGGATTTGACTTAGATTACTTTGGGCTACTTCCAAGACTTTAATATCATTCATACCGACAACTGGTTCATATAATCTAAAACCAATTTCATTATCTGCTTGATCAGTAAAAGACCAATTTATTTGACTCTGACTAAGCGCCTCGCAATTAAAATTTGACGGAGAATTAATTTTTTCTAAATCATCCGCGTCAATACCAGAGGGGGCTGTAGTCACATTAAACACTAAATAATCATATTCACTCGCCCAAACATCATTATTACCTCCGGCATTGGAATCACCGCCACTCATCCATATTCTATTTTTAAATACTGCTGCCTCAAAAAAATCACGACCATCAAATTGGGCATCTGTTGTTGCTGCTGTCCAGCTAGTACCGTCTACGGAATACCAAACATCATCTGTCCATAAAGCCGGCAAAAAGGCCGGATCCTGATTTCCGCCAAAAAGCCACATTTTATCATTATAAGAAACCAAACCAAAAGCATAACGACCATCCCAGGCAGATGAAGCAGTTTGCTGAGTCCAATTTGTACCGTCAAAAGCCCAAACATCATTCATTCTAACACCACTGCCAACACCTCCCACAAGATATAAACTATCACCAGCACCGAAATCATGAACAACTGATTCAGACGCCATCCTTGCGGCCCAAGGACCATCAGTTGCCTGAGTCCAAGATATACCGTCAGTTGACCACCAAACTTCATTACTATAACCTACTCCGGGAATAAAACCACCAATTAACCACATTTTATTATTATAAACAGAAGCTGTTGACCAATGAGCCCAAGTAAAATTAGCCGTAGCTGTTTCCTGAGTCCAATTGATGCCGTCAGTTGATGACCAGACATCTTTAGCCCTTGTACCATTTTGACAAAGATTAGAAAAAGTGCCGATACAACCACCAATCAGCCACATTTTCTCACCTGTTCCATCATCATAAATAAAGACTTTATGTTGCCAACGACCATTCCAACCTGGAGCCGGGTTAGAACAATTAGCATGTGAACCGGCCACACAATTCCAAGTTTCACCATCGGTTGAAGACCAAACATCATTCTGTTCTCCTTGACCATTAGATAAACCGCTTATTATCCATAATTTATCATTAAAATTAACCATCTTATGATCAAATCTAGTGCCAAAAATACCATCATAATTATTGCCTTTTAAATTCCAATTGGCTCCATCGGTCGTATACCAAACATCATTCCAGCTTTGAACCCTAAATTCATAACCACCTAATACCCACATTTTATTATCATGAACACTTGCCGGAAAAGTGCGTCTAGCTGTCCAATGTGTCCAAGTACTTGGATCTGAACCAACTTTCTGATGCTTAAAACCGGGATCATCAACCAATGTCCAATTAACACCGTCAGAAGAAGAATAAACATCATTATAATTAATTTCCGAAGTACCATAAAACCGTCCGCCCATTAACCACATTTTTTCACCAGTACCGTCATCATAAACAAGGACTTGATGAAAAGATCGACCATCTTCACCAACATTGGGCGTACCCCAAATTGGAGTATTAGTTTCTTGCACCCAATTTATGCCGTCAATTGACGACCAAACATCCTTATAATAAGGCCCGGTCTTAGCAGCCTGTCCACCAATAAGCCATAATTTTTCACCACTACCATCATCAAATGCAAATAATTGATGAGAACCTCTGGCTCCCCAAGGAGCTGAGCCTATTTCCTGTACCCAATTAACACCATCACTTGAACTCCAGACATCATTAGTATAATTTAAGCTGCCTCCACTATATATTACTCCACCAGCCAACCATAACTTATTATTATAAACAGTAACATCAAAAAAAGATCTATTTCCCCAAGGAGCCGAAGAAACTTCTTGAGTCCAATTACTGCCGTCACTTGAACTCCAAACGTCATTAAAATATGTATAAGTATTAATATCATTAGATTTAATATAATTATTACCACCCAAAAGCCACATTTTATCCTGAAACTCTATCAAGCTAAACCCACTCCTTTTTGTCCAAGCAGCAGCATCTGTTTCTTGTGTCCAATTTAACCCATCAACTGAACTCCAAACATCACTAGTAAAATCATCAACAATACCGCCCATTAAATATATACGACCATTATAAGAAACAGTATTAGGGCCGGAACGTATATGCCAAGGTATATCGCTTAATGTTGTTTTCTCCCAATTTGCGCCTGTACTTGGATTACAAGTAACAGTTTCACCGGTGCCTGAATCTGTTGCAAAAACAACTACATCATTTTGGCCGACATAAGTTGAATTTGTACTAACCGTACTACTATAATCACCTCCTCCTTGATCAGCCAAATTAACAGTATTTAATAAAGTATCACCGTTTTTTACTGTTGCCCAAACATTTGATGGTGTAAAAGTTAAAGAGGCATTTATTGTTACCGTATTCCCCACGTTTAAAGTTGAAGGAGATAAATTACAATTTATATTCAAAATCTTATTTAAATAAACGGTAACAAGAGAATTAGGATTACTCAAATTTTGACTAACCACTGCAAAATCAAGAACACCATCTTTATTAAAATCAGCTGTCTCAACATCTGCCGGATCATCATTAGTTTGATAAGCTACAGGACTTTGAAAAGTGCCGTCACCATTGCCAAAATATATGTAAATATTATCACTGGCAATATTTGGCACAATAATATCGATATAACCATCTAAATCTAAATCGGCCACACCTGGTATCCAAGGATCACCAGCCGCACTATAATCAACTTTAGGCTGAAAACTACCATCACTATTGCCTAATAAAATTGAAATTGAATCATCAACATGATTAGTAGTAACTATATCTAAATTATTATCCTGATTAAAATCAGCCACTTTTATTGCCCAAGAACCGGCCCCGGCATTATAATCAACTTTAGGCTGGAAAGTGCCATCACCATTACCTAGTAAAATTGATGCACTAGAATCATTTTCATTAACAGTTGCTATATCCAAATCTCCATCATTATTTAAATCTGCTAAATAAGCAACCCAAGGATGACTGCCAGTAACATAATCAACTTTAGGCTGGAAAGTGCCATCACCATTACCCATAAATACTGAAACATTATCACTATTTAAATTAGCGACAACCAAATCAGTATTATTATCATGATCTAAATCTCCGGCATAAACTGAAGCGGTGCCAGCGTTTGCCGAATATTCCACATTAGCCTGGAAAGTCCCATCGCCATTACCCAATAAAACGGATATATTATCGGCACCACGGTTGGCCGTAATCAAATCTAAATTATTATCATTATTTAAATCTGCTGCTTCAACCCAAATAGGCCTTATATCAGTAGCATAATCTACTTTAGCCTGAAAAGTCCCATCATCATTACCCAACAAAACAGAAACATTATCAGCTTGTCTATTAGCTGTTATAATATCTGGATTATTATCATTATTTAAATCTGCAGAAATAATTAACCATGGCTCTCTACCAACAACATAATCGGTAGAAGAATAAAAATCCAAAAGACCTGATGAAACTTGATTATTATTCACCAAAAAGCAAAAACTAATTATTGCCAATAAAAAAACTAAACTGAAAAAAAGTTTAGCTTTAAAACTAAAATATTTCCAAAAAATTAATTTTCTTAATTTAGAAAGCATTTATTTCAAATATTTATTATGCACTAATTATAACACATTTTTTAAATTTTAACTTGTAACAAATTTTAACTATCTACAATTAATAATTCCTCATTTTTTCTTTATATTTCTTAATTTGTCTTTGCAAATCATCCTTAACATCATTAATAGCCAGGTATAAATCTTCTTTTTCTGATTCGGCTCTTAAAATGTGTTTTTGGGGAACTACCAAATTAGCTTCAGCCCGATAAATATCACCTTTTTGATGATGATTAGTGGTTAAGCCAATATCAACTCGGGCTTCCAAAATATTGTCATGAAATTTTTCCAAACTGCCAATTTTTTCACTTACATAATTTTTAATTGCTTCGGTTAATTCCATATTAGTGCCTTTGATGTCAATTTTCATCATAAAATTTAATCTATTAATAATTAATCAATTAATTGTAAAAAATCTTTTTCATTAAGAATTTTAACGCCTAATTTTTTAGCTTTATTATATTTAGAACCAGGTTCTGCACCGGCAATCACAAAATCAGTTTTTTGACTAACCGATGAAGCAACATTCCCGCCTAATTGTCTGATTCTGGCCTTAGCCTGATCACGTGTCATTGATTGCAAAGAACCGGTTAATACAAAATTTTTACCGGCCAATATCTGCTTAACCTTAGTAAGCCTTTCAATCTTTAAATATTTTAACAATTCATCAAGAGTTTGTAAATTTTGTTTATCATGAAAAAAATCATAAATACTTTGAGCAATTACTTGGCCAATATCAGGAACTTTTTGCAATTCAGCCAAAGAAGCTTTTTTAATTTTATCAATTGAACCGAAAATTTGAGCCAAATCAAGGGCTGTTTGCTCACCGACATGACGAATGCCTAAAGCAAACAAAAAATTGGACAAACTAACCTTTTGGCTTTGCTTAATAGATTCAATAATATTTTGAGCCGATTTTTCAGCAAAGCGTTCTAAAGGCTGCAAATCACCTGTTTTTAATTTAAATAAATCAGCCGGATCCCGAATCAAGCCCTGATTAATTAATTGCTCTACAATTTTATCCCCTAGGCCTTCTATATTTAAGCCTTTTTTAGACACAAAGTGGATTAACTTTTCTTTTTCTCGGGCAAAACAATTTTTATTGGAACAATAAACCCCGACTTCATCTTTTTGCCTTTTGACAGGAGAACCGCAAATCGGGCATTTATCAGGTATTTTTATTTCTTTTTCCCGGCCGGTTCGTAAATTGGCCAAAACTTCAATTACTTTAGGAATTACATCACCGGCTTTTTCAATAATAACAGTATCACCAATTTTAACGCCTAAACGCTCGATTTCTTCAATATTATGCAAAGTGGCATGAGAAACAGTTGTCCCGCCGATTGATACCGGTTCCAAATAAGCAACCGGGGTCAAAACGCCTGTCCGGCCGACATTGAATTTAACGTTTTTAATAATGGTTGTTTTTTGTTCAGCCGGGAATTTATAAGCCACCATACCTCTTTTAGTCTTACCGACTAATCCTAATTTTTTCATTAACTCAATATTATTAACATTTACAACCACTCCGTCAATCCAATAATCAAGTGAATCTCTTTTAGCCTGCATTTTTTCATAAAATTTTTGAACCGACTGCAAATCAAGACAATCTTGATTCCACGCATTAATCGGCAGACCCAAAAGCTTAATTAATTCATGTGACTTATCATGAGTCTTTTGACCCAAATCAGTTATCAAATCATAGCCATAAAATGATAACTGACGTGACGCGGTTATCTTGGGATCCAATTGTCTGACTGACCCGGCTGCGGCATTACGCGGATTAGCAAAAACTTTATCGCCTTTTTTTTCTTGCTGCTTATTCAATTTATCAAAAACTTCTTTGGTCATAAAAACTTCACCGCGAATTTCAATCCTACCCTGCAAATTAATTTCTTTTACTTCTCGCAATTTTAAAGGTATGGCTTCAATTGTTTTTATATTTTGAGTTACATCTTCACCGGTTTTACCGTCACCTCGGGTAGCACCAGTAATCAAAAGTCCATCTTGATAAATTAAAGTTATAGCTAACCCATCCATTTTAACTTCAGCAAAATAATCAAGTTTAGTTTGGGGAACTAATCTTTGAATTCTTTTTTGCCAATCCTGTAATTCCTCAAAACTAAAAACATCTTCAATAGAAAGCATCGGCACTTCATGTTTAACTTTATTAAATTTATCCAAAGGCTTGCCTCCGACTCTTTGTGTCGGTGAATCTGGTGTAATAAATTCCGGATATTGCCGTTCTAATTCGTATAATTCATGTTTCAAAGAATCCAAAGCAGCATCAGAAATTTCCTGCGTATCCAAAACATGATAAAGATAACGATGACGATTTATCTCTTTTTTTAATTTTTCTACTCTTTTTTTAGCTTCGGTTTTTATCATAAATTAAAAATAAATTGCCCAATCAATTCTCCGTATAATAAAACTATTATAGCAGCTACCGCTAAAAAACTCCCCATAGGCAAAATATCGCCCCAAGTTTTATTTTTATTAATTAATAAAATAATTGCCACAATTCCGCCAATCAAATAAGCTAATAAAATGATTAAAATGATCATTGGCCAACCAAACATAGCCCCCAGTAAAACTCCCAATTTAACATCTCCCAAGCCGATTGCCCTGCCCCGACTAATCAAATATTGCATAGCAAAAAAACCGCCACCAATTAAAATACCGATCAACAAATCAAGCCCCAAAAATCCCAATATAAAATTAAATAAAGTCGCTATGATTAATACTGGAAAAATAATCTGATCTAAAATCAACTTGAAACGAAGATCATAAACAAAAATAAAAATTAAAATTAATATAAAAAACAAATCGCAAAATAAAAATAAATCAAAGGTTTCATGTTTTAAAAAAACTAAAACAAATAAAATCCCGGTTATCAATTCTACAAAAAAATATTGCCAGCTTATTTTTTCACGACAAAATCGACATTTGGCTTTTAAGTACAAAAAACTTAATAAAGGAATCAAATCACGTTTTAATAATTGTTTTTTACAAAAAACACAAAAAGAACGTCCGCCTAAAGGTAATTTTTCATGTAAACGATAAATTAAGCCGTTTAAAAAACTGCCAAAAACAATTCCCAATAAGAAAAAAAAAGCTAAATTTACTATCATGGCTTAATTTTAACATCTTTTTTAATTAAAAAACAGGCTCAAAAATTAATTAAACCTGCCTTTAAAAAATATTTTAAAATATTATCGATTACCAGATGAACGATCAATAGTTTGCGAATGAGCATGCCAGATACCCGCTGGCCCGTTGGCTGTTTCTTTTTCAGTTATATAAGTAATATCATAACCGTTTATTGAACCGGTATAAGTATATGGCTGGGCAGGCAAAGGATCTTGCGGGATTTGAGACATATAAACTTTTTGGCATTCTGTTTCGGCTGAAACAAAGCCGCCATCGGTTTTTGAACATAATTTTTGCGAATTACCAGCCCCCAAAACAATAGGCTGCCCAACTACCGGGTATTCATCTTCGTCACTAAAATAAAATTCCAAAGCAGTCCTAATTTGCCTTATATCACTTTCTCTTTTTGCATCCCTGGCTTTGGCTTTTTGGCTGTTTAAAGCTAAAATACTGATTGAGGCTAAAATTATAATAATTAAAATAACTATTAATAATTCTACGGTAGTAAAGCCTTTTTGTCTATTTAACTTTGGCATATTATTTTAAAAACAAGGCTGACTTGTTATTTGTAAATTATT
>CAZHFK010000040.1:9256-10259 GCA_964531215.1 uncultured Gammaproteobacteria bacterium | reverse complement strand
GCTAAGCCTTTTTGGCTGCAAGTGAAATATTTTGATGATGCTGTTTATGAAAAATCAATTTTTTATTTTGATCAAGGTAAAGGGGCTTGGGTGATGATTCCGACCCAAACCAATACCGAAACCGGTTATGCTCGGGCCGCTTTTCATTTGCCGTTCGCCAAATTAGCTGTTTTACAAAATGACGGAATTATGCATACTGGCATTGCTTCCTGGTATGCTTATAAAGATTGTGATTGCGCTGCTTCGCCTGATTATCCCAAAGGCACCAAGCTTTTGGTTACCAATTTGGATAATGGTAAACAAGTAGTTGTCACGGTTAATGATTTTGGCCCGGAAAGAGATATTTTCCCTGATCGGGTGATTGATTTGGACGTGGTGGCTTTTGAAAAAATTTCCAATAAAAGATTGGGCTTATGTCCGGTTAAAGTTGAACCATATACTAAAGATAAATCATTTTATAATGAATAAGTTTGTTTTAAAAAAACATGATAAATTTTAAAAACATTAATAAGGGTTTTCCGCCTGATATAACGGCTTTAAAAAATATTAATTTACGTATTCGGCCCAAGGAGTTTGTTTCAATTGTCGGTCAAAGCGGTGCCGGTAAAAGCACTTTAATTAAACTTTTAACAGCTGAAATGAAACCCAGTAAAGGCCAGATTATTATTGGTGGCTGGGATATTACTGATATTAAAGCTAATGAAGTACCGGCTTTACGTCGGCAAATCGGCGTGGTTTATCAGGATTTTAAATTATTACGCCATAAAACCGTTTTTGAAAACGTAGCTTTTGCTTTGCAAGTTTGCGGCACGTCAAATAAAAGAATTAATCAAGCGATCCCTCAAGTTTTAAAAATAGTCGGTTTAAAAGAAAAAGCTGATCGATTTCCTTGTCAGTTGTCAGGCGGAGAAATACAAAGAGCAGCTATTGCCAGGGCTTTGGTCCATCGTCCTAAAATTTTATTAGCTGATGAGCCGAGCGGCAATTTAGATAGTTTGAATAC
>CAZHFK010000040.1:3590-9246 GCA_964531215.1 uncultured Gammaproteobacteria bacterium | reverse complement strand
ATGATATTATCAATTTACTTTTAAAGATTAATGAATTTGGCACCACTGTTTTATTGGTCACTCATAATAAAGATATAGTTAATCGACTTAAAAAACGCGTTGTTTTGTTGGAAGGCGGTCAGATTTCCAGTGATCAGGAAGAAGGAAAATATATTCTTTAGACAGGAAAAAAGTTTGATGATTAAGATAAATCAATAAATTTTTTAACTTATAAATATTAAATTATGTTTTTTGCTGTTTTACGTATAATTAAATTTGCCTGGCATGATTTTTTTCGTAATTTTTGGCTTTCTTTTGTTACTTTAACAATTTTAATTCTGGCTTTATTTTCAATTAATCTTTTAATAATGTTTAATTTAATTGCTGATTCCGCTATTCAATCAATTGAAAATAAAATTGATATCAATGTTTATTTTAAACCGGATATTAGAGAGGATCAGGTGCAAAATGTACAGCGTTATTTGCAAAGTTTGGTTAATGTTAAAGAAGTTAATTATATTTCACGTGAGCAAGCTTTTAAAAATTTCAAACAAAGACACCAGGATAATCCCCAAATTGTGGAATCTTTAACAGAAATTGATGAAAATCCCTTAGGATCCAGTTTGATTATTAAAGCTAAGAAAACCAGTGATTATCCTATTATTTTGCAAAATTTGGAAGATCCTCAATATGATAATTTGATTGAAAGTAAAGATTTTGATGATCATCGTTTGGTAATTAGCCGTATTACCGGAATTACTCAAAAAGTTAATACTGGAGCGATTATTATTGCTTTAATTTTTACTTTGATTTCGGTCTTAATTATTTCCAATGCCATTAAAATGGCGATTTACACTCATCGGGAAGAAATTATTGCCATGAAACTGGTCGGTGCTACTAATTGGTTTGTGCAGGCTCCGTTTTTATTTCAGGGTGTTATTTTTGCCTTTTTATCGGTTGTAATTATTATTGTGATTATTTATCCCTTATTGGGTTTAATTCAGCCGTATATTTCCGTACTTTTGGAAAATGAATTTAATATTATTAATTATTTTAATAATAATTTTATTACTATTTTCGGATTTCAATTTTTAGGCGCGCTTTTGATTAATCTTTTAAGTTCTTATTGGGCTGTTAATAAGTATTTAGACGTTTAAAAAAAACAGTATTGTTTTTTTAATTTTATAGATGACTTTAGTCATCGTATATACGACCACTAAAGTGGTCTGTAAATTAATTTTAAAACAATACTGTTTTTTATTACTTTTTTGTAACATTTTTTTATTTTTATCGTCTTCTAGTATATAAACCAAAATAACAAACTTGAATTATCGTTGACAAATTAATTCGTTTGTGTTATGGTAATATATAATTTAATAAATAAATTTTAATATGCTTAACATGCGTAAAAATTACTTTGGAATTGTATCAACACCCAGAAAGGGTGGGGCTGGTTTAATATTGGCCAGGGTAGTTTTTATGCAGAATTCAAATATTGTGATTAATTAATACTTATATATTATATTTTGCAAAAAAAGACTCTCTTGGCCAGATCAGGCTAAGAGAGTTTTTTTTATCCTGATTTGAAAAAAAATACCTTGAAAAAAAGGAGGACCGAAAATGAAAGATGTGGAATTGGATCGGCAAGTGGCTGGAAATTGGAGGGAGTACTTAAATGATTTTAAAAAAACAAAAGACATGTTGCTTTGGGTTTGGCAGGAATTGATTAATACTGATGGGAAAAAATATGCCAAGAAAATGTTTTGGATTCAGGTTGTTGCCTGTGCTGTAACTGTTACTTCACCTTGGACTTTGAGTTTTGTATTTGACGGTTTAAATCCTAAAAAGCCTCAATGGAATCTGGTAATTATCGGTTTAATTCTTTATGCATTAGTAGTTATATTTAACCAGTTAATTACTTGGTTTAGTTTTCGTAACCGTGAATATTTATTTGGTGAAAATGCACGGCAGCTTGATTTACGTACAACAGAATTGTTTTTTGAGAAATCATTGGGCGCACATATTGATGAAAATAATTTTTTGAATGAAGCTAATGTGCGCAAAGGTTATGAACGAGTATTTAATTTGGAATCCATGTTGCTTTTTGAAGGAGTGGAAACTTTAATTCTACTGGTTTTATCTTTTATTGCCATTTGGATTTTAGACGTATTTGCCGGAATAATGGTTACTATTATGCTTTTGGCACATCTGGGTTGGAGTTTGTTTTTGAATTTACGAGTGATGCAGGAATGTTTGCCAATTGATAAAAAATGGCGAGCCTTGCACCGGTATCGGGTTGAACGTTGGGATAGAGTGGAAAAAGTTAAAAATAATTTTAAAGAAAAAGACGAGCTTGAGACTATCGGTGAAAAATTTCAAGACGTGATTGTCCCGGATCGTAAATTTTGGTTATGGTTTATTGGCCAGATTATTCAGCGAGGCGTTTTGGATTATGCTATTCTGATCGTTTTAATCGGTTATGGCGCTTGGCAGGTTTGGCAGGGCCATATGGCGATCGGTTTGCTTTACCCCCTTTATAATTGGAGCCGTTCAATGGCTGATAATTTATGGCGGGTAGGCCATATGGAGCATCAAATTAATTTTGTCACGCCTTCAATTTTGGCCATGAAAGAAGCTTTAACAATGCCTAAAGGCTTGGTTGAAACTGAAAATCCCAAGCAGTTGCCCAAACAAGAAGCAATTAAAATTGATTTTGAAAATGTTGGTTATACTTATCCGGCCCAAAGTGCTCAAGACGGCTTAAGTGCCGGGTCTGTTTTATCTGATATTTCTTTTTCAATTGAATCCGGTATTAAGCTTGCCTTGATCGGTACCAGCGGAGTAGGTAAAACAACGATTATGCGGTTATTGTTACGTTATATGGATCCGACTTTTGGCAGTATTAAAATCAATGGTATTGATTTGCGTGAATTGGATTTGGGTAGCTGGCTTCAGCGGATTGCTTACGTGCCTCAGCAGTCTCAGGTTTTGGACGGGACCATCCGTTATAATCTGCTTTATGGTTTAGCAAAATCAGAAAAAGAATTAATTACCGATAAAGAACTTTGGCGTTTGATGCGTTTACTGCAGATTGATTTTGGTGAAAGATTAACCCATGGTTTGGAAACAAGAGTCGGTCGTAATGGCATTAAATTGTCAGGCGGGCAGGCGCAACGTT
Source organism: uncultured Gammaproteobacteria bacterium (assembly GCA_964531215.1). Lineage (GTDB taxonomy): Bacteria > Patescibacteriota > Patescibacteriia > CAIXNZ01 > CAIXNZ01 > WJKP01. Next base: position 6,089 of record CAZHFK010000040.1, on the reverse strand, counting down.
TAAGTATCGGCTCTGCTGTACTGAAAAATCCCGGTTTTATGATTATTGATGAAGCCACTTCTTCACTTGATTCAACTACTGAAAAATTAGTACAGCAGGGCTTGGAACAAGTTTTAACTCAAGAACGGGGTGCTTTGATTGTTACACATCGTTTAAACACTGTTAGGCGGATTTGCAACAAGTTTATTGTGCTTGATTCAAACGGCGACAGTTGTGGCCGGGTAGCGGCCATGGCTGACAGTTTTGAGGAGTTAGCACAAATTTCACCCAAATTCTGTGCTTTAGCTAATGATCAAGGTATTGAGCTATAAAATTAAAAAATGGGCAACAATAAAGTTGCCCATTTTTTAATTGACATATTTTTATTTATGTGTTAAGTTAATTTAATTATAACAAGGTTCTTAAACAAAAAAGGAGGTTTAAATGAGCAAAACTTCTCGTCAATGTGATGATGCGTTGATGCCCAATTATGGCCAGTTTGACCTGGAAATAACTTCTGGAAAAGGGGCTTATGTTTGGACAATTAATCGCCAGGGGAAACGGAAAAAATGTCTTGATCTGCTTTGTGGCCTGGGGGTTAATAGTTTAGGTCATTGCCATCCGGCAGTTGTTAAAGCTATTAATGTCCAGTCAAAAAAAATAATGCACGTTAGTAATCTTTATGCTACGTCACCTATGACTGAATTAGCCTGGGAACTGGCTGGTTACGATGCTTCAAAAAAAGTATTTTTTTGTAATAGCGGGACCGAAGCTAATGAAGCTGCCGCTAAATTAGCGCGTATCTGGGCTCATGAAGTTCATGATCCTCAGAAAAAAAAGATTATTGCCTTGCAAAACAGTTTTCATGGCAGAACTTTTATGTCAATTAGTCTGACAGGTCAGGATAAAATGCAAGATAAATTCGCCCCCGGCGTACCACAAGTTGAGTTTGCTGAGTTAAATAATATTGACAGTTTACGTCAAGTGGTTGATCATGATGTTTGCGCTATCATCTATGAAACGATCCAGGCTGAAGGCGGAGTCCATTTGATGACTGAGCAGTTTCATCAGGAAATAGTGGATTTATCCGAGGAATTTCAGTTTCTCCGGATTGTTGACGAAGTTCAGACCGGTGTTGGTCGTACAGGTGATTTTTTTTCATTCAAAAGTATGTCCAATTACTATAAATATCCCCATATTATTACCATGGCCAAAGCGCTTGGCGGAGGTTTACCTATTGGAGCAATGATTGCCTTAAATGACCTTGGTAAATATCTTTTGCCAGGATCACATGCCGCCACTTTTGGTGGTAATCCGGTTGTTTGTGCGGCTGCTTTAGCCGTTATGAAAGAAATAGAAAAAGAAAAGTACTGTATTAAAGCTCATTTCTACGGGATATATTTTATGGATAAATTAAATGCCATCAGAAATCAATATCCCGAGATTATAAAAGAAGTTAGAGGTAGGGGGTTGATGATCGGAGTTGAGCTTCAGCATGGTTTTTTGGCAGCAGATGTGGTACAAAAAATGCATGAAAAAGGTATTTTGATTGGCACAGCCGGAGCTCAAGTAGTTAGGTTTTTACCTCCATTCATTATTACCGAAGATGAAATAGACAAGACCTTAAAAAAATTTGAACAAGTTATTAAAGAGCTTTGAATAAATCTTTAAAAACCAAGGCGGCAGAAATGTCGCCTTTATTTTTTAAAAAAACAGCATTGTTTTAAAATTAATTTACAGACCACTTTAGTGGTCGTATATACGATGACTAAAGTCATCTATAAAATTTTCAAAAAAAATGCTGTTTTTATGTTATAATAAAATAGAGGAGATTTTTATATTTAGATCAATTTAGCCTACAGGGATCCCTTTAAAGCTAATTACTAATGTCTAATTCATAATATATGTTCGAATATTTAACTTTTTTTATAATTTTATTTGCAGCTGTTTTTTTCTCAGCCTTATTTAACCGTTTACATTTACCGTTTGTAATCGCTTTGATTATCGGCGGTATTATTATTGGTCCTCATGGTCTGGGTGTATTGCAAATAACTGAGACGATTGATTTTCTTGGCCAGATTGGTTTGGTTTTTTTAATGTTTATTGCCGGTATGGAGGTCAAATTATCGGGGTTTGCCAAAGAGAAAAAAAATATCGCCATAATTTCTTTATTAAATGCTTTTATTCCTTTTGCAGTCGGTTCAGCTATTGCTGTTTTTTTTGGTTATCATAATTCAGCAGCCTTGTTATTGGGTATTATTTTTATTTCTTCATCTGTGGCAGTAATTATCCCGTCAATTGAAGGCGCTAATTTATTGTATACCAGATTGGGTAGAGAAATCGTTTCCGCAACAATTATTGAAGACGTAATTAGTTTAATTTTATTATCAATTGTTTTACAATCATTTGATCCGGTTACTTTTTTACCGTTACCGGTTTTTTATATTTCTTTGGTTATTTTATTGATATTGTTAAAAATTTTAATTCCCAAAATGCGTCAGTTTTTTGATTTTTTAAGGG
>CAZHFK010000040.1:0-3580 GCA_964531215.1 uncultured Gammaproteobacteria bacterium | reverse complement strand
TCGTTTGATTATTATGTTATTGATTGGTGTGGTGGTTATTTTTGAAGTTTTAGGCTTGCATCCGATTATTGCCGGATTTTTTACCGGATTGGTTTTATCGGAATCGGTTAAAAGTAAAGTTTTAAAACAAAAAATTCATGCTATTAGTTACGGTCTTTTTATCCCTATTTTTTTCATAATAGTTGGAGCTGAGACCGATTATTATTTGTTATTTGAAGTCAAAACCGCTTTATTATTAACAATCGTAGTGATTCTTGGTTCATTTTTAGCCAAATTTATCAGTGGTTATTTTGCCGGTCGTTTAATTGGTTTTTCAGGACAGGCCAGTGCTTTATTGGGAGTGGCTACCACACCACAGCTGTCAACTACTTTGGCAGTCGTATTTATTGGTCATGAATTGGGCTTTTTGGATAATAATTTAATGACAGCCATGGTGGCTTTGACTTTGTTTACTACCTTTATTGGTCCGTTTTTTATTAATTTAATAGCCAAAAGAATACCTAAGACCTGTGAGATTTGATTGGTTTTTAAGTTAATTTTATCAAGCAAGGAGGTTTATAATGGCAGACGTATTAGGTTTTTTGATGATTTTTTTAGGAGGTGTTATTTTTCAAACAAAGGAGGAGACAAATGGCTGAACAACTAAAAAGGAATCCTAAGAAACGAAAAAAATCAGGCACATCTCCCCGGACGAAATTTTACAAGAAATGGAAAAATTAGCCCAAGTCGGGCGGGGAGCTTCAGTCCATTATAAAAATCTGGCCGCCACTTATCATAAAAAAACTGGCCGGTCAGCGCCTGACTTTGTGGCGCAATTTGCACCGCTACCGACTCGCTTTGAACCAAGGGGATATTTGTCAAGGTATTTTGGGTAAAAATAAAAGGGCCAATCGTCCCTTTTATATTTATTGTTGGATTTTTATCAGTAGATTATTTTGTCCTAAATTTTGTCCTTGTTTATTAACGCTAACGGTAATATTATAATTGCCAGGTCTCAAACCTGAGCAACTATTACAATTTGGTAAAATTTGACTGAATTTGATTTGCTGTCTTGAATTTTTTTGTAAATTGATTATCTTGCTTTGGTTAAAATAACTGCGATTAACCGAATTGGTAATGCCTTTGGCCATGATAATTACCTCATTTAAATTTTGATCACTTAAAATCTCAGCTGTTAGTAATATTTTTTCCTGAGAATGATAAATTTCTTTATCGGTTTTTAATTGGATATCTATATTGGGAGTCGGTAAGGTATTGGTTTGTTGATTATTGTTTAAGTTTTGATTTGTACAGCCCGTAATTAAAATACTGCCAATTAAAATAAAAAATAATATTTTTTTCATAATATAAATAAATTATTAATACCAGTAATAATCATATCAATCCCGATTGCGCCTACGAAAAATCCATTAATCCTTAATAAGATTTCCATGTTTTTATCAAAAGCTTTTCTGAATTTACTTTTTGATATTTCACCTCTGATAAATTTTAAAATATAAATAAAAATAAAATTTATAATAAAAATTATAAAAAGAGCCAATAATCCTTTGGCTAATGATAATTTTTCAGTAATTAAAATAGATAATGAAATAGTGCCGGCGCCCACCATGAAAGGTAAGGCTATTTCCGAAGCCAAATCATCTAGGTCGCTTTTTAAAGTGATAAAAGCTTTTTGGCCTTTGACAATAAAAAGATAAGCAAAAGAAAAAATTATAATACCGCCAAAAATCCTAAAAGCTTCAAAATGGATTTGCAGGATTGATTCAAATAAAAAAGTACCGATAAAAAGAAAAATAATGCAAATTATCAAAGAGATAATACTTGCCTTGGCTAAAACTTTTAAAAAAGTTTTATGTTCCAGCTCTTTCATTAAAGGGCTCAAATAAAGAAATAAGGCAAACGGATTAAGCATGGCCAAAAAGCCAATAATTGAAGATATCATAATTTTTTTTATTTATTTTATGAAATAATTTTAACATAAATTAAAAATTAAAAAAATATTCACGCAAATGTCAAAGCCGGTCCTCACCAGCCCACCTTCGCTAAAGCTACGGTGGGCTTAGGCCGAAGCTCGCTGAGTTTTAAAATTTTTATTGCTGGTCATAGCCAGCCGTAGCCTGCCGTATTTGATTCAGCCTCGCATCCACAAAATGTGCGTGAGCACATTTGCTTCGGCGAGCGAAAGCTGGCCACTCCGATTCAGAACCACCCTGATTAGGGAACCTAAGGGCTTTTTTAAGGTCGTTTTCCAGTGTCTCATTTAAGCACTCGGGACACGTCGGGTCAGTCAATTTAAGCACGAAATGAGACATTATAAAAATGGATATTATATGTGTCTCGTGAAGCTCAAAAAACGCTTGACTTTTATTATAAATTATGATATTAATGTAATAATTGATAATAAAAAAGTTGTGGTAAATTATTATTTATTATAATCTTTTTATTCTCAATGGTGAGATTAAGCTGGAAGTGTTGACCAGAGTTTCAACACAAGAACATTCACACACAAAGGAGGATGGCCATGAAAGAAATGGTTATCAGTGGTTCGGACGTATCGTTCGGACTACTCGAAGAGCTGATGAAACAGCTTAAGGCAGGGGCAAAGACAAATGGTCAGAAAGGTCTTACAGGCAACCATCTCAGGGCATTTCTGGAACATCGTAACCCATTCGAACCAAAAGAGCTGGAAAAAGTTCTTCCTTTCGCGGACGAGGAAACGGAAAGTAACTACGGTTATCCCGAAGGATTCCGTATCCGTACATCGCAGGAACAGGTGGAAACTTTGCTAGAGCATTTTCCTAACCTCGACGCTAGCCATGTTCAAGAACTGGCAAACGGTGAACTTCCCGAAGACGCTGAGGGCTGGGCAGTAATTCCCAAGCCTGATAAGGTGGGGGAAAACTACCAAAAGGCACTGGAAGCGGTTCTAAACTTGATCACCATTTATTGCGAGTTCAAAAACTTTCGAGAAGGAAACTTGACCGACAAGCACATGCAACTGACCGAGAAGACAGCCAAGGGACATTCCAAATTAAACGAACAGCCAGGTGACTTTTGGGTTGTGCCGTTCCAGTTCGGCATTCGTCATTGCGGAAAATCCGTTCGTCGAGCCAGGGTAGTTTTTACCGAAGTGGAATTTGGACTGGGTGCTTATGAAATAGCAATTCTGCTCCTCACGCATCCTGATCGAATTGAGGCAAACTACCTTAACATCGACTGTGCTGGCGTGGAGTACTCACCGAATGCCGATGGCGATTTCTTCACCTGCCTCGACTTCGGATGGTTCGGCAACGACAAGCGGATAGGACTTTACTACTACAGAACTGACGATACCTACGATAAGTGGAGTTCTGCGTCGGCGTTTCTCCTGCCCGCCGTCGCCAAAGGCTAAGGCGGGCAGGCAGTTAAATTTGGAGCCTTGGGAACTTGTTTCTTTTTTAAGAACTTGTTTCCTTGGCTCTTTTTTATTTTATATAAAATAAAAAAAGACCCGCCGTAGCTCTGAGTAACACTAAGAGCGAAGGTGGGTCTTCCTCGACCTGTCGCTCGCCACAGTCGTACAAGTACGACGTGGCTCGCG
>CAZHFK010000039.1:1244-10369 GCA_964531215.1 uncultured Gammaproteobacteria bacterium | reverse complement strand
CCTTCCAAGCTGAGGATGGCGGTTCGATTCCGCTCACCCGCTGTTTGCTCGAGTGTGCTTGTATTCTGTACGACGGCGGGCAAGCTGAGGATGGCGGTTTTCTGCCTTCGCTTTCCAAGCTATGGCAGACAGGGATTCCGCTCACTCGCTCTATGTCCGTTTTTTTTATTTTAAGAAAAAATTCGGTAGATTTTAATTTATAATAAGAAAACACCTGTTAAAATTTTTATTAAAACAGGTGTTTTTATTTTGTTTAAGGTGGTAAAAATTTTTCGGCTATTTTACAGCTTTGCCTATCTGGACAAGCAAAGCCGCAAAATAACTCTCGCATTAACCAGCCAAATTCTTTGATAAAATCATCTTTGCCTATTTGATCGTCAGCGATTTTCCTACACCATTTATGTTCGTCAATGTGACGCTGTAAAATGATTTTTTGCGCTTGTAAAAATTCAGCCAAATGAACGCAATGATCAAACTTTTTACACATATTCCCTCCCCCTTTCTTTATTTGGGTATTTTTTTGAGTATAAAAAATTTTTAATATTTTAGCAATAGTTTGATTTGTTTAAATATGAATTATATAATTTAATAATCAAGGGATGGCTAAAAAATGAATTCAACTGCTCATAATCCTTTAGTCGGTTTAATTATAGGTATTATTATTTTGCTGATTTGTTTATATCTAATCACTGGCAAAAAAATTTTTGGCAAAATGATCAGTGATCTTGCTAATTTGGTGATAGGTATGGCGGTTAGTTTAATTAAAGGAATTTTTTAGGCATTTGGCGGGGAATTTTTAAAAAACAATCAGAACCTAAAGAAAAGAATAATGATACCGGGGAACATCATTTTTATTTTCATTTTTATGGCACGACTGGTCCCGAAGAGCCTAGTGAGGATGAATAAAAGAGGCTTTGGGTCGCTTTTTGTTTTTGCCAAACAAAATGTTTTGTGATAAAATTGGGTTATAATTAGTAAAGAATTTAGCTCTTTTAGCTAAAGTTTTTATAGTTAAATTTTTTAAAAATATGCCCCCCAAAAGTAAAAGATTAGCCAAATTAAAAAAGAAGAAAAAAACTAAAAATAGCCCCAAAATAGAGATACATCCGGAAACTAAACGCTGGATTTTTATAATTATTTTATTTGCTGTGGCAGGTATCAGTTTATTGGGATTATTTGATTTAGCTGGGAGTGCCGGGCAGTTTATTAATCGAGTTTTATCTTTATTTTTTGGTTGGGCTAAAATACTTTTTCCCCTTATTTTGGTTTTATGGGGGTATTTTCTGCTTAATAAAAAAATTCAAATTAAACCGGTTAATTATCTTGGTTTATTTTTATTTATTTTTAGTTTAACCGGACTTTTGCATTTATTTGTTGATTTTAATGAAGCTATTTTAGCTGTTGATCAAGGTCGAGGTGGTGGTTATTTAGGTTTATTTTTAAGTTATGCTTTTCAACATATAATGGGTTTTTGGGCAACTTTAATCTCTTTACTGGCAATTTTTGTAATCGGATTATTATTGATTATTAATACTTCTATAGAGGGATTAAAAGAATCAAAAACGCTTTTAGGTAGAATTTTGGGTAAATTTTTACAAAAACTTTCAATTGTTTATTATAATATTAAATTAAAATTAATTAGAGAGTCCAAAGAAGATGAGGACGAGCAAGCTGATTATGAAGATGAAGAAGAAATTGAACAGGATGAGCAGCCAGAAGAAGAAGATAAAGCAGTTGCTTTTGCCAAAAAAGAATTAGCTAAAAAAGATAAACCGGAATTAAAAAATGATGAAATAAAACTTGATCAACCCAAAGTTAAAAAAACTTATCGAAAAATAGATTTACCCATGGATTTACTTGATGGCCGAGCCAGTAAGCCAACTTCAGGTAATATTGCTGCCAATAAAATGGTTATTCAAAAAACTTTAGAAAGTTTTAATATTCCGGTTGAAATGGCGGAGCTGTCGGTTGGACCGACTGTGACTCAATATACTTTAAAACCGGCTGAAGGCATTAAACTTTCTAGAATAACAGCTTTAAATGATGATTTGGCTTTGGCTTTAGCCGCCCATCCTTTAAGAATTGAAGCTCCTATTCCCGGCCGGTCATTGGTTGGTATTGAAGTGCCTAATCAATCAGTTGCAATAGTGCGTTTGCGAGAGTTAGTAGAAAGCCCTGAATTTAAAAATCGTAAATCAAATTTAAATTTGGCAATTGGCCGTGATGTTTCCGGCAAAACTTGGGTTGATGATTTGGCTAAAATGCCCCATGTTTTAGTTGCTGGGCAGACTGGTTCTGGCAAATCTGTTTGTTTGCATTCAATTATTGTCAGTTTATTGTATCAAAACGGTCCAGATACTTTGAAATTGATTATGGTTGACCCCAAAAGAGTTGAAATGCCGGCTTATAATGATATTCCCCATTTGTTAACCCCGGTTATTACTGATTTAAAGAAAACAGTTAATGCTTTAAAATGGACTTTAGCTGAAATGGATCGGCGTTATCAGTTTTTGGAAAAATTCGGTAAACGTAATATTGAAGATTATAATAAAATAGCTGAAGAAAAAATTCCTTATATTGTTTTTGTTGTAGATGAAATGGCTGATTTAATGTCCAGCATGGGCAGTGAAGTCGAATCATTGATTATTCGTTTAGCTCAAATGGCCAGAGCTGTTGGGATTCATTTGGTTTTAGCTACTCAAAGACCTTCAGTGGAAGTAATCACGGGCTTAATTAAAGCTAATGTGCCGGCTAGAATTGCTTTTGCCGTGGCCTCAATTACTGATTCTCGGACAATTTTAGATTATGCCGGAGCAGAAAGATTAATTGGTCGTGGTGACATGCTTTATACTACAGCTGAATTACCAAAACCAAAACGTTTACAAGGCGCGTTTGTTACCGATGCCGAAGTTAAAAGAGTGGTTAATTATTTAAAACAAAGCGGTGAAAAACCTGATTATGAAACAAGTGTGGTAGAAAAACAAACAAAATTAAACGGTGACGGGACTATTGATTTTTCAGATCCTGATGAAGGAGATGAGTTATTTAAAGAAGCTAAAGAATTAATCCTGCAAGCTGGTAAGGCTTCTACCTCTTATTTACAAAGACGTTTAAAAATAGGTTATTCTAGAGCCGCGCGTTTAATGGATTTATTAGAAGAAGCCGGTGTAGTTGGGCAGGCTGATGGTGCTAAACCTCGTGAAATTTTAATTACTGAAAAAGAAGTTGAATCAGAGCCTGATTATGAAGGACCTGATATGCAGCCAGTGTCGCAAGAAGATTTGGATTTTGAAGAAACCGAGGAAAACAGTGAAGTAGAAGAATCAGACATTGAAGAAGCTGATGACGATCAAGAAGAATTTTTAAATGAAGAGGTTATTGAAGAGGAAAAAGAAGAAGAAAATAAAAAAAATAATACCAATAATTGGGAAGATTGGTAAAAATAGGTATTAGTAATTAGCAATTAGCAATATGAAACAAGAGACTTTGGGACAAGTTTTTCAAAGATATCGGCAGGCTGAAGATTTAACAATTGAACAGATTGAAAAAGAAACAAAAATAAGTCATAAAATGCTTAGGGCTTTAGAGAATGATGATTATTCAAGTTTACCCGATGATTTATATACTAAACATTTAATAAAATCTTACGCTAAATATTTATCATTGGATTATAATAAATTATTAAATTTATACGAACAAGGCAAAGAAGCTGCGAAAATAGATGAAAAGCCCAAAGAAAAAAAATTACGGGTTTATTTAACCCCTAAAATGGTCAGAATCGGTTTGGTTATTATAATAATTTTAGCTTTAGGAGCTTATTTGGGGTTTGAGATTAATAGAATTTTTAGCCCGCCTGAATTAATCATTTTAAATCCGGCTAATGATGTAAAAATTTCGGAAAATTTTATTGAGATTAAAGGTAAAACCGAAAAAGAAGCAATGGTGTTTATCAATGAAAAAGAAATTTTTTTGGATCCTTGGGGTATGTTTAAAACAACGATTGATTTGCAAAAAGGTATAAATTACATTAAAATATCAGCTGTAAAGAGACATAGCCGGCCAAACACTGTTTTTAGACAAGTTTTAGTAGAATAGCTTATTATAATTAATTATTAATTTAAAATATATGCCTAAAAAAGCTGATCAGGGGGAAAATAAAGAAAAACAAAAAGCAGCTGAAATAGCAATTTCACAAATCAAAGAGCGGTTTGGCGAAGGAGCTATTATGAAATTTGGTGAAGCCAAAACCATGCAAGTTGACGCGATTAGCACTGGTTGTCTTTCACTTGATATTGCTTTGGGAGTTGGTGGTGTGCCACGAGGCAGAATTATTGAAATATTTGGTCCGGAAGCTTCTGGTAAAACTACTTTAGCTCAGCATATTGTAGCTGAAGTGCAAAAACAAGAGGGCACGGCTGCGTTTGTTGATGCCGAACATGCATTGGATCCTGAATATGCTAAAAAAATTGGAGTTAATATTAATGATCTTTTTATTGCCCAGCCAGACACCGGAGAACAGGCTTTGGATATAGTTGAAACATTGGTTCGGTCTAACGGGGTTGATGTGATTGTGGTTGATTCAGTAGCAGCTTTAACACCTAAAGCTGAAATTGAAGGTGAAATGGGTGATCAGCATATGGCCCTGCAAGCTCGTTTAATGTCCCAAGCTTTAAGAAAATTGGCCGGGATTATTTCCAAATCACAGACTATTTTAATTTTTATCAATCAAACCAGACATAAAATAGGCGTTTTTTTTGGTAACCCGGAAACAACAACCGGTGGTAATGCTTTGAAATTTTATTCTTCAGTCAGAATTGAAGTTCGTCGGGCAGCCCAGATCAAACAAGGTGATAAATTTATTGGTAATAGAGTTAAGGCTAAATTAGTTAAAAACAAGGTAGCGGCTCCCTTTCAAAACTGCGAATTTGATATTATGTACAATGAAGGCATTTCTATTGCCGGAGACGTTTTGGATAAAGGGGTTGAATTGGGTATTATTAAAAAATCTGGTAATTCATATACTTATGAAGATTCTAAAGAAGGTGAAATCAAATTGGGTGTTGGGCGGGAAAATGCTAAAACTTATTTAAAAGAAAATCCCAAATTTATTAATAGAATAAAAAAACAGGTTTGGGCGGTGATTGAGGAATAGGAATTAGGCAACAAGCACCGGGCATTAGTAATAGTAATAATTTAGTTAAATAAAAAATGCCCCGTCAGTAGTGGCGGGGCTTTTTTATTTCCAAACAGGAAACCCCGCATGAAGGAGTGGCGAGAAGCGAGCCACGACTGAGTGCGGGGAGGACGTCATTATTATTGACTTAAAGTAAAAAATATGCTATACTGAGTAAATTGAAAAGTTCAGGCTCAAAGGAGGAAAAGATGAAAAAATGGATTATTGCGGAAGCGGTTATGGTGGTGGCGATTATTTTTCTGGGATGCCTGATTAAAATTCAGATGACTCAAGTTGCTCAGGCGGAAGAGATTCAAGAAAATAATTTTGAACTTTTAGTTCAAACCGACAATGGGCTAAAGCCTTATTCGCAAGTTAAAATATTAGAAAAGCAGAAAGCCAGTTCTAATGAACAAACTGAGAATAAGGTGGGCAAAGAGTTTCTTTATGCTCATTGTCAGGCAATTCAATCTCGTATTTACAAGATTGAGCCAGAGCTTAGTGAGATATTGATTAAGCTCGCCCACTGCGAAAGCAGTTTGAATCCTCAGGCTGTCGGGGACAATGGCAATAGTCATGGCTTATATCAAATTTATTTGAAATGGCATCCAGATGTCAGTTTAGAGCAAGCTCGGGACATTGAATTTGCCACTAAATGGACAGCCAATAAAATCCGGCAAGGCAAGGGTGATCTTTGGACTTGCTGGAGCAAGATTTGATAAAAACCACCCGCCGGGAGCAGTATTCTCGGCGGGTTTTTTGACAATTTTTTAATATAAATTTTTTCCGCCTGTCGGCGACTTCCTTTTTATAACTAAAAAGTAAGCAAAAAGTTTTGGGGTAGCATCTGCGCTAGTGCAAATAAGATCTTTAGGTTTATTGATTATGGCGCTTAGATGCCCCTCCCAGGGTGGATAGTAATATGTTTGAAGCTTTAAAAATGGAAACATTGTAAATTCGTAATAATAAAAAACACCGGCGCTACCATGATCTCTCATGTATTCACGCCGGTGTTTGCCTTTGTCTCTTTTTGAACGCTGCTTGTCCTTTTTGGACAAAATCACCAAATGACCTTTACGACCCAGTTTGTCGCTTTGTTGCCTTGGCAGCCATTTTTTCTTTTGAGCCATTTTTTTACCTCCTTGTAATTAATTGACATTTTGGATTAAGCTTGTTTTTTTATAAAAAGTCAAAATGAGGAATAAATTATGCTTATTAAAATAATTTTGATTAGTTTAATGGCTGGGCCGGGGGTAATATTTTGAACAACCTTGAAATTGATCCTGGCATTCTCACTCCTTTTTGGTATTCATTGTTATGGCACAGCTTGGGCATTTCTGTTATTATCGTGGTTCTTGGTTTTTTGTTTATTTTTTAATTAGATGCATTATAAAAATAAAAAAGCACCTGAAAAATGGCTTGTTTTATAATAAAAAATGTCGCATTTTGAGAGTCTTAGGCGTAGCTAAAGCTTCGGCGGGCAGGCAGGATGACAGGAGGATTTTACTTAGCTCTTTCTACGTATTCTTCTTTTTCAGTATTAACGATTATTTCATCGCCTTGATTGATAAATAAAGGCGCGTTAATAATTGAGCCGGTTTCCAGAGTAATTTGTTTGGTAACATTAGAAGATGAGTCGCCTTTAATACCCGGAGGTGCTTGGGTTACTTTTAATTTAACTTTAATAGGGATATCAACATTAACCGGCTTATCTTCAAAATAAAGGACATCACAGTCAGTACCTTCTTTTAAGTAATTTATTTTATTACCAAGCTGATCCAAGGGAATTTCAAATTGTTCATAGTTCTGATTATTCATAAAATAAGCAGCATTTTCATCTTTATACATATAATTAGCCTTACCCCTTTGCAAATCCGCGTATTCAACTTTATCGCCTGGTTTAAAAGTTTTTTCTAAAACTTTGCCATCAACCAGATTTTTTAATTTTGTCTGCATAACCGGTTGTCTTTGTTGCATTTTAACAAAATTGGCATCAGTTACAACATAAGGCTGTCCGTCAATATTTAAATTAACACCTTTTTTAATATCATTTAAGGTTGAAATTGTAGACATAATTGTAGTAATTTAAAAATTATCTCGGCGTATAAGGTAAAATAGCCATATAACGAGAACGTTTAATAGCTTGAGCCAATTTGCGTTGATGTTTAGCACAAACGCCGCTTCTTCTTCTAGGTACGATTTTAGAATATGAAGAAGTCCACCGTCTTAAAAATTGACCGTCTTTGTAATCGATATCTTTAATGCCATTAACGCAAAAATAACAGTATTTTTGATTTTCTAAAAGTGATTTTTGTTTAGCCATAGGTTAGTAATTAGTCATTGGTAATTAGTAAAGGGATAAAATTTTTCCCAATTTTTTGACATTTGAATTTGTCATTTATCATTAAAACGGGATGTCTTCCAGTTTAATTTCATCACTATCAGATTCTGACTCACTATTTTTTTTCCCTGGAGCCTCTTCCTGTTCAATTGTTGGGAGCTCAGGTTCATTATTTTGAGCCGGCGCTGAATTTTGAGCCGGAGCTGAGCCAGTACTTTGTCCTTGACCAGATGGACGATCTAGCATAATCATATTTTCGGCAATAATTTCTGTTCTGTATCTTTTAACTCCGTCTTGGCCTGTCCAATCCCTGGTTTGCAGGCGTCCTTCAATATAGACTTTTGAGCCTTTTTTTAAATATTGACCCACAATATCTGCCAGCTTTCGCCAAGCTACGATATCATGATATTCTACTTTTTCTTGTTTTTGTCCGCTTTGATCTGTCCAGACCAAATTAGTGGCAACAGTAAAGCTGGCAACAGAAGTGCCTTGCGGTGTACTTCTGTTCTCTGGATCTCTGGTAAGATTACCAATGATCATTGCTTTGTTTAAATTCATATGGATTTTGTTAATTAATTAATTTAAATATTGCAAATAGTTTATAGTTTTACAATAAGCTCTTAGTTAAATTAGACTATATCATCGGTATCTAAAAGTTCATCCAGTTTTTTATCAAGATCTTCCAAACTAACCTTGTCTTGACTGTCTTTTTCCTGTGTTTTTTCTTTTGGTTCTTCTTTGGCAGCCTTGATCTTTTCAATAGCCTCTTCTTTTTTCTTAGCTAATTTATCTTGCAGAGCTTTTTCTTTAATCAGCTCTTTTTCTGTTTTAATTTTTTTCTTAACTATTAAAAATCTTAATACCTCATTTATTAAACGTAATGATTCATTTAGTGATTTTAAAACATTAGTTGGTAAATTAAATTCAACTAATTGATAATAACCATGACCTTGCTGTTTGATTGGATAAGCCAGTTTTAATTTCCCCAAATTTTCTTCTTTGGTGATTTCACCATTATAATCTTTAATTAATTTTACCATTTTTTCGGTAATCGGTTTTAATTCATCAACCGAATAAGAAATCGGCACAATATAAAGCAATTCATAGTGCTCAATTCTTTTTTCTTGTTCTTCGTTTTCATCCTCAATTGATTGAGCCGGTATTGGTTGTTGCTCGTCTTTTTTTATTTCTTCATTTTTTTCTGTTATTTTTTTGTTTTCGATTGTTGTGTCTTCTTCTTTGCTATTGTTTTTTTGTTCATCGGACATAAGATTTTTTATTATTATTTGTAAATTTTATTAAGAGGAGGACAAATCATATTCTTTGCCCTCCTTATTAGTAGTCACTTAATTTTAGGATTTTGATTTTTTTGAAAATTTCTTAGGATCATGAAAAACTACAGAGCAAATATCACAATAATAGTGACTTATGGGGTTTTTCCCACCCATTTTGATTTGTCCTATTGCTTTCGTATGGTATTTTTTGCTGCCACAAATAGGACATTCAAATTCTTGATTTTGTTTTTTCCCTGACATTTTTCCTCCTTTTGGTTGCTAACATTAAAAAAATCCCACGGATGGGACTTGCTTGAATACGGTATATAGCATATTG
>CAZHFK010000039.1:0-1234 GCA_964531215.1 uncultured Gammaproteobacteria bacterium | reverse complement strand
AGCTAATGTCACACCCTTGAAACCTCTTTAATTAGGGCTTCATTTGTTCCCGCATAGCAGGATGGGAAAGTGTTTTAATTGTTGATTTTTATCTTATCAAAGGTTTTGATTTTCGTCAAGTTAAATATTGACAAAAAGTTTAAAGTATGAATATAATATATAATATAATAGCAATTGAGCTGATCTTTAAACCCATTAGCCAAAAGGGAGGATGAGAATGATAAGAATCAAAAAAGAAGATAAAACCGCTATGGGCATACTCAATGATGCATTTTTTTGGGCCTCCGGAGCACTTATGTTTACGATTTTTATATTTGCTACATTCATTTATGATGAGACATCCGCGGATTCTCAGGAGATGGAAATTAACTCTTACAGGGTCAGCGAAAACATGCCTGAGGGCATAGTCATCAACGAACCCGAAGATTTGGGTGGAGGAATTTATTTTATCCATGTTCAGATGGATAAAAGTAATCATGACCGCCCACCCGTTTATTCGGCGATTACGGCCCAGCCGGAAAATTTTTCAGTATATAGCAAGGCTAGACTAAAGAACGTGACAGCTCGTGGCCAAAACGCCTCAAGCGACATGTTCCACGTCGCAATTAAGCCATAGGCGATAATAGTAATAAATACCTCAGGAGAAATCCTGGGGTATTATAATTCAATGATTTTTATGTCATGTTCAATCTGATCTAAATATTTGTGCCACATTGCTCCTGTTAATTCCAGGCTGGCCGTATTATAATTAGGATGAAAATTGACAATTTCAGCATCATAAACGTTTTTATCAATATAAACCTCAACAGCTTGTTTATCATCATTAATTAAACCAAACGGTGAAACAGTGCCTGGTTTTAAGCCTAGTTTCTCTTGTAATTCGTCAGGATTGGTAAAACTTAATTTTTTTTCATCAACGATCTCGGCAATTTTTTTTAAATCAGCTCGTTTACTTGCCGCTAAAACAATTAAAAAATAACGGTTTTTCTTTTGATTTTTTAAAAATAAATTTTTCGTAGCCAGGCCTGGAATATCACTGCAATATTTTTCAGCTTCTTCACAAGTATATACTGCGGGGTGTTCATGTAAAATATAGTCTATTTTGTTATCTTGTAAAAATTGTTCAGGATTTTGCATAAATAATAATTATTATTTATTGTACATTTATTTTATTTTATCTGTTACAATTGCAGCAATTAGGGTTACATTTGGGATTTCGTTCACATGTGGTATG
>CAZHFK010000038.1:0-10388 GCA_964531215.1 uncultured Gammaproteobacteria bacterium | reverse complement strand
GTCTAAATTTGCTTAATATCAACTAATTTTAATTCCAAATTCCGTGAACCATTAAATTCATTTAAATTAATTTCACAAACTATATCAACTTTATCACCGTATTTTATTTTATCCACCCATTCCCCCATCCTAAAACCAATTGAATCAAAACCTTTGACTTGTCCGGTTTGTTTTAAAAATAATTTCAAATGACTCTCATCACTGCCTACTGCCCTAACATTTTCAACGGTTAAATCTTTAACCAAAAATAACGGTTTGGGATTATCATTGCCAAAAGGTTCAAATTTCTCAATCATATCAAAAAGCTGCCAGTTTAAATCTTGTAAATTTAATTCGGCTTCAATCTTAATCTTGGGCCGTAAATCCTTGCCTTTTAATTCTTTTTGCGCAATTTTTAAAATATCTTTTTTAAAATCCTGTAAATCTTTTTTGCTTTTTAAAGTACAACCGGCGGCTCCGGCGTGGCCACCATAAACTTTAAAATATTTGGCAACTTGATTTAAAGCGCCAATCAAATTAAATTCATCAATACTCCTGCCCGAACCGCCAATTTTTTTCGACTGTTTGGTAATAATTAAAACAGGTCGATTATATTCGTCTTTTAATTTACTGGCCGTAATCCCGATTATACCTAATGGCCAGTTTTCACCTTCGGCAAAAATTAAATATTGTTTATCCAAATCTTTAATTTCTTTTTTTACTTCAGTCATTATTTTTTCAGTTTTAGCTTGTCTTTGCAGATTATTTTTTTCCAATCCGTCAACCAATTCTCTGGCTTCATTATAATCTTCAGAAATTAAAAGCTGATAAGCGGCGTTAGCATGATCCATGCGACCGGCAGCATTAATCCGCGGGCCTAAAGCGAAACCAATATTTTCAGAATTAATTAATTTGGTTTCGGTTACCGGTAAAATGTTGACTTTATCAGCCAAAAGTTTCAACCCCAAACGTTTGGTTTTATTTAAAACTATTAACCCATATTTAACCAAAACCCGATTTTCACCCAAAAGTGGCATCATATCAGCTACTGTACCGACTGCTACCAAATCCAAAAGCCATTTTTCATAACCTGGTGGGAAAATACCGTTCTCATCTTTAGCAATAATAGCACAAGCTAATTTAAAGGCAACACCGACGCCGGCTAAATCATAAAACGGATATTTACATTTTTTAACTTTAGGATTAATAATCGCATAAGCCTTGGGTAATTTGGCGGGTTCGGCATGATGATCGGTAACAATTACATCTATCTTATTTTTCTTAGCCAACTCAATTTCATCATAATTGCTGGTAGCGCAATCAACGGTAATAATTAATTTTGTTTTTTTACTAGCCAAATACTTGATTGTTTGTTCATTTAGACCATAACCTTCTTTTTCGCGATGCGGAATATAAATATTAAAATCAGCCCCCAGCTTATTCAAAATATCAGCCAACACAACTGAAGAAGTTACGCCATCAGCATCATAATCACCATGAATGGTTATTTTTTCTTTATTTGTTATTGCTTGATAAACCCTGGCAACAGCTTTTTCCATTTCAGGAAATAAAAAAGGATCAAGCAAATCTTGACCATAATCAGGCTGCAAAAATTGATCGATTTGAGTCTGAGTTTTTAAATTGCGATTGGAAAGGAGTTGTAAAATCAAACCCGGGATTTCCGGAAATTTTTTCTTAAAATCCGAACTTATTGGCTTGGCTACAACCCATTTTTTCTCCATTTATATATAAGTGAATAATTAATATGGATATGTTTAGAACTCAAAGTCCCAAACTAATAAAAAGCCGGTCCTAAAGTCCAAATTAGCATTGTAAAAATAATTATCAAAGCGATAAACATCCAAGTAATTCTTATTATTTTATTACGTTTCATATTTATTTTTTTAATATTTTTAAAAATGTCTCAGTTGGTATATCAACTTTACCGGCACCCATAGCCTGCATCTTTTTCTTACCCTTTTTTTGTTTTTCCAAAAGTTTGCGTTTACGAGTAACGTCACCTCCGTATAATTTGGCTGTTACGTCTTTACGCAATGCATTTAAACGTTCCGCGGCGATAACTTTACCGCCAATTGCTGCTTGTAATTTTACCACAAACCATTGTTTGGGTAAATTTTCTTTCAATGTTTTGACAATTTGCCGGCCTACCCGATAAGCTTCATCTTTATAAACCAAAGTGGCTAAAGCCTCAACCGTTTCTTCAGCTACCAAAACGTCCATACGAACTATTTCAGCCTCTTGATAGCCGGCAAATTCATAATTTAAAGAAGCATAACCGGATGAAATACTTTTTAATTTATCGTAAAAATCAGTTAAAATCGAAGCCAAAGGCATTTTATAATGCAAAATCACCCGCTGATCACGTTCTGCTTCGGCAAATAAATATTCGGTGTTAACATACTCGCCTCTTTTTTCAACAACCAATTGCATCACATCGCCCATATATTTTTTCGGAGTAACAATATCGGCCGTAATCATTGGTTCTTCTATTTTTTCAATATAATTTTGATCGGGCAAATCAGCCGGACTTTTAATAATCACCTGATTAGTTTCTAATTTATCAATAAAAACATCTTCCTTGAATTTTAATTTAGCCCCCAGTTCTTTACTCAAACCTTCTGATTTTAAACTTATTTTATAAGCCACACTGGGAACAGTAACAATCAGATTCAAATCATATTCACGTTTTAATCTTTCCTGAAAAATTTCCAAATGCAACAAGCCCCAAAAACCGCAACGAAAACCATAGCCTAAAGCAGCTGAATTTTCCGGTTCAAAAGTCAAGGCTGAATCATTAAGTTTTAATTTATAAATCGCTTCTCTTAATTTATTAAATTCATCACCTTCTTTACAAAATATACCGGCAAAAACCATGGGGCGGACTGCTTTATAACCAGGCAATGCCTCAACATCAGAACCTTGTAAAGTAATGGTATCACCGATTTTACATTTTTCAACGTCTTTTAAACCCGTTACGATATAACCGATTTGACCTGTTTCTAATTCAGGTAAAGCTATTAAATTAGGATTTAAAATCCCGACTTCCAGAGCATCGGCGTTAGCTTGATTGGCTATCATAAAAATCTTATCATTTTTTTTAATCTGACCGTCAAAATTACGCACATAAACGATTACGCCTTTATATTCGTCATAAAAAGAATCAAAAATCAAACCGCGAAACCGATTAGTCGGTATTCCCAAAGGAGTCGGCACAGTTTCTACAATAGCATCTAAAATTTCTTTGACTCCGACACCTGTTTTGGCAGAACATAAATAAATTTCATTATCTTCACAACCTAATAAATTCATTATTTCCAGTTTGGTCTTTTCGATCTCAGCATTAGGCAAATCAATTTTATTAATAACCGGGATAATATTTAAATCTTGCTCCAAAGCTAAATATAAATTGGCAATAGTCTGGGCTTGAATCCCCTGAGTAGCATCAACCAATAAAATAGCGCCTTCAACACAAGCCAAGGAACGTGAAACTTCATAACTAAAATCAACATGCCCCGGCGTATCAATTAAATTTAAAATATAATCTTTATGTTTCATTTGCACCGGCTGCAATTTAATGGTAATACCGCGTTCTCTTTCCAAATCCATAGAATCCAAAAGCTGTTCTTTCATTTTTCTTTTTTCTACTGTTTCAGTAGATTCCAAAAACCGGTCAGCCAAAGTTGACTTACCATGGTCAATATGTGCAATAATACAAAAATTACGTATAAATGTTTGATCCATAAATTAAATATTAAAATTCTGAGTCTATATGCAATCATTCTAACAAACTCATTCAAAATAATCAATCGCTTACCAATATACTAATTTTACAATAATTAGATATTCGTATATTCGTATTTAATAATTAAATTTCGTAAAACAAAAACCGAGCTCACTCACTCGGTTCTTTTATAACTTCTTGACAAGAATCACAAATGACTATTTTTTGCGCTACATCAACTCCGTAAACTTTTTCCCCGCAATAAGCACAAAATGATACTGCCTGAGAATTATTAAAATCCCAGCCATCATCATCAGCGTCTTCACCAAACAGCCTACATAAAAATTCAAACATACTATCTGCAACTCGCAAAAAAATATTACCCAAACTCGTCATCACAACCCTCCTTTAATTAATATTTCATTTAAAATTATCACATCTCCACGTTTTCGTCAATGCCTGTTTTGGGATAATTGATTTTCAAACGATATAAACGTTTTTTAAGGGCATTTAAAAAAGTATACATTTCCTGGGATTTTAAAGCGCAGGCTACTACAATAAAGATAATTATCCCGACTAATCCGGCTATTAAACCCTGTAAAAATATACCGATAAAAGTCCTTGTGCCAAAATAAGGTTCAATACCATATTTCATAAATTGTGTAACAATGGCCATAGCCAACGTAGCGATTGAAATTTTCAAAACAGCCATAATAATTCTTTTTTCATCCAAATCTCTTGTCTGTTTTCTTAATGCTAACCATAACATTATAAAAAGCAAAATATTTGATAAAGAAAAAGCCAAGGCTAAACCAGCCACACCAAAATCAAAAGTTAAACCAAATAAATTAATCGGTTTGGTAAAGTATAAACTTAAAAAAATATTAATGGTCACGGAAATCAAACCCAAAATAAAAGGCAAAGTCGCCTTGTGAAAAGCATAAAATCCTCTTAAAAGTAATGGGATCAAAGCCTGAGCAAATAAAGAAAAAGAAAACATGGCCAAACATTCCATGGTTAAAACCGTATCTTCCCAAGTAAAATTGCCGGTGCCCAAGATTACACGAACAATCTGGGCTCGTAATACTAAAAATAAAACCGAGGCTGGAATAATAAAAAATAAAATTTGCCTGGTAGTATTGGAAAAACTTTGGATAAACGATTGTTTATCGGTTTTTAAAGCTAAAGCCGATAAGCTGGGAAAAGCGGCTATAGCAAAAGAAATACCAAAAATACCGACCGGAAAAAGCTGTAAATTATTAGCCAAATTAAAAACCGCCAAAGAACCGGCCGCCAATGTGGAAGCGATGATAGTTATGACTACCAAATTAATTTGGTTGACACCCAAAGTCAAAGTTCGCGGTAGCATAATTTTGCCGATTTTTCTTAAACCTTTACCTTGTAAATCCAAAATAAAATTATAACGAAAGCCCAAATAAGCCGAGGTTGGGATTTGAATTAATAAATGCATAAAAGCTCCCAAAACTACACCCCAAGCCAGACCATAAACTCCCCAAAATTTTACAAAAACCAAAGCCCCAATAATAATGCCGATATTATATAAAATCGGAGCCAAAGAATAAACAAAAAATCTTTTAAATGATTGCAAAATTCCACCAAATACGGAACTTATCCCCAATAATACCGGGCTTAAAAACATTATTCGGGTTAAAGTTATTGTAATAGACAATTTTTCGCCAGCAAACCCCGGAGTAATCAATTGCATTAATTGCGGGGTAAATATAAATAAAATAGTGCAAACAAAAAATAAACTGATTAGTAAAATATTTAAAATTTGATTAGCTAATTTCCAGGCTTTATCTTTTGATTCTTCACTTAAATACTTGGTAAAAATAGGAATAAATCCGGCTGATAAAGCACCCAGCACCAAAAGATTAAAAACCAAATCAGGTATACGAAAAGCAGCATAATAAGTATCCAAAACATGACCGGCTCCGAATTCACCAGCCAAGATTCTATCTCTAATAACGCCTAAAAAACGGCTTGTTAAAGAAGCCGCGCCAATTATAATTGCTGCTGAAGTAATTGTCTTGGTTTGTCCGTTTAATAATCTTTTAATCATAAAAAGCGCTTAAACATAGAATTAATTCAGAAAATTTACGCGTCTTGCTTAATTTTTCTGGGCTTAAATTTCTAATTCTGTAAAAACAATTCACTGGTTTAGTTATATCAACAACAGTCCAACTCCAATCAAAATTTGAGCGATTGCCATGGAAAGTTTCATCCATTTATTTGATTTTTCCTGAATATCTTTGATTTCAAAAATATGATGAGTCTTAACCAAAACAGCAAAAACAATAACCAAAGGTAAAATAAACATTAAATCATAAACTAATAAATAACCGATGGTTTTGACATAAGAAAAAGCTTCGGTCATTATGGCAATTGAACCAACATATAAAGGTAAAGAACACGGCAATTCAAATATTGTTACCACTACACCCAATAAAATGGTGGCCTGCCAATCAACTCTTTTAATCAAACGCATTAAAATCGGAACTTCACTTTTAGTCACTCCCAAACTAAACCATTTGCCATAGAAAAAAACATCTTTAATATTCAGTAAAGCTGCTGCCCAGATTAAAGCTACTATAATATATTTAATAATATGACTGACTTCCTGATACAATGGCCATTCTAAAAGTTTATAAACAGTATGAGAAAAAACAACACCAATCAAAAAATAAGTAATAAAAATTGTGACAATATAAATTAAGCCCAATCTAATCATGCGGGGAGGTTCATGAGCAAAAACCAATAAATAGCCCAAAAGTAAAATCAGCATGCCTACTGCGCAAGGATTAATCCCATCCAATAATCCGGCAATCACAACCAAAGAAAAACTTAAACCACGATTTTCCAACAAAGCCGATAATTCCAAGCCTTGCTCACTACATTCGCCATTATCCATGGTACATTCTTCTATGTTTTCTTGAGCAAAAACAAAATTAAAGCTAAAAAAAAATAAAGCAATAACAATGCCTCCGATTAAAATTTTATGATAATTTTTCATGTTAATAATTACTAATTACCAATAACTTCTTTGACCTGCCTAGCAATCATTAATTCTTCATTAGCCGGAATAACAACGCTTTTAAAATCAGCCAAGCCTTTCAAAATTAAACGTCGAACAATAGCGCTTCGTTCTCCAATACCGGCAGTAAAAACCAAACCATCGACATTATCTAAAATAATACTATAAGCACCGATATATTTTTTAATATTATAAATAAAAATCTCTAATGTCAACTTGGCCAGTTCTTTTTCTTTTTTTGTTACTCTGCCTTTTATTTTAAAATTAGGCACGTCATAACCGGCTTTAATTAAAAGTTCACGCATATCCATTGAACCGCTCAAACCAAAGATGCCTGATCTTTTGTTTAATAAATTATTAACATCGTCTTCGCTCATTTTTAATTTACGAATCAAGTATAAAGGTATGGCCGGATCAATACTGCCGCTCCTGGTTGACATAACCAAACCTTCCAAGGGAGTAAAGCCCATGGAAGTATCAATTGCTTCGCCTTTTTTTATGGCAGTAATTGAACAGCCAGAACCCAAATGACAAGTAATTAGATTTAAATTTTTTAACGGTTTTTTTAATTTTTTAGCGGTTTCTTGAGCAACATACTGATGTGAAATACCATGAAAACCGTAACGTCTGATATTATATTTTTTATAATAACGATAAGGTATGGCATAAATATAAGCATAATCAGGCAAAGTGCGATAAAAAGCCGTATCAAAAACAGCAACATCAGGCACATTTTTCATATACTTATCACTAGCTTTAATGCAATTTAAATTAACCGGATTATGTAAAGGAGCCAGCTTATTATATTTGCGCAATTTACGCATAACTTTTTTATTTAGCAAAATCGGTTCAGTAAAATCCTCACCGCCATGAACAACCCGATGTCCCACCAAACCAATATCATCTTTAATATCAGCCAATTTTTCAATCATTAATTTAAAAGCTTCTTCATGGGTTTCAACCTCATTAATCTCTTTTTCACCGTTTAAAGTAATAAAAGAATTAAGCAAACTAATCCGTTCAATCATTCCCTCTTTAATGGTTTTTAAACTGTCAAAATTAAAAACTTTAAATTTTAAAGTAGATGATCCGGCATTAATTACTAAAATATATTTTTGGGACATAATTTTTTAAAATTATTTCACTTAAAACATCCCGCCATGACCGGGAATAATATAATCAGCCAGCTTAATTATTTTTTGCTTATTTTTATTATATTCTTTTTTATTTTGAATGACTAAATTTTTCTCTTCTTGTTTTTTTACAAACAAATCACCGGTAATGGCAATAGTACCTTTATCAGTCTTAACAATCACACTACACCCATCCAAAGAATGTCCCGGAGTGCTAAGAACCGAAACATTATCAGTAATAATATTTTTACCTTTATTAATAATATCAAAATCAATCAAAAATTGACCTCCTTTGTAACTGGTTAAATAATCGGTTTTAATGGCTTTTTTAAATAAATGCTTATTACCGACATGATCGGGATGATGATGAGTAATAATCAAATAATCAATATCTTCCGGTTTAAAACCTTGTTTATTTAAAGCCTTTAGTAAATATTTTTCAACCTCTTCATTCCCGGTATCCACCAAAATATTATACGCTTGATCCTGAACCAAGGTCACAGTACTGCTGGCTTTGAATTTTAATTTATTTTTTCCCAGCCATTGAAAATAACCGGGCAACAAAACTTTGACTTGGGCTAATTTTTCTGACATATTATCTGATTAATTCACCGCGCATGCCTTTTATCCAGCCACAAGCATTACCTTCGTCAGTATCTATTTGAAAGGCTTTTTTATGATCTTCCCCGGAACGCACCACTACCTGATCAAAAATCAAACCACGCGGACCTTTGACTTTTATTGCAATTTTTTGCCCGGCTTTGACTTTTAAATTTTGGGCTTCTTTAGATGATAAATGTACATGTCGTTGCGCCACAATCACACCTTGTTTTAATTTAATTTTACCCTTGGGGCCGATTAAAGTAGAACCTGGCGTACCGTTTAAATCACCGGAAACTCTTAAAACAGGTTTAATACCCAGTTTATAACACTCGGTAGCTGATAATTCCACTTGAGTTTTTTTCCTGACGGGTCCGACAATGCGTAATGCTAATTCACCTTTTGGACCTTTGATTTTTATTTTTTCTTTAGAAGCCCACTGGCCCGGCTGGGAAACCATTTTCATTATTTTTAATTTATAGTCTTTGCCAAACAATTTATCAACATGTTCCCGAGTCAAATGACAATGTCTGGCTGAGACTTCTACTATAATTTTAGCCATATTTTTATAATTATTATAATATCATTATTATAACATATCTAAAGGCTTTTTAAAAAATAAAAATGCCCGAATTTAAAACCGGGCATTTTATATAAAATACTAAATTTAATCGGCGCAATCGGCACTGGCATTAGCGATGCCACTATCTTTCAAACCCAAAACCAGGAGCCGGTGGTGTAGCATCTAATTGCTGTGAACATTCTTCAGGCACAGTATTAAACCCGGAACAAATAGTATTTAACAAACTTTGCGCATCTCTGGCGCTGGAAGCTTTAACACCATTAACCACCAAAGTCGGCGAACCTTGCACTCCGTATTGGGCATTATCTTGCTGATAAACGTTAAATGGCGGGTAATTACCTTTCCAGCCTTGTTTATTTTCAAAATTAGCAGTTACTTTATATTCTTGATCGGCTTGAGCAACACAATTTTCAAGCTGTGATTGATTAATACCGACTTGTTCTAAACAAACCCCACCTTCACCGGCTTCTAAAAAGCATTGCAAATAAGCCTGTAATTTATTATTTTGTTCTTTTTGTATACAATACTGATTTAATTGTTCATTTAATTCTTCTTGGCCATGCATGGCATAATCACAAAACTTTAATTCAAAATCAATCTTATTACCCAACAAATCAATCACCGGCAAAACACCTTTTTCAATCTGCGTACCATAAGGACAATGACTCATGACAAATAATTCAACGTTTGGTTTATCAGTCTTAGGAACCTCGGCAGCCGGCTGGCTGGCAGCATTATTTGAATTATTATTTTCTGCTGATATTTCATCAATATTCATACCTTCCGGGAAAAATGTTTTACCGTCTTTGGTTAAAAAAATATCCAATTCATTGCCGTCATTTAAAATAGCTGTCATTTTATAAACACTGCCGTCATCAACCACATCTTTAATTTCAACTTCATTACCTGAAGCAACCAAATTTTCATTAATAAAATCCAAAGCCCTGGCTTGCGCTTTTTCCGGGCCCAAAACAGTTGGTTTTGACTGGCAACCGGAAATAGCAATAGCTAAAATAAAAAAAGCAATAATCAAACTTATTTTTTTCATAAAAAATCAATTAATCATTAGTACTATTATTTATACTATTTTAACAAAAACACGTCAATAGTCAAAATTAAAATTTTATTTTGGCTGGGCGCTTCTGTCAAGAACTCCCCCAAATAAAGAACCTTAGGGCTTTTTTGAGGTCGTTTTCTAGTGTCTCATTGAGGCGCTCGGGACACGTCGGGTCAGTCAATTAAAGCACGAAATGAGACATTATAAAAAAAAATTAAAAATTATTAGCCAAACATCAG
>CAZHFK010000037.1:0-10741 GCA_964531215.1 uncultured Gammaproteobacteria bacterium | reverse complement strand
CGCTTTTAACCTTGCCTGCTTCAAGCGCTCAGCTTTTGAGCAATAATTTTAAACGAATAATAATATGGTCAATTTTAATTGCTATTTTTGTAAATATATTTGGGATTGTTCTGTCTTATTATTTAAATATACCTTCAGGACCAGCTATTATTTTTCTTGCGGCAATTATATATCTTATGACTTTATTTTTAAAAAAGTATTTATTAATTAATAAAATTAACTGACGTGTCAAGAACTTTTTATCGAGACCTAGTCGCTCACGAGCCACGTCGTACTTGTACGACTGTGGCGAGCGACAGGTCGAGGAAGACTCGCCGTAGCTCTGAGTAAAGCAAAGAGCGAAGGAGGGTCTTTTTTGATTTTTTTTTAAATTGACTCTAAGCTATAATAAGGGTAAAATATAAGTAATTTAACAGCTAAAATTAAAAATTATGAAAAAATTAACACTTTTATTTTGTGCTTTATTAATTACTGTAATTTTTGCTGGTTGTACTAAAAAAGTAGAACAAACTGAAGACGGCACAAAAATAACAGAAGATAAAATCGTTACTGATGATGTAAGTTATGTAACTGACGATACAGAGGTTACTATACGAAGAAACAAGGTTACTAAACAGGCATCTATTGAAATGGTATATAAAATAAAAGATGAGGATGAATACGATGATTTTATGGGTGAACAAATGACTATGGTTCCTTTTTTAGTTAACACATCTTGTTCATTATTTACTACAGCTATTTTTGACCCAGAAGCTTTTGCAGAATGGGAAGAAGATGAAAAAGCTCAAAAGGATGATCAGATGGATAGTTATTTAGAAGGATATACAACAAATAAAATAACTATTAAATTTGTTGATGCTGAAAATAATGAAAAAATCGCTAATTGTGAATCAACTAAAGCTGGCTTAGAAAATATTAAATTTGATATATTTAAGGACTATAGTGATGTTTCATCTCTTTTTGGGATTAAAATCGGTGAATACGATGATGAAGAATCATCTGAAGAATAATTAGTTTAATTACATCTTTATGGATAAAAAGAAAATGCTTTTAAATAGCTCTATTCCTAATTCAAATTTGAAAAAACTGGAAGAATTGGTTGAGTTATTTGAACATAACAAAAAACAATATACGAAAGCTTCATATGACGAGTCAAATACTCGTTCTGATTTTATTGATAAATTTTTTGAGTTGTTGGATTGGGATATGAGAAATGATCAAGGTTATGCCGAGCAATATCGTGAAGTTGTTAGAGAAGATAAAGTTCAGATTAAAGGTAAACAAAAAGCTCCTGATTATAGTTTTCGTGTCGGTGGCCAAAAGAAATTTTTTGTTGAAGCTAAAAAACCGACTGTAAACATAAAAGATGACATTGACCCTGCTTTTCAAGTTAGACGCTATGCATATAGTGCCAAACTGCCATTATCCATCTTAACTGATTTTCAAGAATTTGCGATTTATGATACTCGCATAAAACCAAAAGCCAATGATAAAGCCAGCGTTGCCAGAATTTTTTATTGTACTTACGACGAATATTTGGAAAATTTTGAATATATTTATAATATATTTGCTAAAAGTTCAATTTTAAAAGGCAGTTTTGATCAGTATGTTGAAGAGAATAAAAAGAAAAAAGGTACGTCTGAAGTTGATAAAGAATTTTTAAAGCTGATTGAATCTTGGCGTTCTGATTTAGCAAAAAACATTGCTTCAAACAATAAACAAATTGATATTTACGGACTTAATGAAGCGGTACAAAAAATTATTGATCGAATTATTTTTTTAAGAATAGCTGAAGATCGTAATATTGAAGATTACAACACTTTGGCTGGACTTGCTGAAAAATCCAATATATACAAATCACTTGAGGAGTTTTTTAAACAAGCTGATAAAAAATATAATAGCGGTCTATTCAAAATTGAAGATTGGTTAAGTAATTTAAAAATTGATGACAAAGTATTAAAGAGTATTATAAATTCATTATATTATCCCAAATCACCGTATGAGTTTTCAGTTTTACCTGTTGAAATACTTGGTCAGATATATGAACAGTTCCTTGGTAAAACAATTGAATTGACTAAATCACATCAAGCTAAAATTGAAGAAAAGCCCGAGGTCAGAAAAGCCGGTGGTGTTTATTACACTCCGCAATACATTGTTGACTACATAGTAGAAAACACAGTCGGTGAATTAATAAAAAATAAAACACCTGAAAAAATTTTAGAAATAAAAATTTTAGATCCGGCTTGTGGTTCAGGGTCATTTTTATTAGGAGCTTTTAATTTTTTACTTGATTATCATTTGAAATATTATATACAAGAAAAAAATCTTAAGTCAGCCATAAAGAAAAGTAAAATTTATAAAGCCGGAGAAAATGATTATAAGTTATCCATTAATGAAAAACGTAATATTCTTTTGAATAATATCTATGGTGTAGATATTGATTCTCAGGCAGTTGAAGTGACTAAGCTTTCATTGCTTTTAAAATTAATGGAAGACGAAAACGCGGAAAGCTCAGGCCAATTATTTAAATATAGTGATTTGGCTTTGTTGCCTGATTTATCCAATAACATTAAATGCGGTAATTCATTGATCGGTTCGGATTTCTATGATGGTGAGAATCTTTCACTATTTAAAGATGAAGCCAAGATGAGAAAGATTAATGTATTTGATTGGGATGATAAAGAAAAAGGTTTCGGTGATATTATGGCTAATGGTGGATTTGACGCAGTGATTGGTAATCCGCCATGGGTATCTCTAAAAGGTAGATTCGGTAATGACATTTTAATTTTAAATGAATTAGATTATTTGATTGATAAATATAGCTCTAATTCTTCAATGCCAAATTTATACGAGAATTTTATATGGAAAGGATTGAGTTTATTAAAGAAAAATGGATTATTTTCGTTTATAGTTCCAGATAGACTGGGTTTTAATAATCAATTTATCAAACTGAGAAAAAATATATTAAATAATTATCATTTATTAAATTTAATTTATAAAGCAAATTTTCCAGATGTTATTGCAGATACATTAATATTTGTAATTAAAAACAATAGTTCTAAAAATTATAAAATAAATGTTAGTGAATTCGGGGAAAGTGTTTTAGAAAAAAACAAAAAAGATTTTTTAAATAATGATGGTTATGTTTTTTCTTTTGAAGCAAATAGCGATATTCTAAATCTACTGAATAAAATAGAAAACATGCCTAATAAAGAATTATTAGGTGAATTATTTAATACAACATCCGGTTTTGGTGGTAAATCATCAAAAATTACTGATAAAAAAGAATCTGCTACACAAATTGAGATGATTAAAGGAAAAAATATTGAGAGATATTATTTAAACGGTAAATTATATTTTGAATTTATAAAAGATAATATTACGGGTAGAACTACTGATAAAAATAAGTTAGGGGTTAAGGAGAAGATATTACTACGAAAAACAGGATACCCAATTTATGCAACTTATGATAATTCTGGCGTTTTTCCTGAGCAGTCTTTATATTTCTTATTTAATAAAAAGACAAAAAATTCATATTTTTCCTATTTAGCTATTATAAATTCTAAAATTTTCCAATTTTATTATTGGAATAGACTAGTTACTAATAAAGATTCCACTCCTCAATTGAAAAAAATAGATTTAGATAAATTTCCATTTCCCAAGATAATCAAAAATGATGATAAAATTTTATCACATTTTGCAAAGCAAATGCTTGAAGCCCAGAAAAAATATCATTCAGCCCAAAGCGAGAGTGAAAAAGAATTACACAAAAAGAAAATTGATATTTTAGATAAGCAGATAGATCAAGAGGTTTATAAGCTTTATGGATTAAATGATGATGATGTTAAAATTATCGAAGGGAAATAAACATATGAATGAAGATTTTTTAATGAACTTAATTAACACTTTACGGAGAATTAATGATTCAATAAATCAGCCATCTTGGTTTGATTATGGATTTTTAATTATTGGCATTATAAATCTTGTAGTTCTTATTTTAACGCTCAGATATTTAATAAAATATACCATTGAAACACAAGGTATGAAAAAGGAAATGGTTAAGCAAACAAAAATTGAACAAATGCCAGTGATGGCATTATATATACGATATTCAAGAGATAGTATGAAAAATCCTGCGAAATATGAAGATCAACAGGAAGTATTAAAAAAAATTGAACCATATTTACTAAAAACCCGTTTAAACGGTGATTCAGATTATTATCTTACTTTACGAAATGTTGGCAAGGGAATGGCTTTTAATGTAAAAATAGAAAGTAACAAATTTCAAACAATTAAATATAAAACTAATTTTTTTGCGCCTATTAAAGATGAACATCCGATAGCAATTAATAAATTTGATAAAAAAATTGAAAATTTGGACGAATTAAAGGATTCTATATTTGAAATATCTTGTGCAAATGTAAACGGTGAAAAATATAAATTTAAATATAAAATTATTGATATAGATAATAAAGAGGTTGAATATTTAGGCATAGAGAAAGATACTGAAATAATTGAGGGGAAATAAAATATGAACGAAAAAATAGAAAAAATAATAACTAATAGTGGGAATAATTTTCATTATAATGTAGTTAACTATTTACGTAGTAATAATTGGCATGTGGTTGTAAGTCCCTATTACAATGATCATTTTACTGACAAACCCAGAGAAGTTGATATTATTGCAGAAAAAGAATACGATTATCTAGATTTTGGGGAATGGATTGGTACCACTAATATCCGTCTTTTTATTGAGTGTAAGTATGTTAAAAACAATAATGTATTTTGGTTTGATGATAAGGAATATATAAAGGCACTTGAACGGGTTATATTGGATACCCCATTGGAAGATCCATATTTATGGTCAATAACTAAAAAGCACCATTATTTACGTGAAGAAAAAGTAGCTAAACTTTTTGATACCGAAAGCAATAAACAAATTGAAAATGAGTCTATCTATAAGGCAATGACTCAAAGTATAAATGCCCTTACTTATTACAGGAAAGAAACGTCAATAATTCCTAAAGTTAAAGATAAAGCTTATAATATCCTTTCATTGGTTAATTACCCAGTAATAATATGTAATTCATTTGATAATTTTTATAAATATGATCCTATAGAGAAAAGGGATCCTGTTGTTATTAATCATAATTTCCAACTTGAGGTTAATTATGCATATATTGATAAAGAAAAAAAATATAAAAATGAATATTTCTTAATAGATATTGTTGATTTCAATAAAGTAAATGATTTTATTAAAGATTTGGAGGGAAATGATTTAAAGGCTATAAGGGAGAAAATTGGATACGATAGAGATTGATTTACTTGGATATAATGATTATTTTAAATTAAATATTTTTATGCTTATATATTTTGATGAATCATATGACAATAACCATCAATATTTACTTTTAGGCGCGCTTTTTAATCCGCATCCTAGATTTTTGCACCGTGAAATTTCAAAAATAAAGAGGAAGTATTATTATTTTTATAAAAATGGCTTTCCAAAAGAGATTAAATATACTAACTGCACTAATGATTATGGCTATAAAATATGTTGTGAAACTATAGACGCATTTTTAAAAAGTACAAGTTATTTTAGATGTATTGTGGTTGATCAAAGTATTTTAGATTATAGTTATTTCGGACAAAAAAATGAACCAGATAAGATTAAATTAGCCAGAGCATATAAAAAATTTGCCGAAATGTTAATTGGCCATAATACTGACAATATTTATAATGGCGTTTTATTGACTGATGAATTAACAAGATGTCATGGTGATAAATTTCTTGAAATTATGAGAACAGATTTTTGTATGCCTAATGGTAAATATTGTGATCAGGCAAATAAACCAACACTAAAACATATTTCAGATATTAATTCCTATTTGGAAGATTATCAAGTTTGTCAATTAAATGATTTACTTTTAGGGTGTGTATTAAATAATTTAATACCTGCATCAAATAAATATAAAAACATGATAAGAGAATATTTGATTCAGAAGATGGAAATTAAAGATTTATTACCAACAAAATGGCAAAAATATTCAAAAAAAATAGTTGAGGAATTTTATCCTAAATTTAATATCTGGTATTGGAAGCCGCGTGATAATAGTGAAAATCAAAAAGCCCCTGATTAAAAAAACAGAGACTTTTTGATAGGTCTAAGTACTGGCGCCGGTATTACCGGTAGTTGATTGATTATCAACACCTCCCAGCACTACTCTGACCTATTTATATAATATCACAAGATATTGATTTTAGTCAATATTTATCCAGTAATACCCCCCTCAATCCCGTAAAAAACGCAGATAAGCTAAGCGTACTGGACTATGAGGTTGATCAGGCGGTCTATAAACTTTACAATTTGACCGAATTGGATATTAAGATAATTTAAGGAAATAAAAATTATAACTATGAATACAATTAAAGAATGTTTTAATTTAATTTTGAGGGGTGATAAAAATAATAGCCGTTTGGCGGCTCGCAAAGTAAAAAAAATATTATACAATTTTCAAAGCAATGAGGAAGATTATGAAGAGATAAAAAAAAGAATTAATAGTGCGCCAAATGAATATGCCGAAATTTTAGAAGATTGGCGGCAGGAAAATTTTGTTGTAGCAGTTTCAGTTATTTATTATCTGCATGATAAAAAAGAAAACCCGGATTTCTTTTTCCCCTGGTTTTTCCATTTATTGCAACATACAAATGGAGTTATTCGTTATGCGGCCGTGCGAATGATTACCAACGAAATTGGGCCGTTAACAGTACATCTTCGTTTCCCCGGTGAAAAATCAAGCCTTTATAATGAATTAAAACCTGAGGAGGCTGATAATATCTTGTATTCACTTTTTACAGAGTTAAATATATTATTGTCTAAGTTGTGGCAGTTAAAATATGAAAAATATAAATATGTTGATTCCTTACCGCCTAGTCCATATAAATCAGTGCAAATGGTCTTGACCGAATTAGAAGAATCCTGCGGGCAAGAGACAATCAATCGTTTTGTTTCCAGTATGAGGCTATTGAATAATGAAATTGATGGGGGAAAATAATTAAAACAGAAATATGAATTTTCAATACAAAGAAGATGAAAAGTATTTCGCTGATTTATTATGCAATGGTGATATTAATAAATTGAATGAATGTAGCAATTTATTTGATTTTAACGCCCCAAATTTCAAAAGAAAAGAATTTAATAAAATACGTAATTGGATTATAAAGGAGTTAATTAAAAGTTATGGACGAAAATGTATGCTTAATATAATTCCTGACTGCAAGGTTGATAAAAATTTAGTAGTAGATCATTTTATTCCATTATCATCAAATAAACTCAATAAGCATATTAGACATTTGAAACCAGAAAAGGGCAAAAAAGTAATAACACAAAGTTTCGGTTCTAATCATTTGGATAATTTAATTTTAGCTTGTGATAAATGTAATAGTTTTAAAAAGCATAAACTTCCGACAAAAAAATTATGGGAGAGAATAAAGACACTAAAAAATGCTAACAATGACTAATTAATACCCTCCTATATCTTTTTATTTTAAAATTAGCTAATATTAATTTACTTCTCATACTGATCTATACCCCCAAAAGCAGACACAACGTGTCTCTTTTTTTATTATCCACAATTATAATATTTGCAATTTAATTATATCATGCTATAATATCAACAGTCCTTGATATTTAATATTATATTTATGAATTATAATTGCTGTAAAATTCAAAAATCCAAAAACAACCTTTCGCAAACAGCGGAATTTTTAAAAATAATAGCTGAAGAAAACCGTTTAAAAATTATCTGCATATTAAGCAAGGAAGAAAAATGCGTTTGTGAAATTTGGCAGCAGTTGAATTTGCCCCAAAACCTTATTTCGCATCACCTTAAAGTCTTAAAAGATTTTAGCCTGCTTAAATCAAGAAAAGATGGGACTAAAGTTATCTATTCAGTCAATACTAAAATAATTAATAAATATAGTACGCTTTTAGCTCACTATTTAACCAAATAAATTTATGATTATCAAAATTTTAGGCTCAGGCTGTCCCAAATGCCTGCAGCTGGAAGAAATCGCCAAACAAGCTGTCAAAGAATCAGGCAAAGAAAATGACATTAAAGTTGAACATGTTTTTGATATTGCTCAAATAACCGAATACGGAGTAATGTCCACACCGGCTATTGTCATAGATGAAGAAGTAAAAGCCAGCGGCAGGATTCCCGATGTTGAGGAAATAAAATCCTGGTTATAATAAAGTTTAAAAGCTATTTATGAAAAAAAGTATTTTAATAATTGATTGGCTGTTAATAATTATTTTCCTGATAATGATTTTGTCAAAATTTATTGAACTGGGTTTTGCCAAATATTTACAGCCAATATTTTTTATTCTTATTTTAATTCATATTATTCAGCACTGGAAAATTATTACTATTTCATTTAAAAAGTTGCTAAGAAAATCTTAATTATAATCTATGAAAAAAGAAATCAATATTTTTATTTTACTGGTTGGCTTGTTTTTGCTGTTTTACTTCATGCCCATGGAATCAGCGCTTTTTACCGGAGCTATTCTTTCAGGTTTTAAATTGTTAAACGAATACGCCCGCCAGCATGTTTTGACCTGCCTTTTACCGGCTTTTTTTATTGCCGGAGCAATATCGGTTTTTGTAAAAAAAGATTTTATTTTGCGCTATTTGGGCGGTCAGGCTAAAAAATACGTATCTTATTCCTTGGCTTCTGTTTCCGGCGCAATTTTAGCTGTTTGCTCCTGCACTATCTTACCTTTGTTTGCCAGTATCAGAAAAAGAGGCGCGGGGCTTGGTCCGGCTATTACTTTTTTGTTTTCCGGTCCGGCCATTAATATCGCGGCTATATTTTTAACCATGTCGGTTTTGGGTTTTAAGATTGGCATGGCTAGGATTATTTTAGCAATCTTGCTGTCAATACTGGTCGGCTTATCAATGCAATTAATTTTCAAGGAAAAAACCGAAGACGGCAAATTATTTATTGAAGAATATAAAGAAGTCGCTATCGGGAAAAAGGTTCTGATCATCTTTTTTATAGCCATGATCGGTATTTTGGTAATAAACGGTCTGCAGATAGATAAAATGATTAAATACGGCTTAATGATTCTTTTGGCTTTGGTTACGGGTGCTATTGCGATTTTTAAATTTGAAAAAGATACAACCAAAGAATGGCTCAAGGAAACCTGGAGTTTTTCTAAAATGCTTTTGCCGATTCTTTTTATTGGCGTTTTTGTGGCCGGTTTTATAATGCCGTTTTTGCCTCAGGAACTGATTGAAAGATTAGTCGGTACAAATTCTGTTTCAGCCAATGTAGTCGCCTCAATTTTTGGCGCTTTTATGTACTTTTCCACTTTAACGGAAATCCCTATTTTACAGGCGTTGCTAGCCAAAGGCATGAACCAGGGACCGGCTTTGGCTTTATTGCTGGCAGGACCGTCATTAAGCCTGCCTAATATGCTGGTAGTGAGAAAAGTCTTAGGAAATAAAAAGACTGCCGTTTACATACTACTAGTAGTGATATATTCAACTATTGGCGGGTTGATATTTGGAGGATTAGTATAATTATGAAAAAATATCTGTTGTTAACTTTTATAATAATGTTTTTAAGCGGTTGTTCTGCTCAGCAACCGGCTAATGTTTTATTTGGTAATACGAACGAAACTAATTTATTAAACCCTGATTTGCAATTAACAGTTAAGGCGGATAAATCAATTTATAGATCTTATGAAAAAATAAACCTTAGTGTTGAATTATTAAGCGATCAGAACCTGCAGGATGTTTTTATTGAAGCAAAAGGCATAACCAGCCGTTTAAAGCGAGATTATTTTAATCAAACTAAAATAATAGATTTACCAAAGCAAACAAACCAGGAAATTGTTTTTACTCAGACCTTGCCTTCCTGTAATAGCTGTTCAGGGTTAAGTCCGGGAAATTATTCAATTACAGTATCCGTAACATATCAAAATAAAATTATTGCAACAAAAAGTATTAATTTAAAAATTAAACAATAATATGAGTTTAACAAAAATCATCGGTTCAATCAGCTTAATACTGGCATTCGCCTTGATTTTATCAGGCTGCAACCAAAGCAGCACTGCTAATCAAGAGACAAACACGACCTCAAAAAATGATTTGCCAATGTCTCAAGCCAATATAACCGCCGACAAAATTGAAGTGGTTCATTTCCATGCTACCCAGCAATGCTGGTCATGTATTACCGTCGGCGAATACGCACTCAAAACAATCAAAGAAAAATTCTCTGAAGAATATAAAAACGGTACAATTGTTTTCAAAGACATTAACGGAGAATTGCCGGAAAACAGGGATATGGTGATAAAATACCAGGCTCGAGGCTCGTCGCTTTTTGTTAACGCAATTATTGATGGCCAAGACAATATTCAAGAGGACGTGACTGTTTGGCGGCTTGTAAGCAATGAAACACAATTTATTAATTATTTTGAAAATAAACTTAACAAACTTTTAGGCAAATAACTTATGGATTTAATAAATGCGCTTATAGACAATTATAATATCCCGCTATTAACAGCTTTTCTTTTGGGTGTTTTAACATCAATCAGCCCTTGTCCGCTCGCTACCAACATCACCGCCATTGCCTATATTTCCAAAGAAATAAAGACGGTAAAAAATACTTTACTCAACGGCTTGTTCTATACTCTTGGACGAGGAATCAGTTATACTCTTTTGGCCACTTTGATTTA
>CAZHFK010000036.1:5581-10882 GCA_964531215.1 uncultured Gammaproteobacteria bacterium | reverse complement strand
TAATGATAATAAAGAGGGACATATTGTTAAGGTTGATTTATTGAATTTTTCAGAAGTGGCGAAAATCGCAACCGGTGGCTGGACAAATTTCAAGTCAGCCAGAATTGATCAAAAAAATGAATTGGCTTATTTTTTAACTGAGCAAAACAGAATGGTATTGGTTAAAATTTCACCCGATAATTTTCGTTATTTGAATTCGTATGATATGCCTTTGGTGTTCAGGGGAAGTGGTCAGTATATTGAAGATCCCAGCGCTAATAATTTGGTTTATTATTTGGCTAATAGCGGTAATAATTCAAAAATAATTAAAATAAAATTTAAAGGCGCGAATCGGCCGGAAGTGATTGATTATTTCAATTTGCCCGAGCAAACAGGTCCAATGGCCAGTATGGTGCCGGATGATTCTTACGGCCATATTTATCTGGGGACTGCTGATTATAATTATATTTATAAGATTGCTTATGCCCCATTAAAAGGTAAAATCAGAGCTTTTAAAGTTAATATTCCGGAAGATAATTTTACTGTTGATTATTTTGAATTTTATTCACACGAGGCTACTGGTAATATTAAACTGGCTTTATATGATTTTGCTAAAAATTTAATCTGGCAAAGCAGGACAATTAAAAATACGGCTAATAATGATTGGCTAAAGATTGAAGTTAGTCCGGGAGTGAGACAATATTTAAATTTTTTAAAAGCCGGCGAGTATTGGTTGGCTTGGCAAACCGATGCGGTAACAAATATCGCCAGTTATAACCATGGTAATTATGGAGATGGTTTTGAAATTGATTATAAATTCGGGTTATTTCCTAAAAAAATCAGTAATGAAAAATCAACTGATTCAATTTGGAGTATTTATGGCGTTAAACAATAATTTGATTAATTTTAATATATTTTAAAAAGAGAGTTTTTTAAACTCTCTTTTTTTTCGTTTAAGTCTTGACAAAAAATTTTAAAAATTGTTAGATAATAGCATTAGTTATTATTTATAAAAATAGTTGTTTATGTCAGCTTTAATTTTATTGGTTTTTCTAATTTTTAGTTTGATTTTAAATTTGATTTTAATTTTTAAAATTGTTAATAAAAAAAACGAATCAGATAAATTTAAAAAGGATAAACAAAAGTTAAAGGCAAAATTGGAAGAATTGCAATTTTTTAATCAAAAAATTTTAGATAATGTGCCTGTCAGTATTGCGGTTGTTGATAAAGACGGTAATGTTTTACTGACTAATTATTTTTTTAGAAAAATAGTGCCCTGGTATGATCCGGTTAAGGGTTTGAATTTACTACAATCAAAACGCCTTAACCAGGCCGGTTTGTCTGAAAAATATGCCAATGTTTTAAGTTCTGGTATTACTTTTAGCCAAAAAGGTGTTTTAATTACTGCGCCCAAAACATATTATTCTTTTTATATTAATTTGGAAGTTATTCCTTTGAAAGACAGTAATGGTAATATAATGGGAGCGATTTCAATCGGCCAAGAAATCACCTCTTTAATGAAAGCCAAGGATAATTTAACTAAAATTAATGAACAATTGGATAAAGAGGTCAAGAAAAGAACAAGAGAGTTTTATGAAATCAATAATCAATTGGCTGATAAAATTTCTTTTTATGAAAAAATTTTTGATTTTTTGGTTCAGCAAATCCAACAAACCTTACAGCAATTACCAGATACTAATTCGGATTTTAGAGATTCGGCCGGTCAGCTTAAACAAGAAGAATTTCTAAATATTTTTCAGGATTTTGTCTTTTTAAATCAGATCGAAAAAAAAGAATTAGAATTAAATTTAGAGCGGATTAAATTAAGTTATTTTTTGGAAACGATTTTTAAAAATGAAGATTACAAAATAGAAATTGAAAATTTGGCTATGGATAAAGAAGTTTTTATTGATATTGATAAATTACAGCATGTTTTTAAAGGTTTATATAATCGTTTTTATAACTTTATTGAACAAGGCAAAGTCAGTATTAATAAAAAAGCCAATCAAATTTCAATTAATTTGGATTTTGAGCTTAAACAGCCAGGCGAGATCAATGGTAATGAAAATAATTTTTTCTGGGATATTCAGCTTTTTATGTATAAAGAAATTATTGATTTGCATAAAGGTGTTTTGACTGAAAAAATTGACGATAACAAGATGAAATTTGAAATAAAATTATTATTAATAGAAAATCAGTAATAAACTTGACAATTTTTATATTTTATATTAAATTGTAAAATCTAGTTAAATTTGGTTCATTTAAAATTTTTCAAAAAGGAGGTGATGTAAAATGACTAAAAAGCCATTGATCTTCTTGGTAGAAGATGATTTAGACGTACTTAAAGTAGAAAAACGAGCTTTATTGGGTAAATACCAGGTTTTGACAGCAACCAATCTTGACGACGCAGTAGTTGGTATTTTGCAAAGTAAACATCAGATTGATTTGCTTGTTTTGGACATTAAATTGGGCAATAATGCCGAGGCTGGTTTGCAGTTAGCCAGGTTTTTGCGCACAGCAGCAGATTTAAGCAAGTATCCGGAAGCCAAACAAACCGAATACCCTAATTTTCAGGGGAAAATCTTGGTTTCTACTGTTGATTTATCCGTTGCTCTGGCCAAAGTATTTGAGGATTTAAATATTATTGGCGCTATTTTAAAACCATTTGTCATTCAGGATTTCCAGCAAGCTGTTGAGACATCTTTGCAAATTGATCCTGCTGAGCTGGTGTTGGAAAGCGGTGAGCGGGTTTTATACGAATGGGGTAGTGAAAAGATGCGCCGGCAAATGATAATTGATACTGAAGGCAATGTGTACAAAACAGGCTATTGGACAAGAGGTGGCATCTTATCGGTTTGTTTGCCAATAGTTATTGGTTATTGTCCGGTTGCCTGTTGTTTTTGCAGCCATGCTTATGCGCCAAAAGGCACAACCCGTAAAAGGACTGTTGAAGAAATTAAAAATAGCGTGAAAATCGTACTCCAAGGCACTTTATTCCAGCCACCGCTCGAAGAAGGTGAAAAATTTGATATAGCTTTTACTGGCGAAGGTGAGCCTGGTAAAAATCTTGATAATACCATTGAAGCTATACATCAGTTAAGTCAGGAATATGGCGAGCAAATTCGCCGAGTTATGATTTCAACGGTTAAAACCAAAGTAATTAAAAGGCTTTTGCAAGAGAATTTTGTTGTACCTGTTCAGTTGCAAATTTCTGGTATTTTTTGGGATGAAGAAAGAAAGCAATACATGAGAGGAGCTGATTCTCTCCAAGAATTACTGGAATTAGCTTTTCAGTATTGGCAGAAAACCGGCAAAAAATTGCCTGTTATACTTAATCATGTTTTGATTGCTCAGCAGACTGATACTAAAAAAAAGGTAAAACAACTGATTAAAATTATAAAAAAGGCAGGTCAGCAAGAGAAAAATTGGCTTAAAATTAAAATTTCCAATTATAATCCAATTACTAATATTGATTGGCAAGTGTCAGGAGGGCAAGCGATGATGATCAAGAAGCTGTTGGCGGATTATGAAATTCCTTCATTTTTCTACCGGATACCCCGGCGGCAAATTGAGCGGATACCTGACAAATAAAAAGGGGTGGTTATAAGAAAAAAAACAAACCACCCCTTTTTTTGTTATAATAAATATGGGGTATTGGTAATTAGTAATTTAGAATTGGTATTTATGGGTAAGGCTAATATATTTTTTTATACTTGTTTATTTTTTTTAGCCGGTATTTTTATTCGGTCTATTTTCAGTTTTGACTGGTTGATCAGTTATTTGATTTTATTAAGTGCTTTAATATTTTTTATTTTGGCCCGTTATAATAAGTATTTATTGGTTTTGGGGTTATGGGGGATTTTTTTGTTTTTGGGTATTTTTTTATATCAAATAAATCTGCCGGTTAAAACAGCTGAACAGATTCATTATTATAATGAACAGCAGGTTGAATTCCGAGGTATAGTCAGTAAGGAGCCTGACCAACGCCAGGCTAGGGTTAAACTGGAAATAAAAACTCAATCGGTTTTAGTTAATGGGCAATGGAGATCAGTGGCTGGTAAAGTTTTGGTAACCAGTTATTTGTTTCCGGAATTTGGTTATGGTGATCAATTGGAATTAACTTGTGAATTACAAGAACCAGAACAAATTAATGATTTTGCTTATGATAAATATTTGGCGCGTTATGATATTTATTCATTATGTTATTATCCCAAAATTAAATTATTAGCCCAAGATCAAGGCAATTTTATTTTGGCTAATATTTATAAAGCCAAAGATTATTTTACCAGACAAATCAATAAAATTTTACCGGAACCGCAAGCCTCTTTTTTAGCCGGTTTATTGATTGGCGCCAAAAAATCAATTCCGCCTGATTTACTGGGGATATTTAATCAGACCGGCACGACTCATATTATTGCTGTATCTGGTTATAATGTGACAATTATTGCTACTTTTTTATTGCTATTGGCTCAGAATTTGGGTTTGTCACGCAAAAAAGCTTTTTGGCTGATAATTGTTATTTTAATAATTTTTGTGATTATTACCGGTTTGCAGGCTTCAATTATCAGAGCTTCAATTATGGGCGCTTTGGTATTATTGGCTAATTATCTGGGGCGGTTAAGCAAGATCAGAAATGCTTTGGTTTTGGCGGCAGCTTTAATGTTGATTGTTAATCCCAAAGTTTTGGTTTATGATTTGGGGTTTCAGCTTTCTTTTTTAGCCACTTTGGGTTTGATTTATTTTAATCCGGTTTTAATAAAACTAACCAAAATTGAAAATTGTAAATTGAAAATCGTAAAATTAATATTAGGTGATTATTTAATTACTACTTTATCTGCCATAATTTTAACCACCCCGTTGATTTTATATAATTTTGGCAAAATTTCTCTAATTGCGCCTTTGGCTAATATCTTGATTTTACCTTTTATACCGATCGCTATGCTGCTGGGTTTTATTGCCGGTACATTTGCGCTTATTTCAACCCAAATCGGCTGGATTCTTGGCTGGTCAGTCTGGCTGGTTTTAACTTATATTATTTGGATTTTAGAAAAATTAGCTTTTTTTGACTGGGCTTATTATGAATTTGCCAATATTAATTTATGGTTAATGCTTGGTTTGTATTTGATAATTTTTGGTCTTATTTGGCGGTTTGGGAAGTATTTGTAATAACACCATAAATGGTGTCTGTCCGTTGAGGGATGACAGTCTCTGGGGTTTTAAAGCATAACACCATAAATGGTGTCTGTCCGTTGAGGTAGGACAGTTTCTGGGTTTTTAAAGCATAACACCCTAAATGGTGTCTGTCCGTTGAGGGAGGACAGT
>CAZHFK010000036.1:0-5481 GCA_964531215.1 uncultured Gammaproteobacteria bacterium | reverse complement strand
AATGGTGTCTGTCCGTTGAGGGAGGACAGTCTCTGGGTTTTTAAAGCATAACACCATAAATGGTGTCTGTCCGTTGAGTGGAGGACAGTCTTTGGGTTTTAAAGCATAACACCCTAAATGGTGTCTGTCCGTTGAGGGAGGACAGCCTTTAGGCTGTTACTATTAAATCAATAATATGAGGTATCCTAAAAATAGAAACATTCATAGACCACCGCATTTATTTTTAAATAATGCTGATTATTTTATTTCCTGTAGAACATTTAAGCGACAGCATTTTTTTAATAGTAATGATGAGATGAAGGTACTCAAAAATAGAATAGATTTAACTGTAAGTAAATATAAGGTTAA
The DNA here is from genome assembly GCA_964531215.1 of uncultured Gammaproteobacteria bacterium. Lineage (GTDB taxonomy): Bacteria > Patescibacteriota > Patescibacteriia > CAIXNZ01 > CAIXNZ01 > WJKP01. The sequence continues at coordinate 5,133 of CAZHFK010000036.1, read as the reverse complement.
ATTATTTGCTTGGGTTATTTTATCTAATCATTATCATGTATTACTAGAGATCAAGGATGGTTCGGACTTGGCTAAAATTATAAATTTTATTAATGGTGGTTCGTCTTATGATTTGAATAAATTAGAGAATAAATCTGAACGTAAAATTTGGTCAAATTACTGGGATTATTGTGTTAGAGATGAAAGAGATTTTTGGACGCATTTTAATTATATTCATCAAAATCCGATTAAGCATGGATTAGTGAAGGATTTAGAGGGATTGAAAAATTATGAGTATAGTAGTTATGGGTGGTGGTTGAAGCAAAAAGGAGAAGAATGGTTAAGTGATTGTTTTATGAATTATCCGGTTAAAGATTTTATTACAGGGGATGATTAGATAACACCATAAATGGTGTCTGTCCGTTGGGGATTTTTTGTGGATAAAAAATTTGGTGAATTGGTTGGAAAATGCTTATAATGTATATACAATGTATATACAATAAGATATTTCTAATTTTTAAGATTTTTTTGAGTTAATGAGAAATTTTACCCGCTCATTACTTCGTTTTGGTAATTCTTATATTTAAGAATAGTGTTTTTGATTACACTATTTTTTTATTGCTTTCCCTTAATTAATTATTTACATATATTTTAAAAAGCCTTTAAAAATTAAATAAAAATTTATGGCTCAAAAAGTCAAAAAACAATTTTTCAAAATACTGCCTTGGTCAGTAGCAATGCTTATGATTTTTGCTTTGGCAGCCGGTATTTGGCAAGGCTTGCCAGCCGATGAAGTAAAAGCTGCGGATGATAGTATTACACTTAATTCAACACAGCTAACTCTTTCTAATGATGCTGATGCCAATAATTATGCTAATATCGGCGATACAGTTACTGTAGTGGTTGATCTTTCCAATAGCGACGGTGGATGTGCTGCTGCTGGTACTACCGTTACAGCTGATATGACAGCATATGGTGGTACAACTACAGAAACTCTTGCTTGTACTACAGATAATGGCGGAACTAATGATATTTTTACGCTTAATTTTATTGTTGTTGACGCGGGAGGTAGCGGTATTGATGTCGGTGCCAATAATGCAGCTTCAGCAGTTACTGCAACAGCTTCTGATAGCGATGAACAAACTGGTACTGGTAATCCTAATCCTACTCAAACAAGTAATAATTTAGGGGATGGGACTATTGATACTGCAGCGAGTAATGGTGTTGATACAATTGCACCAGTAGTAACAGATGCAAACATATCAATAGCCGGTGGCACAGGCACAGGCGGAGCTTATATAGTCGGAGATACAATTACAGTAACCTGGGATGCAGCTACAGACGGAACAACAGATTTAGGTAGCGCCACAGCAGATTTATCAGGCTGGGGTGGCGGAACAGCCGTAGCCATGTCAGATACTACAGCTTGCACCGGCACAAGTGGTGATAATGTCTGGGAAGCATGCTACACTTTAGTAGCAGGAAGCATAGATGCAACCAATGTAAACGCTACAGTTACAGCAACAGATGATGCCGGTAATACAACCGGTCCGGTGAGTGATACAACAAATGCCACAGTAGATAATCAATTACCAGTAGTAACAGATGCAAACATATCAATAGCCGGTGGCACAGGCACAGGCGGAGCTTATATAGTCGGAGATACAATTACAGTAACCTGGGATGCAGCTACAGACGGAACAACAGATTTAGGTAGCGCCACAGCAGATTTATCAGGCTGGGGTGGCGGAACAGCCGTAGCCATGTCAGATACTACAGCTTGCACCGGCACAAGTGGTGATAATGTCTGGGAAGCATGCTACACTTTAGTAGCAGGAAGCATAGATGCAACCAATGTAAACGCTACAGTTACAGCAACAGATGATGCCGGTAATACAACCGGTCCGGTGAGTGATACAACAAATGCCACAGTAGATAATCAATTACCGACTATTATTTCAGCAACCACGGCTGACAATGACAGCAATGGCCAAATTGATACTTTAGTAGTTGTATATAATGAAGCGGTTAATGATCCTAATTATGATGCAGTTGCGATAACAGGTTATCCCTTGCTGGGTACAGGCACAGGTTCTGGTACTACAACTTTAGATTATGACATAACAGAAAGCGGTACACCCGATACCGGAGCAACCCCGGCTTTAACCTGGACAGCTGCTAATGCTGCTGATTTGGCTGGTAATGACTTGGATACCACTGGTGCGCCGGCTAATGCGACTGACGGTGCGATGCCAATTTTATTAAGTTTTACCTCTACAACAGCCGACGGGACTTATGGTCCAGGTTATGGCATTAATATTACAGCAACTTATTCAGAAAATATCAGCAGCGGTTCTGTTACTGTTAATTTAAATAACGGTGTTACAGGTGTTACTTTGTCAACAATTGCAACAAACACTATCAGCGGAACTTATACGGTCGGTTCTACAGGTAGTGGAGAAGATATAACCGGTTTAGATGTTTCAGCAATCAGTTCGCAGTCTGCTTCAGATGGCACTAATACGAATAGTAGCACTACTATGCCGTCTACAACTATAACAACAGCTAGCTCTATAAATGTAGACACAACAGCGCCAGTAATAACAAATTTATCAGTATCGCCTAGTTCAGGTACAAGTATTGTCGGTGAGACTGTAACTTTAAACATAACAGCTGACGCAGCTGGTTATATCGCAAATAATATTACATTAAATGGAGTAAATATTACAGCTTCTAATTTTCAGGATTTGGGAGGAGGAGCTTATTCTGCTGATTATATGATTTCCGAAGGTAATTCTGATGTGGCTGCCGGTTTAATTAGTGCCAGCGTTGTTTTATCAGATGTTGTTGATGGCGGCTCAGCTAATTTAAATACTCCTTATACTACAATGTCTGCTAATACTTTACAGATTGATGCTAATTCACCGACTATTATTTCAGCAACCACGGCTGACAATGACAGCAATGGTCAAATTGATACAGTAGTTGTTGTTTATAGTGAGAATGTTAATGATAGTGATTATAATGCATTTACTTTAACCGGGTATACTTTACCATACAGCGGAACAGGCTCAGGTTCTACTACTTTGAATTATGATATAAATGAAAGCGGTTCAGGTGATACTGATGCAACACCTGCAATTAGCTGGTTAACTTCTAATGCCACCGATGTGGCCGGTAATACCTTGAATAGTACTGGTGCACCGGCTAATCCGACTGACGGAGCAGCTCCGGTAATTGTTACCACTTCACCGGCTAGTGGCGCAACTTTTGTTTCCACATCTGCCAATATAGTTGTGACGTTTTCAGAACCAATGAATATCGGTACTGTTACTCAAACTTCATCACCGGATCCAGGCGGTTGGGGAGTAACTTGGGATGGTACTAATGAAGTAGCAACTTATACTCATTCAGTTTTTGCACCGCTTACCAATTATACGCAAACAATTACAGCCGGCACAGGCGCAGACGGGCTTGCTTTGGCAGGCGGTCCTGTACCCAATCCATGGTCTTTCCAAACCATGTCTTACAGCAGTGGCGGCGGTGGTGGTGGCGGCAGTACCACTGCACCGACTTGTTCTCTTAAAATCAATAATAATGCGATTTCAACCGATAATCTAGATGTTACTTTAACAGTTAGTGTTACCGGTGATGTTAGTCAATTATTATTAAGTAATAATTCTAATTTCACAGCGGCAGCTTGGCAGGCTTACAATTCTACTGTTGACTGGACTTTAGATGGAACAGAAACTGATTATGGCACTAAAATTGTTTATGCCAAAGTTAAGTCATCCAGTGGTCAAATGAGCATTACTTGTTCAGATGAAATTGATTATGTTGAACCAGGCATGGCTGATGAAACTCCGGCAGAAGAAACAGAAGAACCAACCACACCACCGGCAGAAGAAACAGACTTGGTAACTCAAGACCCTGAACCGGCCGGTCCATTACCAAGCGGTGTTAGTGTTGGTACTTTGGTCAAGCGTCCCGATATGTCTACAGTTTACTTTATAGATCAGGATAATCGTCGGCATGCTTTCCCTGACTTAAATACTTATTACAGCTGGTTTTCTGATTTTTCCGGCGTCCAAACTATTAGTTCTGAATTAATGTCACAAATCCCATTAGGTTCCAATGTGGTGATAAGACCGGGTACTTATTTGATCAAAATTCAGTCATTACCGCATACTTATGCAGTAGAGCCTTATGGTGTTATCAGATGGATTGAAAATCAACAAGTTGCGGCTGATTTATACGGTTCAGACTGGAATCAAAAAATTGTTGACGTTGATCCATCATTCTTTGTTAATTACCAAGTCGGTTCAGCAATTGATACAGCCAGTCATCCGACCGGCAGTGTAATTCAATATGAAGGTGATACTTCCAGATATTATATCCAAGACGAAGTCAAACAATTGATTTTAGGCAGTGTCTTTAGCAATAATAAACTGCAAAGCAAGTTTGTTATTGATAATGTGCCGGAATCAATGAGTTATGAAAGTGGTGCCAATATGTCCATGTTAAATCTGGAGACATTAATGACTCTAAGATAAATTAAGTCAAGTCAATATGAAAATATTTTTTCAGCTAGAAACAATTTTTAAGGCTTTGAAAATGACAGGGGAACGAGTTTATTATTATTTTAAAAGCCGGCCGAAAAAGTAAAGAATTAATCGGTTATTCAAATAAGAAGCCCTGCACTATTTATAGCGCAGGGCTTTTGTTTTAGATTGTTTTGCCACTTGTCAGTATGTTTTTGATAAATTCAGAGACGGTTAGCTTGGCTTTTGGGGGCAAACTGTTTAGGATTTTACGTTGAGAGATTAGGATATTATTGCGGTTAGCAATAATTTTTACGCGTAAATCCCCATTGGCTTCCAGTTCGGCTGACAAAGTCTCACTAAAAGAATCACTGGCTGTGGCTGTTTCAATAGCCGGTAAAATATCAGCCAGTAAAGATTCTCTTAATGTGAATTTTTGTCCTGTCTGCTTGTCCGCTTTGTTCGTTTTTCCGCTTTCTGTCTGGTACATGCTTGGCAACCTCCTTAAAGAGCATTAGATTTAATTCCTAGCTTAGCAAAATAAAGTAATTTTGTCAATTTTTGTACAGTTGCATAGTCAAGGTTACATTTTGGGGATAATTAATATTATTTA
>CAZHFK010000035.1:0-10923 GCA_964531215.1 uncultured Gammaproteobacteria bacterium | reverse complement strand
TGATACCAGGGTAGGAGAAATTACCTGGGCCGGTGGCAGTTTTTATCGTATTTTTATTCAATCTCAAATTTATAGCCTGATTGGTATTTTTATCACTAGTTTAATTATTATTAAATTATACAAAAAACAACCTAATTTTAAATTATTATTAAAAAACAAAAAATTCCAGTTCTTTTTCGGTTTATTAATAATTATTCAAACTTCTATTTTAATTTCATTTTCTCGTAGTTTTTGGCTGGGTGGTTTTATTGGCGCAATTGCTTTATTTATTTACTTAATTACTTTATATAAAAACCAAATCAAAAAACTGGTAAAAACTATCGCTATTTTGCTATTAGGCGTTATTTTAAGTATTATTTTAATGATCACGATTGTCAATTTCCCAATACCGGAACCTGGTCTTTTTTCAGCTGATACTTTGAAAAATAGATTTACAACCAGTGATGCGGCGGCTTCTTCGCGTTGGAATTTATTACCGGTTTTATTGGAACAAAATAAAAAAGCGCCTTTTTTCGGCACTGGTTTTGGCACTACTATTGATTATAAAACCGAAGATCCAAGAATAAAAAACGAACAAAATCCACAAGGCTGGGTTACTACTTTCACTTTTGAATGGGGTTATTTAGATATCATAACCGAAATTGGGTTTATTGGCTTAATCGTTTACTTGTTATTAATAGGTCAAATATTCTGGCGCGGCATAAAAAAATTATCAATGCCTAATGCCCAATACCTAATTCCCGGACTATTAATCGGCTTAATTGCCTTGCTAATCACTCATGCCTTTAGTCCATATTTAAACCATCCTTTAGGCATTGGCTATTTAATGCTTTGTACTGGAATTTTTGGCAATATTGACAAAAAATAATATATTTGCTTAAATTTTAAAAAGACCCAAAAAGGAGGGGAAAATGTCAAATTGGAAGCAACGGAAAAAGAAGGGCATAAAGCCTAAAAGCAAAGGGATGCGGAAACATATTCGTCGCCAAAAAACGCTGCAAAGAAAAAATGAATTTCAAAAACAAAGACAAAGACAAACTTAAATTAAATAAATAAGTTAAAAAATAAAAAAAGCCCGGCAGGGCTTTTTTCTTTTTACTTCCAAACAGGAAACCCCGCATGAAGGAGTGGCGAGAAGCGAACCACGACTGAGTGCGGGGAGGACGTCATTATTTTAAAATTATTTATTTCAAAATACTGCCAATTATATATTTATAGCCATTTAAAAATTCTTTATCAGTCATTATTTTTTTACCTTCAAGCTGTAACTCTTCAATTTTTAACGAATTTTGACCACAAGCAACAGCCAAACCATTATCAATCTCAAAAACCTTACCTGCTTTAGCTGGTTCAGTTTTTAATTTGCTGACTTTATGAATTTTTAATTTTTTATTATTCCAAAAAGTCCAAGTGCCTGGCCAAGGATTAAAAGCGCGCACTTGTCGTTCAATTTCATCAGCTGATTTCAACCAATCAATTTTACCGTCAGCTTTACTTATAATCGGACAATAAGTCGCTTTTGTGTCATCTTGTTTTTTAGGCTCAATTTCACCGTTTAAATATTGAGGCAAAGTATTAATCAGTAAATGAGCACCTAAAATTGATAATTTATCATGTAAAATTAAAAAAGTTTCATCTTTGCCAATATCAGCCTTGGCTTGACTTAAAATATCACCTTGATCCATTTTTTCATTAACCAGCATAATAGTCACGCCCGTTGTTTCTTCACCATTTAAAATAGCGGCTTGGATTGGGGAAGCGCCACGATATTTGGGCAATAAAGAAGCATGAACATTAATAACACCATATTGAGGTATATCTAATATTTGTTTGGGTAAAATAAAACCATAAGCCGCAACCACAATTAAATCTGGTTTTAATTCTTTTATTTTATTAAAAAATTCCTGATTCTCCTTTAATTTTCCTGGCTGCAAAATTTCTATTTTATTTTTCAAAGCAATTTGTTTAATAGGGGATTGGCTTAAAATTTGCTGGCGCCCGACTTTTTTATCAGGCTGAGTTACAACAACTATTACTTTATAATTATCAATTAAACCGGATAAAATAGGCACGCTAAAATTAGGCGTACCCATAAAAATTATTTTAATATTTTTTAAATCTATTGACATAATTAAATTATAATGTTAATTGCTTTATTAACTGTTCTGGTTATTTCTGTAATTCTGATACTAATGTTTAAAAAAATTTTACCGCCTAAGCTATGGTGATACGGCTTTTACAAAGAAGATCTGGCTATACTGAAAAAAATAATCTTTATTTTTTTTCAAACTTATCAACTATTAAAATCCCATCCAAATGATCAACTTCATGCTGAATCACTCTGGCAAATAAGCCCTGGGCTCGAAAACTAATTGGCTGACTTTTATCATTTAGAGCTTTAACATAAATAATCTTAGACCTTTTAACTGGTCCCCAGTCGTCAGGACAGCTTAAACAGCCTTCTTCTTCAATTTCTTTCCTTAAAGATTTCCAGGTTATTTTAGGATTAATTAAAGCCAAAGACCCCTTAGCTGTACTGATTAAACATAAACGAATATTTTGTCCTATTTGCGGAGCAGCCAAGCCAATACCGTTATCTTTTTTCATTGTTTTCGCCATATCCAAAATTAAGCGCTTAATTTCAGGGGTAATTTCAGCGATTTCCTTTGATTTTTTTCGTAAAATCGGATTACCTTTTATAATTATTTTGAATCTTGACATAATTTTAATAATATAGTAAACTTAAATAACGACTTAAGCATAGCACAAAAAGTAAAAAAAATCAAGTTTTAAGGAGGTGAGAACATTGAAACAACAGCGTGTTGCTTTAATAATTGACGGGCCTAATCTCTACGGAATGAATAAATCCCTGTTAGAAAACTTTGGCAAAAAAATCAACATCAGTGCTTTTTTAAAGCACATTACCCATATTGTAAAAGGCAGGCAATTGGTTGTTCGAAAATTCTACTATGACCAGCATCCGCAAATAAATAATGATAATAGTTATGCGGCTTACATAAAAAAAATGGATTTTGAAACAATCGGCGTGCCTTTAAAAATCTATTCACCTGGTCCCAACAATGCTAAGGCCGTTAAGAGTCGTACGGATAACAAGATCATTGATGAAGTCATGGATCTTTTATATAATGATGAATTTGATCATCTTATTCTTGTTTCCGGAGATTCTGATTTCCAATTTTTATTGGAACGCTGTAAAAAAAGAAAAAAAACAGTCGAAGTTTGGGCAACCTATCTTGCCTTGGCCCATGAAATAAAAAGCACTGCCGAGACATTTCTTTTCGAAGATAAAAATCTCAGACATTTGCTTGTTACAGAAAAAAAAACTAAAAAAAGAGCTCTTGGCTAAGCCAAGAAATTCACTGTCCTGCGCAATTTAGCGCAGGACTTTTTATTTAAAGTAAATTGCCGGGATCAACATCAATAATAATATTTTCCGGCAAATTATTTAAAAATCCTAAATTCATATCTTGATCCAATATCTTTATTATTATTTGCCAACGCCAGCGACCACGTACTTGCTGAGTATAAGCTGGCAGGGGAGAAGAAATACTTATTTTTTTATTATCGATTTTATCTATTAAATCATGATAAATTTGCCCTACTTCTTTTTGGCCGGCATTAAATTCAATGTTTTGATAAATCAAACGAATTAATTTACTAATTGGCGGGTAATTAAAATTTTGACGTTCTTTAAGTTCATTAATATAAAAATTTTTATAATCTAATTTTTTAATCGCTTTAAAAACATAATTATCAGGGGTCATTGTTTGGATTAATAACTGCTTTTGATTATCAGATAAAAAAATAGCCAATTTGAACAAAAGATTAAAAGTTTTTTCCATAGCTCTAAAATCAGGCAAATAAAATAAAGTATCGGCATTTATAACACCGATCAAATTAATTAACTGCCAATCAATCTGATCAAAAGCATAACGAGTCCCGATAACAATATCATAATCATCTAATAATTTATCATTAAGTGGGGTTTCCAAATCAAGTCGCAAAACTCTGGCCAAGGGAAATTTTTTTCTTATTTCTATTTCAACCTTTTCCGTACCAGTACCGGTTAACTTAATATTAGATCCTTGGCATTTAGGGCAAAATAAAAACAAATCCTGCAAAAAACCGCAATGATGACAAAGTAATTTCTTATTGACATGTAAAGTTAAAGGTAAATTACAATGCGGACAAATAGCAACCTCACCACAATCCTGACAACTGGCCAAAGTAGCCAGACCTTTCCGGTTTAAAAATAAAAATATTTTTTTAGCACGTTTTAAACTATATTCGATTTTATTCAAAAGTTCTTCGCTAAAAATTGAATAATTTCCTTTTCTAAATTCTTCCTGTCTGTCTATTATTGTAATTTCGGGTTTTGACTGTAAATTATCTATTTCAAAATATTGCCAGTTTTTTTTCTGAATATTATACAAACTATTTAAAGACGGGGTTGCTGAAACAAAAAATAATTTACAATTAATTAATTCTTTAATTTTTAAAGCAACTTTTTTAGCATTATAACGCGGATTAGGTTCTTCTTGCTTATGATTGGCACTTTCTTCCTGATCAATAATAATTGCGCCTAAATTTTTGAACGGCGCAAAAATAGCGCTACGCGTACCGATTATAATTTTGGCTTCGCCTTTTTTGATTTTTAACCATTCTTGCCAATATTTATTTTTAGGCAAATCATTTAAAAATATTGAAGTCTGATCTTTATATTCCAAAAAATATTTATAAATATTTTTTATATCTGAAATTTGCGGAACAATAATTATGACTTGTTTATTTTTTGCAACCAGTTTATCAATCAAGCCCAAATAAACTTTAATTTTATTGACAAAATCAAAATATCTCAAAAATACTGGTTTTATTGGTTTTAAATACTGCACAATATTTTTATTCAAAGACGATTTTGTTGAAAAATCAATATCAGCTAAAAATCTGGCTGAACTTTTTCTTTTTCGTTTTGGTATTTCCGGAATAATCATTTTAGCCAAAACAGCCATTGAAACAAAATAATAGTCAGCCAAAAATTTTATCAATTTTAACTGGCAATTATTTAAAAAGGGCAATGGATCAACTATCTTATCAATACTTTTTAAATTCGATTTTTTAAAAGCCGAATCTTTAACTAAATCAAAAACAATCCCCTTGGCTTGTTTATTGCGAAAGGGGATTTCAACTAATTGGCCTCGTTTTAAACGGTTAATTAAATCATCAGGCACAATATAATCAAAAAAGCTCAAATCACGTTTTAAACGGGTAACTGGCACTATTTGGGCTATTTTATTTTTCTTCATGTCTTTCTACTGTAAATTTGTAAACCGAAAAATCATCTTCATAAGGATCAATTCCGGCTTTTTGACAGGCAATTGAAATTTGTTCGGCAACAGTCTTAACATCTTTTAAATCTGGTAACAATAAACCCGTTTTAAATCCATCTTCGGATTTAACCATCACACCGAATTTTTGCGGATCTAATTGATTAATATCCTCATCCGCTATTTTTTCCGGCTCGGATAAAACATCAATTGTAATCTTTAATTGATCTAATTCATTTGCCTCAATCGGTGAGAAACGATTATCTTCAGTCGCTGCTGAAATAGTATTTTGAATGATTTCCTGGGCTAAATTTAAACGAGTCGGTAAAAAAGTGCCAATACAACCCCTTAATTGGCCTTTATTTTTAAAACAAATAAAAACTCCGGCTCTTTTTTCTACTAATTCTTTAGGGGTATCCTCAGGCACATTAATAATTTCACCGGTTTGCAAATATTGTTTAATTGTTTGTTTGGCTAATTTAATGTAAGCATTCATATATTAAAATATAACATAAATTTAATAAATTAAAAAATAGTCCCTATTTGCAATATAAAATTTCAGAGATATTTTCTATTTTAATTTAAAATTAGCTACCAAATAACCAACGCCAAATGGCGCTTCATAAGATATGATTTCAGTTTCATGTTTATAATCTGAAATAATCCCCATTAAAATCAAAAAAGAACGAAAACCGCATTCAGCCGCACCTTCAATTAAATCTTGGTCAAGCTTTAAAGCCGCTTTATAATTTTGCTTATTAATTAAAGCGATTAACTCTTGATCAAATTCTTTGCCTTTAGGCGAGTAAGGAGCTGGCGCACCTTTAATCAAACAATGGGATAAATCTCCGGAAGCAATCACTGCGATTCGCAAATCAGTTTTAGTAATGACTTGATTTAATAATTCACCAAATTGCCAATGTTTTTCATAATCCAAAAAAGAATAATTGATCGGCACAATGGAAATATTTTTTAAATGTTTAGTCAAATAATACAAAGGCACAGCTGCACCATGATCAAGTTTTTGGTTACTGATCAAGATTAAAGGCAACTGATTTTCAGTTGCTGATCTAATTTGAGCTACTAATTCCGAACTATTGGCAAATTTCATTTGAGTCTGCCAATCACCAAAATTTTCAAAATCAGCCGAGTATTCGGTATTTAAATTAATAGAAAAAGCTTCAGGAATAATATCGCTATGAGGAGAAATAATTAAAATAACATCCGGTTGGCTGGCATATAATTCTTTTTCCAATTCTTTCATCGCTGAAACTGTATTTTCAACCTGTTCTAAATTTTCCTTACCAATTGTGGGGATAATAATAGGGGGATGAGGACAAATTGCTGAAAAAACAAGCATAATATAAAACTAAAAACTATTAGTTATTAATTATTTAACTTAGTCGCCATTTGACTATCAGTCGAAAAATCCAAATCCAATTGCTGCCCTAATGAATGTAAAGAAGCAACTTTTTCACTAACTACAATAACATCAGACCATTTATAGCCCAACTGATTAAAAGTTATTTCATTGGCTATCCAGCGTCTCTGGCCATTAGAAATAACATAAACTTTAGAATCATCATGCAGTTTAATCAAGCTACCGTCTCTAAATCTAACACCTGTAGCCGCCGTAACATACTCATTTAACTCCTCTGAACTAACCGGTGTTAATTTATAATCAGGATAATTCACCAGCATAATTTCTTTATCCCAAATCGGATATTTAATTCCATCCTCAACATAATAAACCCCGCCGGATTTATTATCCTGTAATAAAGCTCCTTGTGGATACAAACTGTTTAAAGTTATTTTTCTGCCTTCCTGATAATAAACCAATTCTTCTTCGCTAACTTCAATAACTTCTTCCGGATTAAAACCAATCATTCGAAAAACTTCTGGCGATTCAATTTGTTTTTTTTCATTATTAACAGTCAAATAAATCTTGCCTTTAGGAGAACTTAAAAGCGAATAATTAGGGTATTTAATAGGATAACCGACTTCATATCTTAATAAATTATTTCGTGAAATCTCAATTACTTTTGAGTCATCATATCGACTGATCAAAGCGGCTTTTGACCAAAACGGTCGTCTTTTACCATCTTCAATCAACCAAACTCCGGTATCCCCCTCTTTTTTTACCAAAGTACCGTCAGGATAAATTTTAGAAAACCAACGATTCCAAATAAGCCAAAAATTATAATTTCCGTGAATATGCGGCGTATAATTATATAAATTGGCTGTTGCCTGGTTATAAGGCAAAACATCACGATTATCAACCAAGCTTAATTTACCGACCCGAAAATTGAATTTCTCCGGATTTTCATAATAATAACGCACCCGCCAAGTCGCTCTGTCAACCTGAGTGCCAAATCCTTTAAACAACAGAACTTGAGGATCATCAACCGAACAAGAATCACAGACTGCATAGCCCATAGCCCAATCCAAATTATATTGGGAAGGAGACGGATTGGTAATCAAGCTCTGTTCCTTTTGCAAAGTCGCCAAAATCCATTTGGGGCTAATTTTATAAGTCTGAGCCGCATTATAAATAATTTCTGCCGCGCTTCTTTCTGCGCCAAAATAATCTTTAGTGCGATAATTTTTCAAAACACCATTATGTGAATTTAAAAATTCAATAATACTTTCTAAACTCATTGATTCATAATCCTGCATGTCAGAATTAGAAATAATATCATTGGCATAAAATTCCGAAGCGACTACTTCCCGTGAATTAAAAATAGGCAAACAGCTTACGATTAAAAATATTAATGCTAAAATTAATTTGAATTTTTTCATATAAGCAATTTTATCACAAATGAAATCATAATACAAATATAAAAATATTGATATTTTTAATAATATATGATAAACTATAATTATATTTCAAGGTGCATGTAGCAGAAAGATTTCCTTGTCAGATCTTATTAGGCGACAAACTGCGGGATGGTCGAAAGGGAAGCGGCTTTTCCCAGTAGGAATGATCGCGAAAGTGGTCCTCAAGGATCTTTTCTGGCACCCACCAAAACACAGCCTAATGATTTGCGATATGGCGCGAGATGCGCAACGAAAAGGTAAAATCGCTTAACAAAGGGCTGAAAAACCGCTTGATCGATTGATCAGGCCGCCTGGCGACCAGTGCGAGTCAATTATATGGCAGCGACAAGTATAATAATACAAAAAACTTAGCTGCCACCTGGTCGCCGACGTAAATTACCCGCCACTCTAAACCAGTGGCGGTTTTTTATTTTTTTAAAAAAAGAACAGCAAGTTTAAAAACCTACTATTCTTTTTTTAGTTTAATCTTATTTGAAAACTACTTTATTTTTAGCTACATCTACTTTAACTTTCTGACCTTCTTTAATCTTACCTTCAATAATTTGCAATGCCAAATCATCAAGTATTTGATTTTGAATAACACGTTTTAAGGGACGAGCCCCAAATTGCGGATCAAAACCTTTTTCCGCTAAATATTTCTCCAATTCTTTGGTAAAATTAAGTTTTATTTTCTTTTCAGCCAAACGTTCTTTAACTAAATTTAACTGTAAATCAATTATTTTAGTAATATCTTTCTTGGATAAAGGATGGAAAATAATAATTTCATCCAAACGATTCAAAAATTCAGGTTTAAAATGATTTTTTAAAGCTTCATAAACATTATCCTTTATTTCAGCTTCATCAACATTGGTTTTCGAACCGGTTTTATCTTCAAAACCCAAGGCCACTTCTTTTAATAACTGATTACCTAAATTAGAAGTCATAATAATAATCGTGTTTTTAAAATTAACCGAACGGCCTTTAGCGTCAGTCAAATGACCGTCATCCAATAATTGCAATAAAATATTAAAAACTTGCGGATGAGCTTTTTCTATCTCGTCAAAAAGTACCACGGAATAAGGCCGGCGACGTACTTGTTCGGTTAATTGGCCGCCTTCTTCATAACCAACATAACCAGGAGGGGAACCAATAAATTTGGACACGGAATGTTTTTCCATATACTCGGACATATCAACCCGAATCATGGCAGATTCATCATTAAACATAAATTCAGCCAAAGCTTTGGCTAATTCTGTTTTACCGACACCAGTCGGCCCGAGAAAAATAAAAGAGCCAATCGGTCTATCCTCTTCGGCTACACCGGCTCTGGAACGACGTAAAGCATTGGCAATTGATTGAATCGCTTCATCCTGGCCAACTACGCGTTTTTTTAATTCTTCTTCAGCTTTGACTAATTTTTCCGATTCGGTTTCCAGCATTTTGGACACAGGGATCCCAGTCCAACGGGAAACAACAGCCGCAATATCTTCTTCTGTAACTTCTTCTTTTAAAATCTTTTGATCTTTTTGAATATTGGCTAATTTTTTTTCCAAAGTTTTTATCTTTTTTTCAATTTCTGGAATTTGTCCGTAACGAATTTCAGCGACTTTTTCCAATTCAGCTTTTCTTTCCAAAATATCAGCTTCTTGTTTTAATGAATCAATTTGTTTTTTGGCTTCACGAATTTGCGTAATAATTTCTTTTTCATTTTTCCAATGTAATTCAAGCTGTTTGGCTCGTTCTTGTAAATCGTTTAGTTCTTTATTTAATGATTTCAAATGCTCTTTTGATTCTTTTTCTGTTTCTTTACTTAAAGCTGCTTTTTCAATTTCCAATTGTTTAATTTTACGTTTAATTTTATCCAATTCTTCTGGCATTGAATCAATTTCCATGCGCAGGGAAGAGGTGGCTTCGTCAATTAAATCAACCGCCTTATCAGGTAAAAACCTGTCAGTAATATATCTTTGTGATAATTCAGCTGCTGCCAAAATCGCTGAATCAGTGATTCTGACGCCATGATGAACCTCGTATTTTTCTTTAATACCCCTTAAAATAGCAACGGTATCTTCAGTGCTTGGCTCCAAGACCATAACCGGCTGAAAACGTCTTTCCAAAGCCGGATCTTTTTCAATATATTTTTGATATTCTTTTAAAGTTGTCGCACCAATCGCATGCAATTTACCGCGTGCTAAAGCAGGTTTAAGCATATTGGAAGCATCCATTGAACCTTCAATAGCGCCGGCGCCAACTACGGTATGCAATTCATCAATAAATAAAATAATCTGGCCGTTAGAATTTTCAACTTCTTTTAAAACCGCTTTTAAACGATCTTCAAACTCACCTCGAAACTTGGTTCCGGCCAATAGGGAACCCATATCTAAAGCTATTACTTCTTTATTTTTTAAAGTTTCGGGCACATCACCGGCCACAATACGTTGAGCCAAACCTTCAACTATAGCTGTTTTACCAACTCCGGCTTCACCAATTAAAACCGGATTGTTTTTGGTTCGGCGTGATAAAACCTGCATAACACGGCGAATCTCATCATCTCGGCCAATCACCGGATCTAATTTTTCCTGTCTGGCCTGTTCAGTCAAATTTAAAGCATATTTCTCCAAAACCTGAAATTTTGATTCTGGTTCTGGATCGGTTACTCGGGCGGAACCTCTCAATTCTTTTAAAATTTTCAAAACTTGTTCATGTGAAATATCAAAAGAATCCAGTAAATTTTTAACCCGGGACTTAGTGTTTAACATTGATA
>CAZHFK010000034.1:0-11219 GCA_964531215.1 uncultured Gammaproteobacteria bacterium | reverse complement strand
CCAAAGGAAAACCGGAAACAATAATAATGATATTTTTTTGCTTAACCCATTTTTTATCTTTGATATAAGCCAGGGCCTTGTCGGTTAATTCCTCAATAGTCTCACATTTAGGCAAAACAAACGGCACCACTCCCCAGCTCAAATTCAATTGGCGTCTGACTTTTTGATTATTGGTTGAGACCAAAATCGGCAGTTCCGGGCGGTAACGGGAAATTATCCTACCGGTATAGCCGGTAATCGTAGCCACCAAAATAGCTTTTGGTTTTAAATTTTTAACCAACAAATTAGCGCTGGAAGAAATCGCATCATCAACCTTTAACTTGCTTTTAAACATTTTACGAAATTCCAAATCATCATATTTTGATTTTTCAGTGCGTAAAATAATTTTGGCCATGGTTTTGACCGAGGCAACAGGATATTTACCATTAGCTGTTTCACCGGAAAGCATAACCGCATCAGTATAATCACTGCATTAGCCACATCAGAAACTTCGGCTCTGGTTGGCCGGGGATTAACAATCATGGAATCAAGCATTTGAGTCGCCACAATAACCGGCTTGGCTTTTGCCATGCATTTATCAATAATTCTTTTTTGAGCCAAAGGCACCTTATCAGCGGCCATTTCAATACCCAAATCACCTCTGGCGACCATGACACCGTCTGTAGCCTGTAAAATTTTATCAAAATTTTTAACTGCTTCTGGTTTTTCTATTTTAACAACCACTTGCGTCGGTAAAGTTTCTTTCCGCTGGTATTTTTTTTCAAATTTTTTAATTAATCGCTTCAAATCATTCACATCTTTTTCACTGCGCACAAAAGATAAAGCCACCATATCGACTTTATTTTTAATACCAAATTCCAAATCTTTTTTATCTTTTTCCGTAATTGTCGGTATGGAAATTTTTGTATCAGGCAAATTAACGCCTTTATGCGAATTAACTAATCCTGGTAAAATTACCCGGCAGCTAATTTCTTTGCCTTTCACTTTTAAAACTTTGAGTTTTATCAAACCGTCAACCATTAAGATCTTTTCGCCTTTTTTAACATCCAAATGCATCTTATCATAAGTAACCGGCAACTTATTGGGCTGAGATGCTTGCCATTTATATTTTTGATCACTGGTTAAAATAACGGTTTGGTCTGTTTTTAAAACCACGCCTTTCTCAGCCAAATTACCGACCCTAATACGAGGTCCCTGCAAATCCTGCAGGATTGTAATCGGGTGATCCAATTTTTGGCTGATCTTTCCAAGCAAACTAATGGTTTTTTTATGATCTTTATAAGCGCCATGCGAAAAATTAAGCCTGGACACGTTCATGCCGGCTTTAATCATCCGAGTCAAAACTTGCTCAGAATTAGAAGACGGTCCAATTGTACAAACGATTTTTGTTCTTTTCATAAATGTTATAAAGTATTAATGGAATCATGGGTACAGAGGAGCTATATGAGCTATAGGTTTGCGTCTAGCTCTCCTAGCTCTTCTTGTTCCTGTCCAACTTATCCCCGAGTGAAAGCATCAACCTATCAAGAATATAACCTGTTCTAATTACCATATCATCAGCTTTTTCAAATAATTCTTTTGAAATAAAATTTTTGCGATAGACTCTCCGAATTCTTTCGCCTAACTCACCGCATGATCTCCTAGCATATCTTAAAAATCTTATAAATTCAGCTGTTGAATTACTATAATAACCTTCTACAATATTTGCTCCGATCGAATCAGAAGCACTATCAATTTGACTTCTTGTCCTAAATTCATTTCCTGGAAGCGACTCAAGAATTTCTCTGACAATTAAGTCTAGACTATCAGCCATTTGCCAGGCAATTAGTTTTTCATGACTTCCTGATTTAGAGCTTGGCATAAATTTTATTTTTATTTTAAAAATTTCTATTTACCTCTGACTCTTCTACCTCCTCTTTTACATCTACCTCCTCTTTTACATCTACCTCCTCTTTTACATCTAGCTCCTCTTTTACATCTAGCTCCTCTTTTACATCTAGCTCCTCTTTTACATCTACCTCCTCTTTTACATCTAGCTCCTCTTTTACATCTAGCTCCTCTTTTACATCTAGCTCCTCTTTTACATCTACCTCCTCTTTTACATCTAGCTCCTCTTGCTTCTTATATGTTTATTTTACGTGCATACTCAGACAAATACGGCATTTCCCAATACTCGCCTTGCAAAGCTTTTAAGATGCCCAAAATACTTAAAATTATCAAAGCAACCATACCAATAAAACCCAAAATCCAACCGATTAGAGGAATAATGCCGATAAAAAAATTAATTACCCAGCCAATCACCAAAACCAAGCCTTGTTTGCCGTGAAATTTGGCAAATTTGCTTTTAGGTTTTAAAAACAAAGGAATTAAACATAAAATACCAATGTAGCCGATAGCTGCGATAATTCGATTTTCCGCAACATCTTTTTTGACTTGCGGATCAGAAAGATTGATTTTTACCATACAATTAAAGTTAATTTTTAAATTTTAAAATTTATTTAATTATACCATAAAAATATTTATAAAAAAACAGGAACCTTGGGGTTCCTGATAATTTTTTTTTTAGCTCAGATAAACTTACCGCAACCGGCGCATTTATCCCCCTTACCACTATAAACATAGGGGGCTTGGCAAAAACGACAGCGATTGTGATAAAAACTTTCACACAGCGGGCATTTTTCCAAATCAGGATGGGCAATCACTTGATCATAACAAACGGGACAAGCTATCACAATAAATTTGGCCTGACATGACGGGCATTGTTTGCTATCTGAAAAAATTTTAGTTTGACAAACCGGACATTGAATTTTTAATTTCGCCTTGCCGCATTTGGGACAATCTTGTTTGATACTATAAGCATAAATATCTGCCTCGCCCAAAATCTCCTTACAGCGCGGGCAAATATGCCAAGCAGACTTACAATGATCACAGCTTATCTCTGTACAATCTTCTGAAAAATACATTGAAGCTTTACAGTCAGGGCATTTTATTTCTTTCATTGACTCTCCCCCCTCCTTTGCCGCCAAAGTTTAAAAATGGCGGGCTTTTTTTAGATTTTTTCAAGTTATCATATTAAATGATTATTGCCAATCAAAAAATCCCGAGCCATAAACCCGGGATTTTTTTATATTTGAAAATCGCAAATTGTAAATTAAACATTAATATCCCATATCCATACCGCCCATACCACCCATACCCGGCATACCCATTGGTGAAGCATCAGGCATAGCACCGGTTTCTTCTTTTTTCTCCGGTTTTTCAGCCACTACTGCTTCGGTAGTTAAAAACATTGATGCCATTGAAGCTGCGTTTTGCAAAGCAAAACGAGTTACTTTGGTTGGATCAATAACTCCGGCTGAGACTAAATCTTCAAATTTATCTTCAGCCGCATTATAACCTTCATTGCCTGAAAGTTTTTTAACTTCTTCAACAATCACTGAACCGTCTTTACCGGCATTATTGGCTAGCATTTTTAATGGTTCTTCCAAAGATTTTTGTAAAATATTAATACCGATTTTTTCTTCATTAACCGCTTCTACATTATCCAAAGCCAACCGAGCTCTTAATAAAGCCACGCCGCCCCCCGGCACAATACCTTCAGCCACGGCAGCTTTAGTGGCAGCCAAAGCATCTTCTATTCTGTGTTTTTTTTCTTTTAATTCTGTTTCAGTGGCTGCACCGACTTTAATCATAGCCACACCACCGGCTAATTTGGCCAAACGTTCTTGTAATTTTTCTTTATCAAATTCGGAATCTGTTTTATTGACTTCTTTTTTAAGCAATTCAACTCTTTCATCAATCGCCGGTTTATCACCTTTACCTTCGACAATTGTGGTAGTTTCTTTGGTAGCCACTACTTTGCCAGCTTGGCCCAAATCTTCAACAGTCACGTTTTCCAGTTTCAAACCGACTTCTTCGGAAATTACCCTACCACCGGTCAAAACAGCTATATCTTCCAGCATAGCTTTGCGTCTGTCACCAAAACCGGGAGCTTTGACTGCCAAGGCAGAAAAAGCGCCTCTTAATTTATTTACTACCAAAGTAGCCAAAGCTTCACCTTCCAAATCTTCAGCAATAATAACCAATTCTTTTTTGCCGAATTCAGATAATTTTTCCAATAAAGGCAAAACTTCCTGAACCGAAGAGATTTTTTTATCAGTAATCAAAATATGACAATCTTTGTATTCAGCTTCCAAACGGTCGGTATTGGTCATCATATAAGGTGATAAATAACCATTATCAAACTGCATACCTTCAACAACTTCCAATTCCAAACCAAAACTTTGTGATTCTTCAACAGTAACCACTCCGTCTTTGCCGACTTTTCCCATAGCTTCGGCGATTTTCTGACCGATTTCTTTATCATTGGCTGAGATAGAAGCAACTTGGGAAATTTCCTCATTACCGGCAACCGGTTTGGAAATATTATCTTTTAATTCTTTAACTACTGCCGCAACTCCCTTCTCAATACCGCGCTTAATGGCTAAAGGACCTGAACCGGCAGTCACATTTTTTAAGCCTTCATTAATCATGATTTGAGCTAAAATAGTTGCGGTAGTTGTACCGTCACCGGCTACGTCATTAGTCTTGGAAGCGACTTCTTTAACCAATTCAGCCCCCATGTTTTCAAATTTATTTTCCAATTCAATTTCTTTGGCCACAGTCACTCCATCTTTGGTAATGGTTGGCGCGCCAAAACCTTTATCCAAGACAACATTACGCCCCTTAGGACCCAAAGTTATTTTAACGGTATCAGCTAATTTATCCACCCCCTGTCTTAAAAGCTCTCGGGCTTTTTCATTAAATAAAATTTGTTTTGACATAATATTTGTTAATTAATTTATTAGTTAATTGAGATTTAATTATTAAATTATTCAATCACTGCCATTATATCTTCTTCTTTGATCATCATTAAATCTTCTTCGCCGGGAATTTCATCTGGCGCGTATTTTTTAAAAATAACCTTATCACCGACTTTGATTGAAATCGGAGCTCTTTGACCGTTATCCAATAATTTACCTTCACCAACCGCAACAATTTCACCTTTTTCCGGTTTTTCTTTATCAACGGTATCAGGTAAAATAATACCGGCCTTGGTTGTTTCATCTTCAGTAATTGGTTTAACTAAAACGTAATCATTTAGGGGTTTGTAGTTTGGCATAATAGTGTTAATTAGTTAATTAATTTATTAGTTATGAATTTGTATAAATATTTTAAAATAATTGGCACTCCAATGTCAAGAGTGCTAAAAAAAATAATTCTCTATTATCTTAGCTTAACAAAAAATTTATAAAAGTCAAGAGTTAATTTTATTTTTAAAATATAAAAACCCCTTTAGTCTAATAAACTTAAGGGGTTAAAATTTTTTTATAAAATTATCGGGTGAAAAAATTTTTCAAACGCTGCAAGCCTTCTGACAATTCACTGTCCGAAGCCGCATAGCTTAATCTGACCCAGCCGGGATAGCCAAAAGCTTGGCCCGGGACTAAAGCCAATTTTGATTTTTGAAGTAGCGCCTGACAAAAGGCTACGCAATCCTGGTTTTCTTCGGGTAGTTTGAAAAAAATGTAAAAAGCGCCTTCAGGCTGAATATATTTCCGGCCAGAATTTTTGAAAAACGGCCGGATAATGGTATTAAGCCGATGTTCATAAGCCTTGCGCATTTCTTCAACTTCTGCCTTGGCCTTTCGCAAAGCTACCAAAGCAGCTTCCTGGCTAATGGTACAAGGACAACCGATCACCTGTGATTGAATTTGCGCCATTTTCCCGATAATCTGCTGGTTGCCCCACAAAAAACCGATCCGGTAGCCTGTCATGGCAAAAGCTTTGGAAGCACCATTAATAATAATGGTCTTTTCTTGCAGCTGATCATTTAAGCTAGCGATACTGATATGCCGATTACTGCCATAAACCAAATTAGCATAAATCTCATCAGAAATCAGCCAAATATTTTTATCAGTAAAAATTTCTTCCAAAACAGCCAAATCTTGAGGTGAAAAAACATAACCTGCCGGATTATTAGGTGAATTAAGAATAATCGCCTTGGTTTTGTCAGTAATTTTCTTTTTCAGCAAATACTGTTGCGCTTCTTTAGCTGATAATTTTTTGTAGTCAAAAAAAACAGGCACACCGCCACATAATTCAACCATGGCCGGATAACTTGTCCAGTAAGGGGTAAAAATAATCACCTCATCACCCGGATTGATCGTGGCAAACAGTGCCCAAAAACAAGCGACCTTGCCGCCGCTGGTTACCATGACATTTTTAGCATCACTGCCATAATCCAGCTGCAGATTAAAAAAATCCGCGACTTTTTGCAGTAACGCAGGCTGGCCTTTAGCCGGGGTATACTTTGTTTTACCGGTCAAAGCAGCTTGGCAAGTTGCCAGCAATACGGAATCAGGCGAACTAAAATCAGGCTCCCCAGCTGTCAGGTTAATTACATCCTCGCCAGCCGCAATCATGGCTTTAGCTTTGGCATCAAGCTCCATAGTAGCCGATGGTTTTAAATTTTTGAGTCGATCTGCGATTTGCATAATTCTTCCTCCTTTGGTACGCCGAAGCTCAAAGAGCAAAGGCGACCATTTTGCTTGTCAAGTTACTCGATTTTTTCATCAACCTTTTTCAAGGCTGCCATAAACTTTTGGCGAATTTCTTTAGTATAAGGATTGTACTTTTGCATGTCAAGAAAAAGCTGCCAGGAATCATTGGTAACCGTTTCATTAACTTTTAAAAGCCGTTCATAACCCAGGCTGGTAATTTGCTGTTTGGCTATGCCAAATTCCTGCAAACCCCTGCCAATAAAATGGACCAAAGCCAAAGAAACCGCTACTTGCTGATCATGATCTGTTGGTAAGGTCTCAATTATTTTAACTTCTAATTTATTTAAAATCTCTTTAACTTTATTTAAATTATCATCACCAATTCTTAAGGGGCATAAAACCCATTGCAAATCTTTGGTGCCGTTTTGCGCTGAATCAGGCCCAAACATGGGATGAGTTGGCATAATATCATTATCTTGTAAAATATTTTCTTTTAACCATTTGGCTGGTAAAACTTTAACAGAACAAACATCCATAACCAATGCGCCTTTTTTTAATAAAGGCGAAATTTTTTTAATCATTGCTTCTGTTGCTGAAATGGCCACAGCCACAAAAATCCAATCAGCCTGACAAACTTCTTCCAAACTGACAAAATTAACGCCCAATTCCTCAGCTTCTTTTGATTTATCTGAACGATTATAAACTAGAACCTCGGCGTGAGGTTTTAAAATTTTGGCTAATAATTGTCCGAAACGGGAAAACCCGATAATACCTATTTGCATATATTTAAATTACAATAATCAAATTACAAATTACAAACAAAATCCAAATTATAAACACTAAATATCAAACTAAGAACTGCTATTTTCAATTATCTTAGAAAAATTTTTAATCAATGCTGTTGCCTCTTGAATTAATTTATTATTCTCCTTTATTAATTTTTGATTATCCCTTGATTCAATTAAATTTAACCACAAACGACTTTCTTTAGCTTCTTTTCTGCAAATTTTTACTCTATGAATAAAATCTTTTTTACTTAAAGACTCATTAGCCTCAATATAATTGGCTGCCACAGAACCTGAAGAACTAATTAATTGTTTTCGATATTCAAAATTACTAGTACATTTTTCAATTTTTGGGTAAAACCTCTACAAGTTTTGGCAAATTCATAAGTCCTGTCTTCCAAATCATATTTTAAACTTTTTCATTCTCCCCATTATTTTTATTTATTATTTATATTTTTAGTATTTATTATTTGTTTGTTATTTGGTGCTTGTTTTTTGATATTTACTTTTTAGTCACGGCAAGAAAAGTCGTAAAATTAAATTTCAAATCCTGTATCCCCTCTTCCAAGACTTCCATATCATAAAGCTTGGCAGCTGCTTTGGGCGCAATAGCCGCAGTATCCGGACTTAAATTGCCTTCTTTAATGTCTTTAACGGCTTTGGCAGTATCTTGCCATTGAATAATTTCAGCCTTGGACCAGACTCTTTTTAAATACATTTTACATTGCTTTAAAGCCTGATCATGGGAAGCGATTTTTTTAATATCTTCACGCTTAGTACCCGGTTTAACAATTAAATTATGTTTAATATCAATTTCAAACATTTGCTCAATATTAAAAACATGATTAGCCATAGCCAAAACAGCTTCAATCACAATACCGCCATTGGAATTTTCAATCGGGAAAATCCCCATAGTAATTTCCTCTTTATCTAAGGAGTTTAAAACATTTTCCACTGAAACCAGATATTTTAATTCAAAATCGGGCACGTCGTTTTTATAACAATAATACTCGGCCGCTTCTTCTGAAAAAGAACCCTTATCTCCGGAAACACCGATAATTTGTTTTCCATTAGACATATTAATATAAAATTAATAATTAAATATTAAATTCAATTTATAAAAAAACAAGCCAAAAGTCAAAAAAATTATTTAAACAAAAATTAAAATTAAACTATTTCATCAAACTAACTTGTTTCAACCATAAACCCAGCATTAACCACCATAAAATAATACCAAAATATAAAGTCCAAATATAATGATCAAAAAACATTATAATTAAAAGCATAAAAAATATTGCTGAAAGTCCTAAAAACCAATAAAACCTGCGCTGATAAAAATAATAAATTGTAGAAAATTTAAAAAGTTTAAAAACATTTATTAATTTTAATTGTTCTTTAATCTTAAAATGCCAAAGCTTATTAAAAACTTCAATAATCAGCAAAACAAATATTAAAAAACCAATCACGCCGATTTCCGTAGCCATTAAAATAAAAACATTATGCACCGGCTGATAAGCCCAAGCCGGCTCCTTTGGTTTGGTCTGATTATACAAAGCCAAAGTATAATTACCCAAA
This sequence comes from uncultured Gammaproteobacteria bacterium, assembly GCA_964531215.1. Taxonomy (GTDB): domain Bacteria; phylum Patescibacteriota; class Patescibacteriia; order CAIXNZ01; family CAIXNZ01; genus WJKP01. The sequence goes on along the minus strand of CAZHFK010000034.1, from coordinate 2,317 downwards.
CCAACTCCTTTTAACCAATTTTCTTCTAATAAATCTTTGGCCTGATCAAAATATATGGTGCGTTCATTATAAGATTTTTGCTCCAAACGGGTCTCGCCTTGCAAACGAGTCATTAAGGGATCTTGATAAATCAAGGCCAAAAAACCAAAAACTACCAAAATTACAAAAAACACATGACTTAAAACAAATTTGGGTTTTTGCTCCTGACTTAAAAATTCAAAAATAACAATAAAAACCAACCCGAGCAAAAAAGCCAAAATACCGCTTTTGGAAAAAGTAAAAAAAAGTCCCGCTAATAAAATGGGTAAAAATAGCCACAGTAAAATACCACTTTTTTGTTTATTGCTTAAAATTATTAAAACAATTAAAACAATCAAACAAACGGCCAAAAATCCGGCCAAAACATTGGGATGAGGTAATGAACCATAAGCCCTGAGCCAACGCGAACCGGCTGATTCAACGACCGAAACCCCGCCGTTGCCACTCAATTGCTCTGCCATTCCCAGCCATTTACTGGCCCAAATTTTTTGAGTTAAAAACTGATAAATCGCCAAACTCGATTGGAACACTCCGGCAAAAACTATTGCCCAGCCTAATTTTTTATAAGAAAATTTAAAATTAATAATAAATAATAAAAGTGCAAACCCTTCTAAAAATTTAACTAAATAATAAAAAGCGACTTGGCTGTTTTGGCTAAAAAATAAACTAAAAATACTGACAATGAAAAATAAAACGATTAAAATATAAAAATTCAAAATTTTTAAATTTAAAAAATTAATTTCTTCATCAGGATTTTTCCAACGATAATACAAAGTTAAAATCAATATAATAAAAAGCAAAATTTCCGTCGCATATAAAGAAAAACTCAAATACTGACTAATTCCTTCGCCTAATTTGCCATAATACCAAATCCACCTGGTTTGCCAGGGTAATAAAAAAACAAATAAATAAAATAAATATTCAATTATTTGGGCTAATTTATTCATAATTTTATTATAGCCTAATAATCCAATAAAAGACAAAAATAGATTGACAAAACAACAATAATTGAAGAAAATCACTATCTATTTTCAATCAATCGTATTGGCCCAAAAACCTTTTTTGAACTAGAAGGTAAAATAATTAGCGTAGATCTATCCTAAAAAGAAATCCGGCGTTCGCAAGCGAATGCCGGATTTCTTTTTTATATTTGCTCAATTAATTCTTTTCTTTTGGCTTCAAATTTTTCCATGTTTTTATTTTAACACAAACTGAACCTAAAAATCATTGACAAAATCACAAAAACATGCTAAAATCAAATCTAAATAAATTAATTTTTTTGAAAAAGGAGGAAAAAATGAAAGGAAAAGGTTCTCAAAAAATCGTGCTAATTATACTGGGAATACTAATTTCCACGCTCTGTTCTGCCGGATTTATAGAATACTACAAACGCGAAAAAGTGGCTGGTGCTCAGGAACGCTGGCAAAAAATCCAAGACTTGACCGGGACTAACTATACTCTCGGTGAAGTCGATACCTACGTTGAAGAATTTGTCGGTTACCTTGACTACCACAACCTGAACTTCAATGACGCGGGTACGAGTCATGAAGAATTCATAAACCAGGTCAATAGCCTGAGTAAGGAATTTTACCTGAACCGGGCAAAACTTTACCTGAAAGAATTTCTGAAAGACCCCGGTCTCAATGATATCGGGGACATTGAAGAAAACCTTTACGCAGCCCAAGAAAAATGGGGAAACATATTCCCTTCACACGACCGGGAGCAGCTAAAAGCCCTTCATCACCTAGTGGCTGCGGAAAAAATGCTTAACTGGATAGATAAAAATGTTGATAATGGGATCTATCCGGGTAAATACTCGATGGCTGAAGAGGACCCTTTTCACAGGGTAAGGCGGCATGTTTATCAAGTTGACCCTAGAAGCAATAATTATGAATTCGCAGAAAGAATCGCCAAGATTGAAACTCGGCTGGCGAGCATGGAACGCCGAGACAAACTTAACTATGCCAGATATATGTGGCAAGTAATAAGCAACATAATTAAAGATGGAGAGTGCCCTGGTGATACAAAACCTTGTACAGAAGATGGCCAAATTGCGCCTTCAGTTTGGGCTCACTTGGAAAATCTTTTGCAAAAAGCCCAAGCCACGCCTGAAGATATTGGTACTACTCGTACCGAAATTGAAAGGCTTAAAAAGAGAAGATTCTAAAAAACATACGGCCCAGTCAGCATGACTGGGCCGCTTTTTTTATTAATTATATCTTCTCAATTAATTCTTTTCTTTTGGCTTCAAATTTTTCCAAATAATATAAACGCCGAT
>CAZHFK010000033.1:0-11229 GCA_964531215.1 uncultured Gammaproteobacteria bacterium | reverse complement strand
TAATGATTTCCGCTTAATTGAAGTCTGGAATGATGTTTTTATAGAATTTAATAAACAACCTGACGGTACAGTTGAAAAACTTGATCAGCAAAATGTTGATACCGGCATGGGGGTAGAACGAGCCATTACTGTTTTAAACGGCTATTCAAATGTTTTTGAAACAGAACTTTTTACGCCGCTTTTAAATAAAATAGCAAAAATCTCAGATAAAAAATATAAAAACAATCAGCAAGCTTTTCGTATAATTGCCGATCATATTAAAGCTGCTGCCATGATTTTGGGTGATGATAATGCTATCACACCTTCTAATGTTGACCAAGGTTATGTTTTGCGCCGTTTAATCAGACGAGCTGTTCGCTATGGTAAAAAACTTGGTATCAATGAAATTTTTACGTTTAAAATAGCTGAAATAGTTATTGACATGTACAAAGAAACTTACCCGGAACTTAAAAAAAATCAAAATTTTATTATTAATCAATTAATTCAGGAGGAAGAAAAATTCAATAAGACTTTAGAAAAGGGATTGCAAGAATTTAATAAATGGTATAAAATACAAACCGTTTGGGATGGCGAAAAAATTATAGAAACGCCCAAAAGATTACCGGGAAAAATTGCTTTTAAATTATTTGCGACTCATGGATTTCCAATTGAATTAACCGAAGAAATTGCTAGAGAAAAAAATATAAAAGTAGATAAAAAAGAATTTGATAAAGAAATGAAAAAACATCAAGAACTTTCACGTAAAGGCGCACAACAAAAATTTACAGGCGGACTAGCGTCACAAGATAAACAAACAGCCAAATTACATACTGCCACCCATTTACTTTTACAAGCTTTGCGTGAAGTTTTGGGTCCGCAAGTTATGCAAAAAGGCAGCAATATTACTGCTGATCGTTTGCGTTTTGATTTTAATCATGATGAAAAATTAACAGATGAACAAAAACAACAAGTTGCGGACATGGTTAATGCTAAAATAAAGGAAAATCTACCAATCACTTATGAAGAAATGACTGTCGAAGAAGCCAAAGAAAAAGGTGCGATCGGTGCTTTTGAAGATCGTTATGGTGATAAAGTCAAAGTTTATTCAATCGGTGATTTTTCCAAAGAAATTTGTGGTGGGCCACATGCTGAAAATACTAAAGAATTAGGCCGGTTTAAAATCAAAAAAGAAGAATCATCCAGCGCCGGTATTCGCAGAATTAAAGCGGTTTTAGAATAAAAAACTTGACAATTCATATAAATAATATATAATATTTATATAAACTAATAATTAACTTATTAGAAACAAAAGAAACAAAATGATTTTTTGCAAAAAAAGGATTCTTGCAAAGAATCTATTTTTTAGTTATCTTTAAAATGCACAAAATTCTTTATGACAAATAAAGAGAATACCCAAAAGGCAAGTAAAGATTTTATTGAAATGAAAGGTGTTGTTTTGGAACTTTTACCAGCTGGAAGTTTTAAACTCAGATTGGAAAATGACCAAGAAATCTTAGGTTTTCTTTCCGGTAAAATGCGTATGCACAAAATAAGGCTTTCACCCGGTGATGAAGTTAAAGTCGAATTAACACCTTACGATTTATCAAAAGGTCGCATTACTTACAGATATTAACTAATTATCAATAATTAATTAATATTAAATATTTATATTTAATTTTTTTATTCCATGAAAGTTCGAACTTCTGTTAGAAAAATTTGTAAAGACTGTAAAGTTATCAGACGCAATAAAAGAGTTTGGGTTATTTGTAAAAATCCCAAACATAAACAAAGACAAGGCTAACTTGTTCAACTTTTCTATTTAAATTTAAAATTTTATTAAAATATGGCACTTGTTAGAATAGTCGGGGTAACTATCCCGCAAGACAAAAGAATAGCAATCGCTTTGACCTATATTTACGGTATTGGTCGCTCTCGAGCTACAGAAATTTTAAAAGAATTAAAAATTGATCCAAATACCAAAACCAAGAATCTTACCAGTGAAGAAGAAAATAAATTAAGAGATTATATTAGGAAAAATTTTAAAGTTGAAGGTGATCTAAAAAGAGAGGTTTTGGGTAATATTAAAAGATTAAAGGAAATAAAAACATATAAAGGTGAACGTCACAGTAAAAGACAGCCCGTCAGAGGCCAAAGAACAAAAACAAACGCTAGAACAGTCAAGGGCAATGTCAGGATGACTTTAGGTAGTGGACGTAAATCACCAGCTCAAAAAACCTAATTTATTAATTTAGTTAATTATTTATTCAAATATGCCAGAAGAAAATAAAAATACTAGAGAAGCAAAGGAAAAAGAAATTGAGATAAAATCAGAAACAACAGAAGCAAAAAAAGCGGAACAAAAAACAGTAACTGATATTTCAGCTGAAGCAACACCTGAAAAAAAAGCCGAAAAAGCACAGAAAACAGATAAAAGCAAAACAACAAAAGGCAAAAAAAAGAAAAAAAGGACAATACGCCAAATCACTCATGGCCGAGCTTATATTCAGGCAACTTATAATAATACCATTGTTACTTTAACTGATTTAAATGGTAATGTTTTGGCTTGGTCTAGTGCCGGACAAAACGGATTTAAGGGGCCTAAAAAATCCACTCCTTATGCTGCTAGTATAATTGTTAAAAATGCTACGGAAAAAGCACAAGCTTATGGTTTGAAAAATGTTAATGTTTTTGTTAAAGGAGTTGGTTCAGGCAGAGAATCAGCCATCAGAGCACTTAATACTTATGGCATTAATGTTTTATCAATTAAAGATATAACCCCTATACCACATAATGGGTGCCGACAACGAAAACCACGCAGAGTTTAATTTAATAAAATAATTACTAATTACCAATCACTATAAATATGGCTAGAAATTTAGATCCAAAATGTAAACAATGCCGACGCGCAGGACAAAAACTCTTTTTAAAGGGTGAGCGTTGTAATACTGCTAAATGCGCCATGGTAAAAAGAAATTTTCCGCCAGGTATTCATGGTAGCAAAGGTTATGGCCGTTTAACAGACTACGCCTTACAGTTAAGAGAAAAACAAAAAGCCAAAAAAATTTATCGTTTAATGGAAAATCAATTCAAAAACTATTTCACAAAAGCCAATAAAACCCAAGAAAACACTGAAAATATTTTACTGCAATTACTGGAAATGCGCATAGATAATGTAATTTATCGATCAGGTTTTGCCAAATCAAGAGATTTGGCCAGACAATTAATTTCCCATAATCATTTTTTAGTTAATGGGCAAAAAGTTAATATTCCATCTTATCAAGTTAAAGTCAATGATATTATCAGTCTTAAAGAAAAAAGCCAAAGTTCAAAATCATTTACCAACTTAAAAGAACAAATCAAAAAAAACGAACCGGTTTCCTGGCTATCGGTTGATCTTGATAAATTAGAAATTAAAGTGGTTGACAAGCCAAGCATTGATGAATCCAAAGGCGAATTTGATCCCAAATTAATTGTTGAATTTTATTCAAGATAATTTACATATAAAAACAAATTTAAAAACTAAAAAAATAGTATGGAAAACATTTTCCTCCCATCAAAAATTGAATTAAAAAAAGGGAAAACCCCTAACGAAGGGATTCTAATTATGGACCCCCTATATCATGGTTATGGCACCACAATCGGTAATGCTTTAAGAAGAGTTTTATTATCATCATTACCGGGTGCTGCTGTTACATCTTTTAAAATCAAGGGTGTACAGCATGAATTTTCCAGCGTTGATGGAATCTATGAAGATGTTTTAGAAATCAGTTTAAATTTAAAACAGCTTCGACTTAAACTTCATTCTGATGAACCTGTTGTTTTAAAATTAACAAAAAAAGGCGAAGGAGAAGTATTAGCCAAAGATATTGATAAGGACTCTAATGTAGAAATTATTAATCAAGATTTAAAAATAGCAACTATTACTGATAAAAAAACAGAATTAGACATGGAAATAACAGTTGAAAAAGGACGAGGTTTTGATCCGACTGAAAATCGCGATAAAGAAAAATTGCCCGTCGGCTCGATTGCCATTGATGCTATTTATACGCCGATAAAAGATATTGGCTATAAAGTTGAATATACGCGTGTTGGACAAATTACCAATTACGACAAATTGACTTTGAATTTAGAAACCGACGGGACAATTACCCCAGAAGAAGCAATTAATGCCGGAACTAAAATTTTAATTGATCATTTTTCTTTATTATATAAAGAAGATACACCAAAAGAAAAAAAAGAAACAAAAAAAACTACCGCTAAAAAAACTACCAAAAAGACTAAAAAATAATCAATTATGAGACACAGAAAAAAGGGTAAAATTTTAGATCGTAAAAAAGATCCCAGAAAAGCGTTATTTCGCAGCCTGGCGACTAATTTAATATTGCATGAAAAAATCAAGACAACCGAAGCCAAAGCTAAAGCAGTTAAACCGATTGTAGAAAGATTAATCACTAAAGGCAAAACCAATGATTTGCATACACGCAGGGAATTACTAAAATACCTTTACGTGGAAAATGCGGTAAAAAAAATATTAGAAGATTTAAGCCCTCGATATAAAAATCGAAATGGCGGTTATACCAGAATTATAAAACTGGGCAATCGACAGGGCGATGCAGCTAAAATAGTTCAAATTGAATTTGTCTAAAAATTATGACTACAACAAATTTTAAAGTAAAAATTGATAGAAAAACTCATCAAATCGATGCTACTGACCAAGCAATCGGTCGTTTGTCTACTCAAATTGCCACTTTATTAAGAGGTAAGCACAAACCCAATTATGCGCCTCAAGTTGATAGTGGCGATTTTGTGGTTGTTACTCATATTGATAAAGTTAAATTTACAGGTAAAAAAATTGAACAAAAAGAATATTACCGGTATTCAGGTTATCCAGGAGGTTTAAAGACTACCAAATTAAAAAAAATATTCAATGAAAATCCGCAAGAAGTGCTTAAAAAAGCTGTTTATAATATGCTGCCTAAAAATAAATTAAGACAGCACATGATTAAACGTTTAACTTTTAAATAATTACTAATGCCTAATAATTACTAAAATATGCCAGAAAAATCCAGTCAAACTACAACTAAAGATACTAAGACAAAAGATACTAAAAGCAAGGACAAATATACTTATGCTGTTGGCCGAAGAAAAAGCGCTGTTGCTCCAATTAGATTATTTGAAAAAGGCAAAGGCGATATTACAATAAATAAAAAAACAGCCCACGATTATTTGCCGGATTTTAATTTACAAGAAATTATTTATGCACCGTTAAAATTGGTTGATTTGGATAAAAAAGTTAATATTTCCGTTTTAGTTAGAGGTGGCGGTAAAAAAGGCCAAGCCGAAGCAATTAGACATGGTATTGCTCGCGCACTTGATAAATTAAATCAGGATTTGCATAAGACTCTTAAAATTGCCGGTTATTTAACCCGTGACGCCAGAGTCAAAGAACGTAAAAAACCAGGCTTAAAGCGCGCTAGAAGAGCCCCACAGTGGAAAAAACGTTAAAATTACATAAACCTAAACACTATATAAAAAATACCCAGAAAAAGGGTATTTTTTAGTACTTTATATTTATAATATTTTATGCTAAAATAAGCCTAAGCAGGGAATAACCTGTTAGGTTTTTAATTTATGGAATCAGCGCCACAAAATATTGCTAAAAATACAACCTGGCTAACTTCGGCATATATTTTTCAAAAAATATTTGCTTTTGTTTATTTTACCTTAATTGCCAGATTTTTAGGTGCTACCGATATTGGTTCTTATGTTTTTGCCGTCTCATTGGCCACTATTTTGTCCGTATTGATTGATTTTGGCTTATCACCGGTCTTAATCCGGGAATCAGCCAAAAATCGTGAAAAAGCTAATTTATACCTAAACAATATAATCACTATTAAGCTAGTTCTTGGCATTATAACTTTTATCCTCGCTGTTATAATTATTAATCTGCTCAATAAAAACCAAATGGCTGAAATTATGGTTTATATAGCCGGGTTAGTTATGGTAGTGGATTCGTTTAATTTAAGCTTTTGGGGGATTTTTCGCGCCTGGCAAAATTTAAAATATGAAGCAATTTCTATTGCTATTAATCAAATTTTAATTTTTAGTGTTGGCCTGATTGGCGTATTTTTAAAACTGCCACTTTATATTTTGGTTATTGCTTTATTAACTGGTAGTTTATTTAGTTTTATATATTCTTTGACTTTATTAAAAACAAAATTAAACTTTAAAATAAAACCCAACTGGAACAAAACAGTTTTAAAAACCTTATTTATTATTGCTTTACCATTTGCTTTGGCTGGTATTTTTACTCGAGTTTATAATTATATTGACCAAGTCTTATTATCAATATTAATTGGTGATCAATCATTAGGCTGGTATTCGGTAGCTTATAAAATGACTTATGCTTTGCAATTTATTCCGGCTGCTTTTGCTGCCGCAATTTTTCCGGCTATGAGCAACCTTTACAAAACAGATAAATCAAAATTGCAGTATATTTTTGAAAAATCAATGTATTTTTTGATAATATTATCCCTACCCACCGCTTTTGGGGTTTATATTTTAGCCAAACCAGTGATTTTATATTTATATACGGCTGAATATTTACCATCAATTCTTACTTTACAAATATTTATTTGGGGTATAATCGGTTTATTTTTAAATTACCCGGTTGGTTCGCTTTTAAACGCTTGTGATAAACAAACCATCAATACTATTAATATGGGAATTACCATGATTCTAAATATTATTTTAAATATTATTTTAATCCCGCAATACCAGCACCTAGGAGCCGCTACAGCAGCTTTAATCAGCTTATCAGTCTTATTTATATTAAACTTGACCTGGGTATCAAAAATAATAAAATATAACTATAAATATTTAATAATAAAAACAGTTCAATCACTTATTTCAGCTCTAATCATGGCTATTATTATTTATTTAGCCCAACCTTATTTACATTTTATTCTATTAATAATCTTGGGCGCGATCATTTATATAATTATAATGTATTTAAGCAGGGGATTTACTAAATCAGATACCAAATACTTATGGCAAGCCATAATCAAAAAACAAATTTAGATATAAAAAAAACACTTTTAATTACCCTTGATTTCCCGCCACAAACAGGCGGAGTCGCTAATTATTTATCTAATTTTAGTAAAAATTTACCGACTGATAAAATTTTTATTTTAACTAATTATCATGAACAAGCCGAATCATTTGATAGTCAGCAAGATTATAAAATTATCAGACAAAATCTATATTATAAAAATTTCTGGCCGCATTGGCTTAAAACTTATTTTATTGCTAAAAAATTAATTAAACAGCAAAAAATCCAGCAAATAATCATTTCTCACGTTTTACCAATGGGTTACATTACCTTGCTTTTAAATAAACCTTTTCATGTAATTTTACATGGCTATGATATTCTGTTGGCACAAAAATCGTTTTGGAAAAAATTATGGCTTAAAATTATTTTAAATCAAGCCCAACATATCATTGTTAATAGTAATTTTACCAAATCCAAGGTGCTCAAACAGGGAATTAAAACTAAAAAAATAACCATTGTTTATCCTTGTCCCAATATTAAACCGACTAATTTAAATTCCAATAAAAAACAAATTATAAAAAAAGAGCTGGATTTGGAAAATAAAAAAATTTTGCTTTCGGTTGGACGTTTAACCAAAAGAAAAGGCAATGATAAAGTAATAAAATGTTTGCCTGATCTTATCTCCCCAATACCCAATTTGATTTATTTGATTGTCGGCCAAGGCGATTATAAAAAAAATCTAGAAGAATTGGCAGAACAATTACAAGTCCGTGGTAATTTAATTTTTTTAGAAAATATTTCAGACACAAATTTACCATATTATTATGATTTAGCCGATATTTTTATAATGCCATCTCGTCTTGAAAATCAAACCGATGTTGAAGGCTTTGGTATTGTTTATTTGGAAGCCAATTTATTTCAAAAACCAGTAATCGCCGGACAAAGTGGAGGAGTAAGTGATGCAGTAATTAATAATCAAACCGGCTTTTTGGTTGATCCCCGAAATTGTACAGAGATAAAACAGGCGATCATAAAACTGTTCAATAATCCGGAATTAATGAACAAATTGGGTATTCAAGGTGAAAAACGAGTAAAAGCCGAATTCCAATGGCCGATTCAAATAGGTAAATTAAAAAATATTTTATGAATAAATCCCAACAATTAAATATTGTTATGTTTAATATGTCCAAATATGCTGACTGGCAAAAGGGCATTGCTAATCGCAATTACCATATTTTACATAACCTTGCTAAACGTGACGAAATAAATAAAATTATTGCCGTAGATTTTTTACCATTTAACTGGACGAGAGCCATAAAAACCTATTTAAAAGATCAAATAATCGATGACACCAAAGGCTCAATTGTTTATGGTGATTTGACCTCGCGTTGCTGGCATGTTTCATCTAAAATTTTGGTTTATTCTTCTATTGATTCGGTTTTAAATAAAAGTAAAATAACTCAAGAACTAAAACGTATTATAAAAAAAGAGGAAATCAATAATAATTTAATTGCTTGGAATTACAATCCTTTTTATGCCAGTTATTTTGATCAATTAAACCAAGCTTTAAATATTTTTGATACAGTTGATAACTGGCTAACTCATAGTAGCTACAAAAAATATCAAAATAAATTGAAAAAAAATTATCGCATTATAAAACAAAAATCTGATTTGATTTTTACTGTTTCTCAAAATCTAAAAGAAGAATTATTTGATAATCAGCCAAATATTTACTGGCTGCCTAATGGCGTTGATTTAAATTATTTTCAATCAATCACAGAAATCCATCCTTCGCTGGCAAACATTCCAAAACCAATTATTGGTTTTTTGGGTATTTTACAAGACAGGATTGATCTTAATATTTTGCTTTATTTAGCTAAAAATAACCCCGATAAATCAATTGTTTTAGCCGGTCCGATTTGGCCAAATTTTCCTAAAAATAAATTACAGCAATTCAAAAACGTTTATTTTTTAGGCCAAATTAACCATCGGGAAATTCCTCATTTATATAATGGGCTTGATGTTGGTATTATCCCTTATCAGACTAATAATTTTATTAAATCAACTGATCCTATGAAATTTTATGAATACTTGGCTGCTAAACTGCCGATTGTCGCAACTCCGGTTGCCGGACTAAAACGCTTTGCTGATTTTATTAAAATTGCCAATACACCCCAAAAATTCAACCAAGCAGTCAATCAAGTCTTAAGTGAAAATAAAAAACAAATCTCAGAAAAAAAATTACAATTATTACAAAATAATACTTGGCAAAAAAGAATAGAACAAATGCTTAATTTAATCTATAACAAATTAAATTATTAAATATGGATTTATCAATTATTATAGTTTCCTGGAATGTTAAGGATTTATTAAAAAAATGCTTGCAATCAATTTATGATCAAACAACAGGACTTGATTTTGAAGTAATTGTTATTGATAATGCTTCAACTGACGGATCAGTTCAAATAGTCCTGGATAATTTTCCCAGAGTTGACCTGATCGCCTCTAATGAAAATTTAGGCTTTGCTAAAGCTAATAACTTAGGTTTGGAACAAGCACAAGGCAATTTTGTTTGTTTTATGAATCCTGACATGGAACTGGTTGAAAACAGTTTTAAAATCATGCATGATTTACTGGTTAATAATAATAAAATCGGCTTAGCCACCAGCCAATTGGTTTATCCTGATTTAGAAAGGCAAAATAATATTAAAAATAATCCCGGTTTATGTGATCAAATATTAATTTTATTTAAACTACATCATTTAATTAGACCCAAATGTTTACAAAAATATTTAGCCAAAGATTTTGATTATTTCAAACAACAAAAAGTGCGGCAAATAATGGGTGCTTTTGTTTTTAGCGATGATGATTTTTTTCGGCAAATAGGTGGCTGGGATACTGATTATTGGTTATGGTGGGAGGATCTTGATTTATGCAAAAGAGTTCAAAAAGCTGGCTATGATATTGTTTACACGCCCAAGACTAAAATTATTCATCATGAAGGTAAAAGTTTTGAGCAAAATCCCAGCCTATTAAAACAAAAAAGATTCAACAGGGGAATGAGGATTTATTTTAAAAAACATCATAGCTTACTATCATACTTAATAATCAGTTTATTATCACCAATCAGTTTATTACTGGCTTGGCTAAGTCAAATTTTTAAAATAAAATCCAAAACACAGTCAAAAATTTGAATGAAACGAATATTCTGATCTAATACGAATTATACAAATATCGTGATTAAAAGTTACATTAGTTATATTATTAGTATATTAGTTTCAAAATAAAAAAACACCCCAGTGCAGAGCAATAGGGTGGGATATTCGGCCGGATTGAACGGATTGGGTCAATTGCTTATTTAAATCCAACGGATTTAAATAAAAACAACCGAGGCGGCTTTAAGATGAAAAATCATCTAATAGCTTTACAACCCAATTTGAGTGGACATGAACCTTGTAACAATACGCTACAAGAATCACCTTTCCCATAACCTCATCGTTCAATCAACGAATAATGCATTGTATCATATCTAAATAATTTTGTCAAGAGTTTTATGATCAATTATCTAAACAAAATCTTAAATAAAAATATCTGGAAAATTATTTTCGGTATTCTTGTAATTGAATTATTGTCATTGCTTAGTTTTAAATTTGTTTGGTTATCAGGTATATTTTTTATTTTAATTATAATAGGAGTTACTTTATTTACTTTGTATAAATTAAAATACGGCCTTTACATTGCTTTAATTGAATTAATGATCGGTTCTTATGGTTATTTATTTTATTTACAATTGCCTGAGTTTAAATTACCGATTCGTTTAGGTATATTTTTAACCTTATTTATAATCTGGCTCATCAAATATTTTAATTGGCCCAAATATATTAAATTATTCAAAAAAGACCGCTTAGTTCAAAATTTTGCTCTTTTTATTATCTTTTTAATCATTGGGGTAATCAATGGGTATTTGCAGGGTAATGGTTTAAAAGATATTTTCTTTGATGTTAACGGCTACTTATATTTTGGTTTATTTTTTATTTTTCTTGATGTTTTTCAGTCAAAAAAACAAATTATTGAATTTTTGCAAGTTTTTATTGCCAGCTTAATTTATTTAACTTTCAAAATATTTCTAACTTTATACTTTTTTACCCACGGATTTGTCTGGTTAAATGATTTATTTTATACCTGGATTCGTGATACCA
>CAZHFK010000032.1:0-12311 GCA_964531215.1 uncultured Gammaproteobacteria bacterium | reverse complement strand
TAATATTAGGTGAAAATGAAAATATTACTTTTTTCTAATACCTTAATTTTTTAAATCTTAAAAAATTAATTTCATTTATTAAAAATAAAAAATTTGCTATCATAAAATCATTAAAAAAATAAGGTTTTGGAACAATGGGCAAAGCTAGTTTGGTAAATCTTTAATAGATAAAAAACACCAATAACCAAATTACCCTTTAACCGGTATCCTTATAACCTTTAACCCATTAAAAACGTGTCTCTAACTCAAAAAGTCGCTCAAAATACAATCATCCAGTTTGGCGGTAAAATGCTGTCTATTTTTATTGGCGTGATTACCATTTCAATCATGGCCCGTTATTTAGGTAAAATCGGTTTTGGACAATACTCAACTATTATGGCTTATTTACAATTCTTCGGTATTTTGGTTGATCTGGGCTTGGCTTTAACAGTTGTCCGTTTAATTGCTGATCCCAAATATGAACAAACAAAAATTTTTAACAATGTTTTTACTTTAAGATTTTTTTCCGCGATTATTTTTTTGGGCTTGGCGCCTTTGGTTATTATTTTTTTCCCCTATGATAACCTGGTTAAATTGGGAGTAGCAGTCACCACCTTATCATTCTTTTTTGTTTCTTTAACACAAATACTAATAGGTCTTTTTCAAAAAGAACTGCGCATGGATAAAGTAACCATCAGTGAAAATGCCGGCCGACTAATTCTTTTGCTTTTAGTTATTGCGTTTGCTTATTTGGACAAAGGCCTGCTGTGGATTATGGCAGCAGTAGTTTTCGGCAGTTTAACTACTTTTTTATTTAATTATTTTTTTGCTTTAAGATTTGTTAAAATTAAATTTAGTTTTGACTGGGCTATTTGGCATAAAATACTCAAGTTAACCTGGCCAATTGCTATTTCTATTGCTTTTAATTTGGTTTATTTTAAAGCTGATACTTTAATTTTATCTTTAGTCCGTCCCCAGGCTGAAGTGGGTATTTATGGTGCGCCCTATCGTGTTTTGGAAATAATGACTAATTTTGTTTACATGTTCATGGGAATTATTTTCCCAATACTGACTTTATACTGGGCTGAAAAAAACTGGGAGAAATTCAAAGATATTTTTCAAAAAACCTTTGATTTTCTGGTTATTATGGCGGTGCCAATGATTTTTGGCACATTATTTATAGCTAAAGATTTAATGCTTTTAATTGCCGGCCCTGAATTTGCTGAATCAGGTTTGGTTTTACAAATTATTATTTTTGCTACGGCTATAATTTTTATTAATTCTTTATTCGGCTATTCAATTGTAGTAATTAATAAGCAAAGACAAATGGTTTGGGCTTATATTTTTGTAGCTGTTATTTCTTTAATCGGTTATTTTATTTTTATTCCCAAATACGGGTACCTTGGCGCTGCCGGCTTTACAATCGTAGCTGAAGCCTTAATTTTCTTATTTAATTTTATTGTTACCACTAAAACCACTAAATATATCCCTAAATTTAAAATATTTATTAAAGTTATTGCTGCTTCTTTGGTCATGTCTTTATTTTTATACTTATTACAAGGCCAAAATGTGATTTTACTAATTATCTTGGCCAGTCTCATTTATTTGCTAGCTTTATACCTTTTTAAAGGTTTTTCCAAAGAATTTATTCTGGAAATAATTAAATTGAAAAAAACAAAATTAAAAAATGATTAACCTCTTACTAATGCCTCAAAATAACTTCATCTTAATTAAGCTTGGAGTTTTTTTATTTAAAATTAGCCTAAAAACAAACCTTTCCCCTTTACAAAGCCGTCCAATTATGCTATAATGACAATAGAAAAGCTGATTTTAGCCTTAAAAAAGCTATTTCATTGCTAAAAAATAAAAACAAAAAAATGTCAGCCAAAATACAAATAAAAACCAAATTTGTCTTAATTTTTGTCTTGCTTTGCTCTCTTTCCTTTATTTTGGCTATAGTTAGCGCAAACCCAGTCTCAACTGACATAAAAGAAGGCAGGATTGTTATTGAAGAACCCGATCAACGCGGTTCCTTTTTTATTTCCAGTGCTAAGCTTAGCCCAAATGAAACAATTTCCCCTATTTTAAGAACAGATTTTGGATTTAATGCTTTATTTGTCCAATGGCAAGCAGATAATGCTGAACTGGAACAAGATTTTAATATTTATGTTAAATTTTTAAACGAAACCTGGTCTGATTGGCTAAAAATTAGGCTAGATGATGATTATAATGGCAAAGATAATGGCAAGGCTCAAATTTCCAGCCAAATGATTCCGACCAAATTAACCGACACTTTTCAGTATAAAATAGTTTTTGATCCTCATGCGGATAAAAAAACAATTAAAAGTCTGGAATTTATTTACTTGAATACAAGCAATGGCCCGCAAAAAACTTTTCAAATCAGCAGCCAGTCGGATGATTTAAATATTATTAGCCGTAAACAATGGGGCGCCAATGAAAATTATAAATTTGATGAAGAAGGCAGTAATTTATGGGAACAAGAATATTATAAACCGGAGAAATTTATTATCCATCATACAGCCGGTGAAAACGCCAATATTGATCCTATGGCCACTATTCGCGCAATTCATTATTATCATGCTGTTTCCCGCGAATGGGGTGATATTGGTTATAATTATTTAATTGATTCACAAGGCAATATTTATGAAGGCCGAATCGGCGGTGACGGAGTAGTGGCTGGTCATGCTTATATGCGTAACCGCAACACTGTTGGCATTGCTATTTTGGGCTGTTACCAAACAGCCCAAAGTTCCAGAACCGGTTCTAATTGTAACACGCCTGATAAGCTAACTCCTGCCTCAAAGCAAGCGCTTAATAAATTAATTGCCGTTAAATCAAGAGAATTCAATATTGATCCTTTGGGCCAATCAGAATTCCACGGCGAAATGCTACCCAATATAATTGGTCATTCAGATGTTGGCCATACTTCCTGTCCGGGGGATTTGATCTATAATCAATTACCGCAAACCAGACAGCTGGCTTATAATCTTTTACAAGACTTGGGAGGATACAAAAAACCATTACCTACTTCGGCCCAGTTTGTCAGGCAAAGTGCTAAAAATATCAGCATTGAAGAAACCAAAACCAAAAATGTAATTATTGAATTTAAAAATACTGGCCAAGCAGTTTGGCGTGGCTACCAGGATGCCGGATTATTTATTGCCAAAAGTGATATCAAAAACAAACTGGCCCAAATCGGCTCAGTCAATATTGCTTTAAACAAAAAATACCAACCCCAAGAACTGGTCAACTATAAATTAATTGAAGGCAATGTTTACCCGGGCGAAACCGGACATTTCAAACTAACACTTTCTCCACCTATCAGCAAAAAAACAGTTACTAATGATTTTACTTTAGCTTGGCAAAATAAAGGTTATTTCCCTGATTCTGATTTTTCCATTACTATCACCCGTTTACCTTGCACTTCCTGCCAAGCGCAAAATACTGATTCTAAAAATTTAATGCCGACTTATTCTACTGCTTTGCTTCAATCAAATTTCCCGACGCAAATGCCGGCTGAGACACTACAACCGGTTATTATCCAGTTTAAAAACACAGGCAATCAAACTTTACAACAAGACAATTTAAAATTACATATTATTTATGAAAAAGAGCATATTTCTCCTTTTCGTAATAATTCCTGGTATAGTGAATACGCAGAAATCCCGCCGAATGAAACGAGTATTGCGCCGGGTTCGGTTGCGACTTTTGAATTCAAAATCAAATCTCCTTATTTGGTTGCTTCATTCCCTCATACTTTGACTCTTTATAATCAAGATAAAATTTTAAGCCAATTTGATAAAACCATTGAAGTCACATCCCCTTATTTGGCTGACTTAACTGATAATACTTTACCGGTTGCTGTCTTAAATGCTTGGCGACCCAAAGTTAAAATGACTTTTACCAATACAGGCAGTAAAGATTGGGCAAAACCGGTTTTGAAAAGCTATGATATTGACTATACCAATTCCTGGTTCAGAGACTGGTCTTGGCAAGATAATAAAACCATTGAAACAAGCAGCCAATCTGTTAAAGTCGGGGAATCTATTACTTTTGAATTTTATTTAAAACCTTACCGGAAAGCCAATACTTATCCTCATATTTATAAATTATTTGACAATGATCAAGAAATCAAAATTAACGGCAAAAGTGAATTTTTAACTTATACTCGAGTTGATTAATAAATTATGAAATAACTTATTTTTCATAACGCCTTCGCTTCAGCTCCCCACGAAAAATCTTCTTGTACTTCTGATCCCAGAAAATCACGCCATTTGTTCAAAATAACAAACATAGCACAAGTCCAGCTGTTTTTTGCTTCTTTTTTTATTACAAAAAAAATTATTTACATATCAAAACTTACTGTTTTAAATATTGCCGTTATTATCCCCCGATTTTTTTATTGATTATCTACAAAAAGATATTGCTTCCATAGTAATTTTTATAAATAATTATTTTATCAAAAAAAGCTTTTATGTTATAATTTATAATATAAAACTTTAATTAATTATGGTAAAAATAAAAAAAGCGGTAATTCCTGTAGCTGGCTTTGGTACTCGTTTTCTACCTGCAACCAAAGCCATGCCCAAAGAAATGCTGCCAATCATTGACAAGCCGGTAATTCAATACATTGTTGAAGAAGCTGTTGCTTCAGGGATTGAAGATATTATCTTAGTCACTGGCCCGGCCAAACGAGCAATTGAAGATCATTTTGATTTTAATTATGAGTTACAAAACTGGCTAAAAAATCAAGATAAAAATAACTTGCGACAGGAAATAAAAAAAATTGCTTCAATGGCTAATTTTATTTATATCAGGCAAAAAGGTCCTTATGGCAACGGTACGCCTGTTTTAAATGCCAAAAAAATAATCGGAAATGAACCCTTTGCGGTAATTTGGGGAGACGATCTTTTTATCAACCACCAAGGCTTGCCGCGTCTTAAACAATTAATTAATGTTTATAATAAATATCAAGATCCTATTTTAACCGCAATAAGCATTGATTCCCAGGGTACTAAAAAACACGGCGTAATAGATGGCCTGGAAGTAGAAAAAAATATTTACCAAATCAAAAAAATAGTTGAAAAACCCGGTCCGAAAAAAGCACCCAGCAAGATCGGCACGATTGGCGCTTATATTTTGACTCCTGATATTTTTGATTCTTTGGAAAAAACTAAAGTTGGCAAAGACAATGAGCTTTGGCTGGTTGATGCGATCTTTAACCTTTCTCAAAAACGCGCCATTTACGCTGCCTTGGTCCAAGGCGATTATTACGACACCGGCTCAAAAATTGGCTGGCTAAAAGCTAATCTAGATTTTGCGCTAAAGCACCGAGAAACCCAAAAGGAGCTAAAAAAATATCTAAATAGTCTAAAAAAATAAAATATGCTTAAATTAATCAACCATAAAAAATTAGTAGTTTTTAGTCTGATTTTAGTTTTTGTAATTACCACCGGGCTTAAATGCGGCGGGCCTCCTGGCGGTTTAATTGAAGGCAAACCAAAATCCATTACTTTAAATTATTGGAAAGTCTGGGAAGGCAAATCCAACATTGATCCTTTAATTTCTGCCTATCAGCAAAAAAATCCTCACGTAAAAATCAATTACCGGAATCTGACTTATGAAGAATTTGAATATGAATTATTAAATGCTTTAGCTGTTGATCGCGGACCTGATATTTTTTCCATCCATACGACCTGGATGAAAGATTATTTGGATAAAATACAGCCATTACCTTCACAAATCACTACTTCCCGCATGGTTATCAGGGGGACAATTAAAGAAGAAGCCTTTACTGAAAAAAGAACTAAAAACACTTTAAATCTTAAGGACTTACGAACACTTTATCCGGATGTAGTGTACCAAAACCAATATATAAATAATCAAATTTACGGGTTGCCTTTAAGCATTGATACTATGGCGCTTTATTCAAACCGTGATTTATTAAATAATGCCGGCATTGTCAGCCCGCCCAAAACTTGGAACGATTTTCAGGATCAAGTTGTCAAAATAACCAGACAAAACCCGCAAGGTGATATTCTGATTGCCGGAGCAGCTATTGGCACGGCTGATAATGTTAACCGTTCACCTGATATTTTATCTTTATTAATGCTGCAAAACGGAGCTCAAATGTTTGATGAAAGAGGCAGAATAGCTTTTGACGATACACCCGAAGGATTATCAATTAACCCGGCTCGCCAGGCTTTAAATTTTTATAACAGTTTTGCTTCCCCTGCCAAACAAGTTTATACTTGGAACAGCAATATGGACAATTCGTTACAAGAATTTATGACCGGCAAAGTAGCTTTTTATTTTGGCTATGCTTATGATTTAGCCACAATCAAAGCCCAGTCCCCTCAGCTAAATTTTGAGGTTTCAGCTATGCCTCAAATCAGCGAACAAACCGCTAATCGCATAAACCATGCCAATTATTGGGTAGAAACGGTTTCCAATAAAAGCGAACATATTGATGAAGCCTGGGATTTTATTTTATTTATGTCTACTCAGGCTGAGCAAAACAAAAAATACTTGGATAAAGCCAATAAGCCTTGCGCTTTAAAATCATTAATTAAAGAACAAAGTGAAGACGTGGAATTAAGCGCTTTTGTCAATCAAATTTTAACTGCTCAAAGCTGGTATAAAGGCAATAATCCGCTACAAGCAGAAGAAATATTCAAAACCATGATCAAAGAAAACCTGACCGGAGTAGCGCCAACCAGAGAAATTATCAGAACAGCTGTTTTGCAGCTTAATCGAATTTATTAAAATTTAATATATTTTATGCCTTATTTAAAAAAATACACCCCTTATTTAATCATAATATTAAGCTTAGGTTTCTTTTTGCTTACCTTTTTGCCTGCTCAAGCTCAAGGTATTTTACCGGCTTGCGTTGGTACCGGTCGCTGCACTTTATGTGATATGGTGCAAACAGCGATTAATATCGGTTTATACTTGCTGGGCATAGTCGGCGCTATTGTTTTACTCTTTTTTGTTTATGGCGGTTTTTTAATGCTTACTTCCGGCGGCGCGCCTGACAGAATCAAAAAAGGCAAAGATGTTTTGATTAATTCAGTAATTGGGCTGGGTATTGCTTTTTTGGCTTATACGGTCGTGACTTTTGCTGTCAGTGCTGTTACCAAATCCGGCTGGGACTGGCAAGCTAATTTACAATGCGCTGACCTGCCGGCACCAATTGAATATACTGAACCGACTCCTTCTCCAGAAAAAAAAGAAAATGAAAAAAAAGAGGGTGAAGAATGCAATGCTTCCTCTGCGTGCGAAACAAATCTTTTTTGTGACGATACCGGCCATTGCAAAAAAAAGCTACCTACAGGTGAAAAATGTTATGGTAAAACAATTGAAGCCAAGCAATATGCTGAAAGTCAAAATAACCTTAACCTCTTAAGATATGATCCACATGTTGCATTAGCCGAAAGCACATTGATTGCCACAAAATCAAATTCTGCTTGTGTTAGTGATGACTGTAATCTTGTAAATCGGTATGGCCGTGGCAGATGTGATAAACCTGCTGAAGGTGCCGGCCAACAAACTACCGGTGAAAGTTGCAGATCATCAAATGATTGTGAAAAGGGTCTATTTTGTGAACAATCAAACATTTGTGTTGGTTATTTACCTTTAGGTGCAAAATGTGATGGCGCGGCAATTGACGATGATGATCGGGTTTGTGGAAGATATGATGAAGTTGCTACTTGTGATAACAGTAATGATCTATGTGTTCCCGGAGAAGGTACTGGGAGAATAGATGATCCTTGTACTGATGAAAAACAATGTTACGGATATAGGTCTGAGACTTTTTGTGCTTCAGATCCTGACGATAAAAACTGGCCACCTCAAGCACCCACCGACGAAACAAATATAGGTAAATGCAAACAAAAATTAGATAATGGTAAATATTGTGACGGCTGGGCAGTTGCAGGCGGTAACGATGACGATGCATGCAAATCAGATAACTGTGATGATGGCATACTTGGTTCAAACCAATGCGAATAATAATCTTAATTAATTATTTATATCCCGATAATGCCAAAATATTCTTTTACTTTTCTATTAATAATTAGCTTAATTATTACGATCTTTTTCTTAGCTGGTCACTGTTTAGCTTCCAGCCCATCACCATCACCTTCTCCAACCACATCTTCCGATCCAGCAACCAGCCCGCCAGCAGCCGGAGAGACTGGCACGGTCAGTGGTGGCACTGTTAATCTGGCTGATGTCAGCCCGGTTGGAGATACTGATGTACCCACAATTATTGGTAATGTAATTAAAGCTGTTTTGGGTATAATCGGCGCAGTAGCTTTGTTTATGTTTGTCTATGGCGGTATTTTACTTTTAAGTTCAGGCGGACGCCAAGATCAAATCAAAAAAGGCAAAGACGTGCTGATCTGGGCAATTATCGGTATTGCCGTGATATTGGCCAGTTATGCTTTGGTCTCTTTTGTTATTTCCGGCCTAACTGCGGGGGCTTAAATCAAAATTAATGATTTAATTTAAATCTTATTATGAAAAAATTTATTATAATCAGTTTATTGGTTTTATGTTTTAGTTTATTAACTGTTAGTCAAATTCAAGCTGCCAGCCCTTCCCCCTCTCCATCTCCCAGCCCAACACCAAGTGGTGGTGGCGGTACCAGTGTTTCTTTTGGCGGTTTAAGCCCGGTTGGTGAAGAAACTACTGTCCCGCAAATTATTGGTAATGTTGTTAAAGCTGTTTTAGGAGTGGTCGGTGCTTTGGCTTTATTTATGGTTGTTTATGGCGGTATTATTTTATTAAGTTCAGCCGGCAAGCAGGATCAGATAAAAAAGGGCAAAGACGTACTGATCTGGGCAACTATTGGCGTAGCCGTGATTTTAGGCAGTTATGTTTTGGTTGATTTTATTATTGCCGGAATTAGCGGTGAAGGCGGATCTTCCGCTCCAACAACACCCGGAACCGCACAACAAGATACTTGTGGTAAAACTTCTGATACTATGGGTTATTCCTGCCGTGAACTAAGCTGTAATGCGGATGAATCGCTTTCTGACTGTGCCGATAGGCAGAACTTAGATTGTAAATCCGGTTATTGTATGTCTCAGCCAAGTAATAATTTATATACCTGCTGTAAAGCTAAATAAAAAAATATTAACAGTTTATTTGGTTAATTTTTAAAAATATTGTATAATATAGTTAGTTTGTAATTTTACAATAAAAATAATTTAATAATATAATTTAAATCAAATGCTTGCTTTTTTTAAATCAAGCATTAAGAAAGGTCTAAAAAAATGAAAAAAGGTTTAATCTTTGTTTATCTTTTAACAATTTTTAGCCTTGTAGTTGTGCCGCAATTAGCTCTTGCGCAGCCTGATATCGGTTTGAACACAATTGCAGGTGAAATTGAATTAGGTACACAGGATGTCCGCGTAACTGTTGCCAGAATTATTAATGTTGCTATGGGCCTTTTAGGTATAGTAGCAGTTGTTATTATCCTGTTAGGCGGCTTTAAATGGATGACAGCGGGCGGTAATGATGAAAACGTTAAACAAGCTAAAAAATTGATTGTTTCCGGTATTATTGGCCTGGTTATTATCTTAACCGCTTATGCTATTGCTCAGTTTGTGCTTAGTTCGTTATTAAACGCAACTACTGAATAAACTGGCTAATCGTTTTAAGGGTAGGATTCATTTCCTACCCTTAAAAGTTTAAATCAATAAATTATGAAATTAAAATATAAAAATCCAAATAAATTAAGCATAAGCTTTTTTGCCTTACTGGCCAATTTGCTAATTGTTCAAAATGCCTTAGCTGGTGATTATGGTTTAGGAACTGCTGCAGAAAAAGCTGGATTGCCAGGCCAAGGTGAAGAAGGTGGTGCAGGTATTGCTACATTCTTAGGTAGCTTTGCTGGTGCCGCATTAGCTTTAAGCGGTTCTATTTTCTTATTTTTAATTATCTACGGCGGTATTTATATTATGACTGCAGCCGGTAATCAGGAAAAAGTTAAAAAAGGCAAAGACGTGATTGTCTGGGCAATTATTGGCGCTGTTATTTTAGGCAGTGCTTATGCTATTACTCGAGTGGTATTTGGTGTTTTTGGTCAATAAAAGTATAATTCACTCACATGAAAAAAACTTTTTTTATTTTATTAATTTTAATTATTGGGCTGTTTCTTATATTTAATTCTGCCCTGGCTTTTCAATTCGGTGATATCCCAGGCTTTTACAGCCAAACCGCTTCCAAAACAGGCTTAAGTCAAACCGATCCCAGCCAAATTGTGGCTGAAGTTATTCAAGCTGCCCTAACACTGGTCGGAGCTCTTTTGATTATCTTGATTGTTTATGGCGGTATCACTTGGATGACAGCCGGCGGCAATGAAGAAAAAGTAGGCAAAGCCAAAAAAACAATAATTTATTCAATTATCGGCGTTTTAGTAATAATTGGTTCTTATTCTATTACTTTTTTTATAAGCTCAACCATTGAAGATGTTGAACAAGAAGGCGAAACAATTACTCCTGGCTCTACCGGTCAAGATTGCGCTGATAAAGGCGGTGTTTGTGAAACACTTTATTCTTGCTCACAAAAAAATGGTAATATTTTAAATGTTTGTGTCGGCGGTGAACTGGCTGGAGCTAGCTGTACTTATGACGGTGAATGTCCTGACGGTACTTGTAATGACTTTGGTTGTACCGGTCAAATCTGTTGTCAATTGCCAGGCGGAACAGAGTGATGATTTTAATAATAAATTAAGTTTTTTATACTTTTATATGAAAAAATTTTTAATCCGATTAATTGGCTTGGTTTTATTAATAAGCTTGGGTTTAACTTTAGCCAATCATTCAATTTTAGCCGAAGAACTTGATATAGGTGATGCAGGCAATCTGGCCGGCAAAACAGCTGATGAAGCCGGTGTGCAAAAAACTCCTGACCTGACTCTTTTAGCCGGTACTATTGTCAGGGCTTTATTAGGCTTGGTTGGTATTGTCTTTTTTATTTTAATTATTTATGGCGGTTATTCTTGGATGACAGCCGGTGGGAATGATGATAAAATTTTAAAAGCTAAAAAACTGATTATTCGCGCTGTTATTGGACTGGCTATTGTCGCCAGTGCTTATTCAATAGCTTATTTTGTTACTCAGGCAATTGAACAAACTCCTTAATTATTTTTTTATGAAAAATCTTCTTACCTTATTAATCTTGCTTTGTTTAATTATTTTTAGTTTTTGTTTTACTTTGGAAGTTGATGCTGCCAGCAGTTTTCAGCAAGGGCTGGAAAATACTGGGCATCAAATTGAAGGACTGGCTCAAGATTCTCCAGAAGTAATCGCAGCCAACGTTGTACAGGCTCTTTTAACCTTAGTCGGTGTTATTTTTATTGCTTTATTAATCTACGGGGGATTTCTTTACATGACTTCCAGGGGTGAAGATGATAAAATAAAAAAAAGTAAAAAAACCTTAGTTGCAGCCGTAATAGGTATAATAATTATCATGACCGGTTATTCTATTACTTTTTTTGTAACCAGTACGTTAGAATCGCCAGGACAAGTAACGCCTGCTTATAACGAAGATTGTGAAAATCCAGGCTCACTTGATTATTATTCAATACGTTGTTGTGAATATCGTTTCCGAGTTTACGGTAATGTAAGTAATTCTTGCTGTTCACAAAGCACTTTTTGCAATGCTCATGAACAACAATGCATACGAGAAGGCGGTGTCTCAAGTTGTCCATAATTATTTTAAATATTATGAAAATCAAAAAAATAATTACAATTTTATTAATAATTTCTTGTGGTTTTTTTATTTTAACAGGATTAGCTAGTACTCAATCTATTGCTTCGGCACAAGGTATTAGCGGCGGAGTCCAATCATTTGGCGACAAGGTTTATGGAGGCGAACCCAAACCACCGGCGCAATTAGCTGCTTTAATAATCAAATCGGCTTTAACCTTATTGGGTATTTTATTTGTCGCTCTTTTAATTTACGGGGGCTATTTATACATGACAGCTCAAGGCAAAGAAGATCAGATCAAACGAGCCAAACAAACCATTACTGCGGCAGCTATAGGCGTAACTATTATTGTTATGTCTTATGCCATTGCCAGCTTTATTTTAAATGCCGTAATTGAAAGCTCAGGACCTGGTTATACCGGATCAGATGGTGATTCTGGTGAAACCGGCGGTGGCGGTTAAATTAAAAATAAATTTCAAATAAAATGACGTCCTCCCCGCAATCAAAAAGAAGCCCTCTGGGCTTCTTTTATCGTACAGGTTTCCTTTGCTCCGCTACTCGCAAAAATTTATTAAATAAATTTTGTCCACCAA
>CAZHFK010000031.1:0-13037 GCA_964531215.1 uncultured Gammaproteobacteria bacterium | reverse complement strand
AATTTTAACTTTTTGTTCAAGCAAGGCCTCTATCGTTTTAACACCTACCCAAAGTTGCTTTAAACTTGGTGCAATATGATCTTTAACCGGTAACCATAAAAAATAATCAAAACCAATCGGCTGATCAACCCTTTCATTTTCAATTGAAATATCAGCCCTGATACCTTTGTCTAAAAGTTCTTGTTTAAAATGCACTTGACAACAAGCATTTGTACCTAAGTAGATTAAAGGGGTAATTTTATTATATTCAAATTTAACATAATCTTTTTTATTATCTTTATCTTTAGATTTTGCCATAAATCTTTATATTAATCTCATTCAATTTTTTAGACGGAGGTAATTTTTCCAATAAACCATGTTTGGCGCCCATGGCTTGAATCACACCGCCGGAATTTAAAATTGCCAAACGTAAAGCATAATCCCAATCAGATTTTAAAATTATACCGGCACAAAACCCGGATCCAAAAGCATCACCGGCACCAGTAGTATTAACCACTTCTGCTTTTAAAACATTGGCCTTATAAAGTAAAATATCATCAGACAAATAAGCGCCTTTTGAACCGTCAGTAATTACCAAATAATTCGGTGTTAATTTATCCAAAACTTTAAAAATTTGTTTAATATCTTTTTTGCCTGATAATTTAGCGGCTTCAGCTTTATTAATATTAAAAATGGTTGTTTGTTTAATTAAAGGCGCTAATTTAGCCTTACCATGCTTTAATTCTCCACTACCCGGATTCCAGGCGATTTTTATATTATTCTTTTTTGCAAAACTGAATATTTTTTTTAATAAACTCAAATTACCCGCCAAAGAAGTAATATAAAACCACTTTGTTTTTAATTTATCCCATTGAAAATCGGAAGCGGAAAAATTAGCACTGGCGCCACGATAAACTAAAATTGTACGGTCTCCGCCAGGCGTAATTAAAATTGTTGAATAAGCTGTTTTATTTTTTTTATCAGCGACTAAATTTGAAGGATTTATATTATTATCAGCCAAAACCGACATTATTTCCATGCCATAAATATCATGGCCAATTTTTGATACAACCGAATTATTTAAGCCTAAATTAGCAAAAGTATAAGCTGCATTAGTTGCACCTCCGCCAGTATCAAAATAAATATCACCCAATTCTATTTTGGCGCCATAAGCAAAACATTCGCCTACCCCGCCCTTAAATTTATCACTTTCAATTAATTTAAAATCTTTGGAAACTAAAAAAACATCTTTAGTTGCTGAACCGATTGTAATTACATCAAACATAATTTTTAATAATTTAAATCTTTATTCAAATGATTTATATTTTTGCCAATAATTAATAAAAAACTGAAAATTTTTGGCAATCAAATCTATTGTTTCTTTTTTAGTAATTTTCTTATCATGATATTTTTTCAAGGGCGGGAAAAATATAGTCCGGCCAATGGCAAATCCAAAAATTTCTTCAAAGCCGGCAGCATTTTTTAGCCAATATTTAACAACTTTTTTAGGTGCAGCTCGGCCTAAAACAATTATTTTAAAATCTTTTTTATTATTTTTTTTAATTTCTTTAATAATCATTGGCCAGTCGGATTTTTTTTCCATAGCCTCCAGTTTCCAAATATCGGGTTCTACACCCAAAGCTCTTATTTCTTTAATTGACTGTTTGGTTAAATTAGCCCTGGCTTTTTTATCATAATTAAATTTATCTTTATAAACTTCCAACTGTTTATCGGTCGCCGGAACCAATAATTCAAACAAAAAGCCTATTTTATTTTTTTTGCAAAAATTATTGATTTTTTTTAATCTTTTTAATTGAGTTAAATTATTTTTTTTACTACTTGGATTATAACGCACCAAAACTTTGGCATAATCGGGTTTAAATTTAAAAATATGTTTATCAAAATTTTCACCATATTCAAAATCAAAAACTTTTTGCCCGCTTTTTTCAGTAGTTAAAATAGTCACAATATTCATTTTCTTGGCTTGTTTTAAAATTTCCGAACCAAATTGTTCATCAACCAAGATACCTAAACATTCTTTAAACTGACTTTTTAAATGTACCTTTAAAAAAGCTTGCCAAATTATTTTTTTGGTATCTTTGATTTTTTGTGCTTGCGCTTTATTAATCGGTTCGTCCCAACCGAATAAATTATTTCTAAAAGTTGAGCGATGATCAAATGGTAAAACATAAAGTTGCTTTGGTTTTTGCATAATTACTTTAATAATTTATTAATTCGTTTAATAATTTCTTGATAATTAATTTTATATTTATTCAATAATTTATCTGGACTACCTGATTCACCAAAACTATCAGGCATGCCAATAATCTCAATCGGCACAGGATAAGTCTTAGCCAAAATTTCAGCTACAGCACTGCCCAAGCCGCCATTAACCCGATGTTCTTCAATAGTCACAATTTTACCTGTTTTTTTTGCTGAAGCAATAATCTTTTTTTCATCAATCGGTTTAATTGTGTGACAATTAATTACTTCGGCATTAATTTTATTTTTAGTTAAATTTTCAGCTGCCAACATGGCTTCATAAACCATGGAACCACAAGCTATGATTGTCACATCTTTACCCTTTTTTAAAACTTCAGCTTGACCAATTTTAAAAGATTTTTGAGTCTCAGTAAAAACCGGGGTTTTAGACCGGCCATAACGAATATAAACAGGACCTTTAATTTTAGCGGCTGCCCTGACAGCTTTTTGAGTCTCAAGATAATCACCGGGCGCAATTACAGTCATATTGGGTAAAACCCGCATAATTGCCAAATCTTCCAAAGCCTGGTGTGTCGCGCCATCCGGACCGACATTTAAACCGGCATGCGAACTGACTATTTTAACATTAGCATTATTATAACAAATGGAAACTCTGATTTGTTCCCAGTTCCTACCCGGGCTAAAAACCGCGAATGAGCAAATAAAAGGTATAAAGCCTTCCAAAGCCAAACCAGCAGCTATACTAGCCATATTTTGCTCTGCTACTCCTACTTCAAAAAAACGTTTGGGATATTTTTTGCCAAATTCCAAACAGCGAGTTGACTCAGCCAAATCAGCGGAAACAACCACCACATCATTATTTTTCTTCCCCAATTCTAAAATCGCCTCGCCATAACCATCGCGACATGCCTTTAATTCTTTGGATTTTGTTATTTGAAATTTGGTCATTAGAATTTGTTTAGAATTTGAGATTTGGAATTTTGAATTTAAAGAGCTCCCTGTAGCTCTTGCAATGCTCTTGCTGCTTCAGTCTTTGAAGGAGCTCGCCCATGCCACTGCCATTTATTTTCCATGAAACTAACACCTTTACCGGGAACAGTATGGGCAATAATAACTTTTGGTTTATTTTTTATTTTTTTAGCTTTTTCTATAGATTTTAAAATTTGCTTCATATCATTACCGTCAATTTGCTGAACATGCCATTTAAAAGCCTGGTATTTTTCATGCAAATGAGTCAAAGGCATAATATCTTCAGTATAACCGTCTATTTGAATCATATTACGATCAATAATAAAAATTAAATTATCCAATTTGTATTTAGCCGCAGACATTATTGCTTCCCAGGTTTGACCTTCATTATGTTCACCATCACTAGTAATACAATAAACAAAATGCTTTTGCTTGTTCATTTTTGCTCCCAAAGCCATGCCAACAGCCACAGAAACGCCCTGGCCTAAAGGTCCAGAAGAAAATTCCAAAGCCGGCAGATCATGATATGAAGGATGACCCTGTAAAGGTGAACCTAATTTTCTGAGTGTTTTTAATTTACTGACAGAAAAATAACCAGCTCTGGCCATAGCTGCATAACGCACAGGCACAACATGGCCGTTTGATAAACATAAACGATCTCTTTTGTCCCATTTAGGCTTTTTCGGATTATGGTGCAATATATTAAAATAAAAAGCAGCAAAAATATCAGCCAAACCTAAAGAGCCAGCTGAATGGCCTGAACCTGCCTCAACCAACATTTTTATAATATCTTGTCTAATAATACTAGCCTTTTCCTGTAATTTTATTATTTTATAAATTTTTTTCATAAAATTAAACCAAATCGGGCTTATTTTCTTTAGCCCAATCAGACGTTACATAAAGCGAGCATTGGCACCTGCCCCAAATTTCAATTTCACCCATATATAAATAACAAGGGCAAATTATTTTACGATCTGCCTCTTTATTACCTGAAAGTACGCGACAGGGGCAATAACATTGTTTACCTTCTTGCAAATATTTAGTCATGCCTTCGGCTAAACCTTTTAAAACTTTGCCATCAGGATTTAACATTATTTCATCCTGATATTTAGTTGCATTCATCCATTTAACTTGGCGCTGCCAAGTATCTTTAAAAAAATCAAAATTTATTTCTTCTTTAGAAATTTCTTCATAAACTTGCTCATTGTGGCAAAAAGGACATTCACAAGGTGGCTCGTCATCACGGTAAATATAGCCACAAACAGTGCAACGATATATTTTTTTATCAGGCATAATTAAAATTATTTAAACTTACCTTTTTTAATATGTTCAGCTAATTCATCTTGCAATAAATTAATATGCTTTTTTAAATCAACTCGCATTTGTTCATAAACTCCTTGACATCCTTTACATTTCATTTTTTTAGCATCTTGAATATAAAAATTTTCCAAGCGCCATAAATCATCCGAAGTATTATGGAGCATTTTAATTAAATTGTAATTGGCATTTTTCATAATGTTTATAAATTACTAATTAAATACAAATATAAAAATATCTTAAGATTCGTACATTTGTATATATTCGTAATTTAGTAAAATCTATTTAATTAATTCTTTTATTTGCTTAATTGTCGCTTTAATATCTTCTGCTTCAAAAATCATTGTACCGGCAGCAATAATATTAACACCTGATTTTGCCACTTTAAAAATATTATTCAAATTAACACCCCCATCAATTTCAATATCAAGTTTAGGATATTTTTTTCTAGCCTGCTTAGCTTTATTTAAAATAAAAGGCTTTAAAGTCTGGCCGCCCCAGCCAGGCTTAACGCCTAATAAAAATAATACATCAATTTTGGGAATAAATTTTTCCACTTGATTTAATTTTGTTTCCGGATTAATAGCTAAACCAACCTTAAATTTTCTTTTTTTTAAATATTTTATTAGATCAAAAATCTCTTTGTCATTTTTCATTGCTTCATAATGAAAAATGATTTTTTTAACTTTTTTAAATTCCTGCCATTTTTTGATTAATTTAAAGGGTTCAGCCACCATTAAATGCAATTCATAATTCAAATTAGTTCTTATGGTTCTGATTTTAGCCAAATCATAAAATGTTTTATTTTTAACGAATTTATTATCCATAATATCAATCTGAACCAAAGAAAAATATTTCTCAATTTTTTTAAGCTTATCCTTAAATTCAGCAAAAGAATGAGTCAAAAGTGTTGGAACTAATCTAATATTCATAAGTGACTTAGAGCTCAAAACCATTAGTAAATTCTATTTGAACTCTTTATTTTCAATTTTTTTAATTTTATTAATTCTTCTGATTCTTCTGGGTTTGGCCTCAAATTTGGTATTTAAAAAAGTATCAACTATTTTTTTAGCTTTATTAAAAGACAAACCCCAGCCCGGCAAACACATAATATTGGCGTCATTATGTTTGCGTGTTTCTTTGGCTTCTTGTTCATTTTTAACTGACACGGCTCTAACACCTTTTACTTTATTGGCAATAATACACATACCATAAGAAGTGCCACAAATTAAAATTCCTTTGGCATTTTTATTTTCAGCCACTGCTTGGGCGACTTTATAACCATATTGCGGATAATCATCATCTTTTTCATATTTTAAATTACCCATATCTTCATAAGGCCGGTTGATTTTATCTAAATATTTTTTTATTTGCTCTTTTAGCTCAAATCCGGCATGATCCGCGCCTAAATAAATCATAAAATTTACTAATTACTAATAAATACGAATATACTAATTTCAAAAGTTATTTACACCTTAAAACGCAACCAAATGCCCAATAACTACTTACTAAAATTATAATTCAATCACATCTCCTTCTTTAACATTATTATTATTTTCTTTGGCGGAAGCCAAGAAATCAGCAGAGGGCAATTCATCTTTTTTTTCGGAAATATCTTCCCTTGCAGAATCTGTTTCTTTTTTCTTTGCTATTTGTGGTTTTTCTTGAAATTGTGAAGGTATTTTTTTCTCCGGAGTTGGCACTTTTTCTTGTGCTACTGATTCTTTTTCTGTTTCAACCGGTTGCGGTTTTTTAATTTCCTGTTTTTGCACTTCTGATTTTGAACTTTCTTGTTTAGTTGGCTGTATTGGCTTAGCTTCTTTTATTGTCTTTTGTTTGGATAATTCTATGGGCTTTTCTTCTTTAATTGGTTGTTTCTTGGAGGGCTTAGGCTGTTTTAAAAATTCTGATCTTGTCTGTTTTTCTTTAGCTGGTTTACCTTTAAAATCAACTGTTTTTTGCGAAATTTGTGATAAAGAAACAGCTTCTTGGGTTTGTTGTGTCTTTTCTTTAACAACTTCATCAGGTTTGACACCTATTTCTCCGCGACGAGCTTTTTTAAGGCATTCTTTACAAAAAACTGGACGCACGTTATCCGGCTTAAAAGGTACTTCAATTTCTTTTTTACAGCCATAACAAACTGCTGGCCAGCCCTGAGACTGCTTTTCTTTATTTTTTGATTTAGCCTCAGACTCAGGTTGTTGCTGCCAAGACATTGGTTTGCCTTTTTCTTCAGTTTCTTTTTTTTCTTCGGTTATTACACCGCTCCATCTTTTTATTTTATCTTCAACCACATCTTTAGGCTTGGCATATCTTTCTCGGGAAACATTAATAACTTTTTCTTCATTACCCAAAGAATCACTATAAACAGGTGGCAACCCTCTGGATGAAAAAGGCTCCGAAGCAACGCCGTCAATCATTAATTTCAAATAAATATGAAACTTTGGCAAAGCCACCAAATCTTCCTGGGTTAAATATGGCATAAATTCTCTTTCCAAAAACTCGGCATCAGCTGCTCCGACACGAAAACAAATCAATGTGCCAACATTACCAAAAACTGCCGGTCTGACGACTTCGCCCAATTGTTCTATATATTGATGAGCAATAATTAAATTTAAACGATATTTACGAGCCTCTGATAAAATATCGGAAAAAGAATCGGTTGCAAAATTTTGAAATTCATCAACGTATAAATAAAAATCTTTTCTGTCATCTTCCGGAATATCAACCCGACTCATGACTGCCAATTGGATTTTGGTAACCATCATGGCGCCAAGCAAAGCAGAAGCATCTTCACCAATCCTCCCCTTAGAAAGATTTAAAATTAAAATTTTATTTTCATCCATTACTTTTCTTAAATCAACTGCCGATTTAACCTGACCGACTACGTTACGAATTAATGAAGTTGATAAAAATTGTCCAACCTTATTTTGGATCGGTGAAACAACTTCTTGCAAAACCCGCTCATTCCATCTGGGAAACTCATCAACCCAAAAAGAACGAACAACCGGGTCAGTAATCTTGGCCACTACTTTTTTACGATATTCTTTATCAACCAACATACGATTAATACCCAATAAAGTGCTATCGGGGTATTCCAAAAGCGCCAAAATCGCATTTCTTAAAATATATTCCAAACGAGGCCCCCAAGAATCAGCCCATAATTTTTTAAATACGCCAATTAAGCCGGAAGCCACCAAATGACGATGTTCTGAAGAAACTTTTTCCAAAACATTAAATGAAATCGGAAAATTCAAATCAGATGGATTAAAATAAATGACATCATTGATACGACTGCTTGGTATCCAGCTCAACATCTTTTCAGCAGTATCGCCATGCGGATCAACATAACAAACGCCTTTACCGGCAATAATATCCGAATAAACCATATTTTCAATCAAAGTTGTTTTCCCCATACCGGTTTTACCAATAATATAAACATGACGGCGCCGGTCATCTTCTTTAATACCAAAAATACGCTCTCTATTTCTGAAAGTTGTTACGGCAAAGGGGGTGATACCGCTTTCTACCGCTTTTTTAATTTGTTCTGTTGCCATATTTAAATAAAATTAATCAATAAAGGGAATATTACCAGGAATAGCTCCTGTAGATTTATCTGATTCAGAATCCTCTTTTTCGTCTTTTTGTTTTGTAGCTTCTGTTTCTTTTTTAGTCTTTGCTTTTTTTTGTTCAGCTTCTTGTTTTTTTATTTCTGTTAATTTTTCTTTTTCTTCTTCAGCTATTTCAGCTAATTTATCTTCCCTAGCCGGACGCGTCTTTTTAAATTTATCTTTATCTTTAGCAAACTGCATTTCAAAATCATCACTATCATAATCAAAAGTCGGCTGAAATTGTTTTTCTTCTTCAGGTGTTTCTGCTTGAGCTTGCTCTATCCTGTCCTCAACAGGCTTTAAAGAAGCCTCTTCTTGTATAGGCAACCCAACCGGCGCGGCTGCTTTGGTAAAATCTGTTTTCTTTAATAAAGGCGCTTTAACATACATACTTGGAAAATGCCATAAAGAAGCTAATTCTTCACTACACATTGGTTTGGCTGGTGAACCGACAACGGTATCTCTATTAATATACGCCCTAATTAATCTATTTTTCCTAATTTTACGACGATAATCAATTAAAACATACTGGGGCGAACTGGTTCCGGTTGTTTTTAAATCAGGTTTTAAACCATTAGTGTTAACATCTGTCCATTGCTTAATTGAACCAATCACACCGTTTACGCCAACTGCTTTATTACCTTTATCTTTTTCATAGACATAAATATAACGAATTTTAGTATTAAAAGCCCATTTAGCTGTTTTTCTTTCAATACCGTCAACTATTTCTTTTTGAGCTGAAGTTAAATTCATTATACTGGGCTGTTTTTCGTCTGCCTTAGCCTCATCAACACCCCCTAAATTTACCCCGGCTAATTGATCTGTAAATTCATTTATAAAATCAGCTGGGAATTTAAACAGACTGCCAAAAAATCCTTGTTTTGGCTTTGATTTAATACCTATAACTTTATTTACCTCTTCTCTGCCTTGTTTAATGCCCCAATCGACTGCTAACGGGGTTAAAAGATATTGAATCCAAATTTGTTCACCCGGCCCGATTGAACTCATTGTTTCCAATAAAGCAGCCATGGGATCAACAAAAGTTTCAGAAAAACGATGCTCAAATTTTTGCCATGATTTTAAAGGAATCAAAGGGTTAGCTGAAAGTGTGAACTCAACCCCCCAAATATCATGTGTATCATTGGGATAATCTTTGGGAACCGAATTAACATAATCTTCCACTTCAGTAATTTCCGCGTCAGGAAACTGTGAATAAACAGCTGCTTCAATCAAATTACGCCAATCACCAGGACAGTGAATCAAAAACTGAATATTACCTTCAATACTGACTAATTCAACAGATAATGAACGTTGAAATTCACCTTCAATATATGTCCCCCATTTGGTAAAAGATGTATGAGCGCCTTGCAAGTGATCAAAAAAATTTTCCATAGCCTGAATGCTTTGTTCATTTCTTTTAGGTACGTCTATGGCTAAAATAACTGGTCCTGACTGTTTGCCGGCCCATTTCCCACCAATATATAAACGATATTCAGGATATATTAAATAACGCAAAACAATATAAACAAATAAAAGCCAGAGCCAGTACTTAAATAACAGAATATATAATATCCCAAAGGTTGATTGG
This sequence comes from uncultured Gammaproteobacteria bacterium, assembly GCA_964531215.1. Lineage (GTDB taxonomy): Bacteria > Patescibacteriota > Patescibacteriia > CAIXNZ01 > CAIXNZ01 > WJKP01. The sequence continues at coordinate 3,350 of CAZHFK010000031.1, read as the reverse complement.
CCTTCAAACTGAGCTAAAAATTGATAAAAATAAGTTAAATCTATTTCAATCATAATTATTATATATTATACTAAATTTTAATTGTTTTTACTAGTTTAAAAATAACAAAAACCTCTTTAGGAGGTTTTTTGTTAAATTGTCTATTTGATTTATTATTAGATTAATTCATAACGGCCATCTTCTAGCCTTTTAAACTTATCCTTGTTCATTAAAACCAAAGTAATGGTTGTTTTTTGAACTAAACGCTGTTTTAAGACTTCTTCAGCCAATTCTTTTTTGGACATTGAACCATTATTTTTTAAAATATTTTCAATAATATCGGCAACAGTACCTTCTTGATATCCCCACTCACGTAAAGCATAAATACCACGACCCACCAGTACATATTTATCATCTAAAATTAATTCATTATGAACTGTTGCCGGGTGAGCTTTTTTTCTATCAAAATTAGCTTGATTAATTAATTCTGCCAATTCTTCAAAATGTAACGGACGATTTTCTCTTAACATTACCAGATAAGCTTTATCAGTCATTCTTTTAGGTTTAATCGTATTCCAATGATAAGCTCCCCATTGACCTAAAATATTTCTATTTAAATCTTGTCTAATACTCAATAAAGCTTCCAAAATTGCCAAATCTTCGGCTTGTTTTTCTTTTATATAATTGTAATATTTATGTGATTGAAATTGAGACGATAAATCTTCTAAATGTAATGGCTTGCCATAACTTTCAATTAATTCTTTTAAAGCCGAGGCAATAGCAACTGCCTGATCCAAGTCAACATCTTGTAAGGCAAAAACCACATGATGATCATTTAAATCAACGACTCTTTTAATATTACCGGCAAAAATGTTAGCCAAAACAAAATTCAAAGCGCTTTCTTCTCCTGCAATTTGTTCTTTTAATAATTTTTTCTGTAAATGCCATTCAGCCATAATACCGCCATATGATTTTAAATAATCCAAAATAATAGATTCCAAATCACGAACAGGTAATTTGGCCCTATCATAATCCATATTTTTAATTTTTTTCAAACCTTCTCGTTCGATTTGTCGCACACGTTCACGAGTAATATTAAAATCCTTACCAATTTGCTCCAAAGTATGTTTTGGATAATCTGCTAAGGCATTTCTTTTTTGCAAGACTTCACGCTCTCTATCAGATAAATTAGCCAATAAAGCATTGACCAAGTCCGCATAACTGATTGTTTTTATTTTTGCTGTCATATTATTTAAAGTATAATAATTATTGTTTACATAAAAATACAAAGTATAAGTTATTTACCTATCTTTAATCTATCTCATAGTATAACATATATAAAAAAATATGTCAAGGTTTTAACTAATAATTGTATTATAACCTATAATTTACATTTTGGCAAATCTCTTGCTTAATTAATGTATCTTGAAATATTTTATTAAAATTATCAAAAAATTTAAGTGAAAAAATATTCCCGATTACTTGATCCTATGATTATTCGCTTTAGCTTGCGAACTAAGGATTTTCATCGGGAATGCTTAGAATTTTCTTTTTCTCATTTTATCTTCCTCCTTTTTAAAAAATTGCCAAAAATTGTTAGCGAGTAAAAATTTTACCCACCAGCTCGTTATTGCTTTGCGTGGCGTCTGTAACAATACCAAACAAAGCAATCTCCTCAATACATCCAAATCTGCTTGTTCAGTATTGAAATGTCAATATGGTTAATCAATAAAAAAACAAACTGTTTTAAAATTATAGGTCACTTTAGTGACCGTATAATGACTAAAGTCATCTTTAATCTTAACAGTTTGTCTTTTTTATTTAATCTTAGCTCTTTTTCAATCGCCAATCTAATTTTTGCCAAATAACCAATAATGGCGAGGCAATAAAAATCGAAGAATAAGCACCTAATAATATACCAATAACCAAAACCAGAACAAAATCAGTAATAGTCGTACCGCCAAAAATTAAAATTGCCAATAATACCAATTCCGTGGTCAATGAAGTATTAATTGAACGGGTAATTGTTTCACGTACACTTTTATCAACTATTTCTTCAAATTCACCTTCATATTTATGTAGATTTTCTCTAATTCTGTCAAAAACAACTATCGTGTCATTAACCGAATAACCTAAAATAGTCAATAAAGCGGCGACAAACGGCGTATTAACTTCCAAACCCAAATATTTACCTAAAAATATAAAAATACCTAAAGTAATCAAAATATCATGAAACAAAGTAATAACTGCAACAATGCCATATTTCCATGAACTAACCGGATAAGAAACTTTACGAAAAGCCCAGGCAATATACAAAACAATAGCAATTAAAACTAATAAAATAGCCCAAATTGATTTAGATTTTAATTCCTGACCAATTGACGGTCCAATGGCTTCAAATCTTTGTTCAATTACTTTATCTTCAGAGCCATTAACTGCAACGGCTTCAGCCTCTAATTCCATTGCACTATTTTTAGCCTCAGTAGTAATTTCAACATTTTCCTCACTTTCTTCAAAATCAGCTGCACCCTGCTCACTTGTATTTTCTGTATTATTTAACCTGTCTAATATCTGCTGATGAGTTTCTTCACTTATTTCTTTAAATCTTAAAATATAACCATTTTCACTTGTTGGCTGTATATTTAATCCTTCCAAATTCAAATCTGATAAGGATTGTTTTACTTGCTCAATACCCGGCCTTTGCTCTTTATATTTTACTTCCAATAAACTCCCGCCTGTAAAATCAATGCCCAAATTCAAGCCCCAAGCAATCCAAATCAAAATAGAAGCCATAATGATCACACCCGAAATAGTAAAAAATATTTTTCTTTTATTAATAATCTTCATATTTTATTCACTTTCTTGAGTTTGTGTTTTTTTATACAAAAATAACCAATTAATTTTATTAATGAAATTCCAGCCAATTACCAATTGTAAAATTGTTTTAGTTACAAATAAGGCTGAAATCATAGAAATTAAAATACCGATTAATAAAGTTAGCGCAAAACCTTGAATAATACTTGTACCAAACCAGTATAAAATTACACTAGTAATTAAAGTTGATATATTACCGTCACGAATAGACGGCCAAGCTCTTTTAAAACCTTGGTCAAGCGCCGAACCCAATGGTTTACCGAATTTTAATTCTTCTTTCATTCTTTCAAAAATCAAAACATTCGCATCCACAGCCATACCAACTGATAAAATAAAACCTGCTATACCTGCCAAAGTCAAAGTAACTGGAATTAATTTAAAAATAGTTAAAATCACTACGCCGTAAATACATAATGAAATAACCGAAATTAAACCCGGCAATCGATAATAAATTATCATAAACAAGCCAACTAAAATCAAGCCTAAAATTACTGCTT
>CAZHFK010000030.1:0-13345 GCA_964531215.1 uncultured Gammaproteobacteria bacterium | reverse complement strand
TAACTCCTCATGAAAAATTTATTAAAAGTGTTACCCTTGACTGTTAACTGTACATAACTTGACATTAATTAATTAATCGGTTAAAATCAAAATACTTTAATCAATACCTCTTTAATGAGGACTTGCCAAAAACCTTATAAAAAGTTTTTCGCAGGTTAACCTTAAATAAAATCTCCCATATTTAAGGGGAAATTTTTATTTTATAAAGACTTTATTTATGACTAAAAATCAAGAAAATAAATCAAAAGAAAACAAAAACTCTGAATTTGCTAAATTAATTAGTGATTCAAAATATTTACAATTTCCTAAAATCGGTGAAGTTATTAAAGGCACTGTTATCAGTGCTTCAAAATCAGAAGTTAAATTGGATATTGGCGGTGTTAAAACCGGTATTGTTCGCGGGCGTGAACTTTATAATGAATCGGAAGAATACGGTAATTTAAAACTAGGTGATACAGTTGAAGCTACTGTAATTGAATTAGAAAACGAAAACGGTGAAATAGAATTATCTTTCCGGTATGCCGGCCAGCAAAAAGCCTGGAAAAATCTAAGAAACTTAATGAAAAGCGAAGAAGTAGTACCAGCCAAAATAACTGACGCCAATAAAGGCGGTTTAATGGTTAAAGTAGGCCACGTTTCCGGCTTTTTACCTGTTTCTCAGCTTATTCCAGAACATTATCCGCGTGTTGAAGGCGGTGATAAAAATAAAATTTTGGAATTTTTAAGAAAATTCATTAATCAAGACTTACAAGTTAAAATTATTGATGCTGACGAAAAAGAAGATAAATTAATTGTTTCTGAAAAAGCTGCTTGGGAAGAAGCGCAGGAAAAAGCAGTTTCACAATATAAGGTTGGCGATAAAATTAAAGGTAAAATTACCGCAGTAACTGACTTTGGTGCTTTTGTGGAATTTGGTGAAAAAATGGAAGGTTTAGTCCATATTTCAGAATTGGCTTGGCAAAGAATAGATGACCCTCGTGATTTTGTTAAAGTTGGTGATAAGGTTGAAGCTGAAATCATTAATATTGAAAATACCAAAGTATTTCTTTCTATGAAAAAATTACAAAAAGATCCTTGGGCTGAAGTAACTGAAAAATATAAAATCGGTGACAAAGTTAAAGGCACTGTTATTAAAGCCAACCCTTTCGGTCTTTTTGTGGAACTTGATGAAGACATTCACGGCTTGGCTCATATTTCAGAATTATCCGATAAATCAATTACTGATTTAAATGAAATAGCTCAGCCAGGAGAGGTTTTGGACTTTAAGATTATTTCTATTGAACCGGAAAGTCATCGGTTAGGCTTAAGCCTTAAAGCTTTAAAAAATAAAACTAAAAAAACTGAGACAACAAAAACCGAGAAGAAAACAACTAAAAAGGAAAAATCAGAAAAAAAAGAAAAACCTGAAGATAAAAAAGAAGAAAAAACAAAAACAGCCGACAAAAAAACAGATACCCAAAAAGAATCAGCCGACAAAAAACAAACCAAAGAAAAAAAATAAAAATAATAAAATTTATATCCTGGGCGGGGCCTGCACCAAAAGGTGCAGGCCCCGCTTTTTTTTGCAATTGACAAAACAATTAAACTTTGCTATTATTTCTATAAACACAAAAAGGAGGAAAGAATATGCAAAGCAACAAAAAAATTCCGTCTGGTTTAAAAAAATACAAAAAAAGATTAAAAAAACCGCAAGATCATAAAAAAGATTTACCCAAAATTAACAAAAAAAACAAACCTGACAGCACAGAAACAGTTGAAATTAAAAGTAATGATGTTATTTTTCTTGGTGGTCTAAAAGGTCCTGAAGTAATTGGCAACCATAATTATAGTGGTGAGCCGATTATCACGGTCAGCTTATCACCAAGTGGTGGTTTTGAAAGATTTTTCGATATAATGCTGGGCGGTTATTATGGTCAAATCTCACCGCATAAAAGATATGGCTTTATTAACAAAACAAAAATACTCCTAACCTATATCTTACTCAGGTTATGCGGACTTTACTCAAAATAATCAAGGTTTCCAATTTAAAGGAGCAGTCAAAAACTGCTCTTTTTTTATGTAAAAAAATATTGACATATTTTTCAACTATGTTAATTTATTATTATATAAAATCAAACATGCTAGAAGGTATTGACATTTTTTTAAAAATACGCTATAATCCTATTAGCATAAAAAGTCAGGTAGTCCCTCTTTTTAGCTGGGGACTTAATTAATAACAGTGGCTGTTTTTTAAAAAAAAACAGTCACCACCAACCGCCCGACAGGGCAAGAGGAGGATACCGATATGAAAAAGACGAGGGATGGACCGGTCTCCGTGGCGAAAGATGAGATGAATTATAACGACAAAAAGGTCACCGCCCGCGAGACCGCCTGATCGGCCCTATATCAGGAGGATCCCCATGAAAAACAAAAAAGCCTCACCCGATAAATTCGGGTAGCCAAACAAAAACAACCAAGCGAGGGGTCGCCAAATAGCGACCCCTCTTAATTTTGCCTAATTTTATACAATTAACTTATTTTATTTAATCATAATAAAAACCCGCTTAGCTAACAACCCAAAATAGCATGTAAGAACATGCCCATTGACTTTTATTAAAAAATATCCACAATTTATTTTTGACAAAAAAATTTAAATTTTTAATAATATTTATATCAAAGCATTTTTCCTTTTTCTCCATATAGGCAAAGGGGGGCCTGGTTTGTTTTTCAAGCAAGGAGGTGATTTATGGTTTTCATTGTCTAAAGTTTAGGCTAAAGCGCTGAAACATCTTACTTCAACCGGCAAAGCAAGCCGAAAACAAAAGAAAGGAGACTGCAGACAATCGACCGACTCAAGTAATCAGGCACGGCTCAAAAAAACAGAAGGAGGGCTCAATGCCAGGCGACTAATCAAAGCCCTGTCAAGACAAACGTAGTCTTTGACCGGGCTGAAACCTTTCAACAAAAAGGGGAAACTAAAAACAATTCACTTCTCCACAAAACAGGTTGATTCCTGAAAAAGCCAAAAAACAAAGGGGCAAATGGTGCCAAGCGCACATTATACCCATCAGCGTAATTTACCGCTATTTGGCTAAAAAGGAGCGATCAATAGCAAAGACAAACATATTGCTAAATCGCTCCTTTTAAATTTATGTTATAATAATTTTAACGATATTGGTCATTAATCATTTGGCATTAATAAATAAAAAAATAAAATGACTGGTTTTAATGCCAAATGCCTAATCCCTAATAACTAAATTATGAAATTACATTTTTATGGTGGCGCTAAAGTAGTCACCGGAGCCAATTATTTAATTGAAGTCGGCAAAACTAAAATTTTAGTCGACTGTGGCATGTTCCAAGGCTCCGAAGAATTAGCCGAGCTGAATTATGAAGAATTTCCTTATGATCCGAAAAAAATCAATTATGTTTTTATTACTCATTCACATTTGGATCATTGCGGCCGCTTACCCAAGCTGGTCAAGGCCGGCTTTAAGGGAAAAATTATTTGCACACCACCTACCCGTGATTTAATAGCAGTAGCTTTGGCTGATTCAAGCCGGATTTTGGAAAGAGAAGCTTTGCAATTAAAAAGAGAACCATTATATACAGAAACCGACTTATTGAAAATGCTGACTTTGATCAAAGCGCATGATTATGACAAAAAAACAAAACTTAATCAAAGTCTTGAATTTCGCTTAAAAGAAGCCGGGCATATTTTAGGCTCCAGTATGGTTGAATTATGGCTGACTGAAGGCCGGAAAAAAATTAAAATAACTTTTACCGGTGATTTGGGCAATCCGCCCACCCCATTATTAAAAAAACCTGCCAAAATTGACCGCACTGATTATTTGGTAATTGAGTCAGCTTATGGCGACAGATTGCATGAATCACGCAAAGAAAGAAAATTAAAACTGGAACGAACCATTGAAGACGTTATCAGTCGTAAAGGTGTTTTAATGATTCCATCTTTTGCCATTGAACGTACTCAAGAATTACTTTATGAATTAAACAATTTGGTTGAAAATGCTCGGATTCCCAGAGTGCCTGTTTTTATTGATAGTCCCTTGGCTATTAAAATCACCGATGTTTACAAAAAACATCAAAAATATTTTAACAGGAAAACTCGTTATATTATTAATTCCGGCGATGATATTTTTAATTTTCCCGGACTTTCCTTTACCCCAACTAAGCAAGAATCAAAAGATATTTTACATGTTACCCCGCCTAAAATAATTATTGCCGGTTCAGGTATGTCAACCGGCGGCAGGATTATTTTTCATGAAAAAGAATACTTACCTGATCCTAATAATTTATTTTTAGTTATCGGCTTCCAGGTGGAAGGTACTTTGGGCCGTAAAATTCTGGAAGGTATACCGGTCGTGGAAATTTTAGGTCAACATGTTAAAAATAAAGCCGAAATCAGAGCAATAGGCGGGTATTCTGCTCATGCTGATAAAAATCAATTATTGAATTTTATCAGCCAAATCAAAAAACCAATTAAAAAAGTTTTTCCAGTCCAAGGCGAAAGAAAAGCTGCTGAAGCACTGAAAAAAAGCATTAAATCTAAATTAAATCTTGACGCTGAAGTGCCTAACTTTGAACAAACTATTGAATTATAAAAATCAAAAACTTTAACCAGAAAAACAACCTTTAATAAGGTTGTTTTTCTATCTTCGGAAATTTATTTTTCCGGCTGATTAAGCCGAATACTGACAAACGACTTATTCTTCAAGCCGATCATTCTGGCTAAATGCCGTAATGCATTAATATTCCTTCCCTGTTTGCCGACCAAACTACCCAAATCTTCCGGATCAACATCAATGGTTAATAAAACACCTTTTTCATTAACCATTCGGTCAACTTTAACTTTTTTAGGGTTATTAACCAGCATTTTAACTAAACCTTCTATAAATTTCTGGTCTGCTTCTGCCATAAGTTCTTAAGTTAATTAATTAACTTAAATAACTATATAAATGCGTAATTGTCTTTTTTATATTATATAATATTTTAGCCCTATATTTTAAATTTTGTCAATTAATTATCTGTTTCATAATCAAGACCTTGGAAACACTTTATTAAATTTTTCCAAGGTATTGAAACATTACGGACATATTGACAAAAACTATTTTTTTCTATATACTAAATTATTCAAGAATTTGCCCATTTAAAACTATACATAAATCACAAAGGAGGAAAAAATGAAAGCAAAATTATTCAGTATAAGCTGGCTGCTGATAATCAATTTATTTTTTTTCAATTGCGGAACAGCTGAAGAGCATGATGATCGTTTTAAAGTTGATTTACCGCAGCCGACCAACGGAAATACTAATCAGGCCAATCCCTGGGAACCGATTTATCAAGCCAATATTAAATCAATTCCCATGGTGGTCATTGAAAGATGTTATTTGGTCGCCAATTACTGTGAAGATTACGGGCATGGTACTGGTTTTGTAGTGGCTGATGATGTCATTGCCACGAATCTGCATGTTGCGGAATTTTACTTTCTTACTGAAACACAAACAAGCCCGGGCGACACCATCTATTATCAGCTCTATGCCAAATACCCGGCCACTGATGGCCTGGACGAAAATCATTTTTTACCTGAAAACCATTATATAACCGGATTTTATAGCTTGACTGAACGCGATATTGCGCTTTTACAGGTTGAAACAAACAATACGCGGTCAGTCAGCTTAGACACCAATAACTACCCTGACCTGCAAATCGGTGATTCGGTCATGATTGTCAGCTACCCTGGTTTTAATGAGTTTGTCGGCTCAACCGGTGAAATTGTTCAGCTTTTCCAAAACAATGGATTAGCAGATTGGCTAGCTGACGACACACAAATAATTGAATACGATGCCAATACTGATAACGGTAGCAGTGGCGGTCCGATTTTTAACCTAACCGGCCAAGTCAGCGGTATTCATTTTGCTTACATTCCAACAACTGATAATCCTGTAGCGATTTCTATTGATTATCTCAAAAAACTTGATTTTAACAATCTGGTCTTTAAAACGCCTTGAATAAATAAAACTAAGGGCGGATTACTTAATCCGTCTTTTTTTATTTTACAAAATCAAGTATAATAAAAATACCGCTATCCTTATTATCTGAGGATAGGTTATTTAATGATTAAAATAAAATCAAAATGGCAAAAATGACACAATCTCAAATGCTTGATGTTTTAGCCAAAGAAACCGGCTTTAAAAAATCCGAGATTAAAAACATTTTGGAAACAATGACTGATTTGGCTTTAAAAGAAGTCAAAAAAAATGGTGAATTTACCATCAAAGGTATTGGTAAACTGGTTAAACAGAAACGAAAAGCCAGAATGGGTCGCAATCCGGCAACCGGTGAAACTATTAAAATCCCGGCTAAAACTGTTGTTAAATTCAGAGTGGCTAAGGCAGCCAAAGACGCTGTTTTATAATTTTAAAATTAGTTTTATCCACAAAATTTTTTTTCTTTGTTAATTTTTTTTGACAAAAAATTATAAAAAATCGGCATTATTAAAAATCTGTAAATCAAACATAATGCTGATTTTTTTATTACTAAAATGTGGGAAAAAATTCCGGATCACTTTGACAAAATTTTATAAAAAATTTTTATTGACCAAAAATTAAGACCTTAATATGCTAAAAACATCAGCTCGATCTGATAAAAAACAAAAATAAAATTAATAGTCTTTTAAAAAATAAAAGGCTATGAGGGGGAAAAATATGAAAAACAAAAAACAAAAATTAGCCATCCTAACCTTGGTCATGTTAGGATTTTTTATTTGTCCGGCCACAACTCAAGCAACAGACCCAAACATTATTATTACTGAAATCGCGGCTTATTTACCCGGCGATTTTGAATGGCTGGAAATTTATAATAAGGGTTTCGACCCAATTGATTTAACTGATTGGAAATTTTATGAAAATGAAACAAATCATGGCTTAACTGAATTTCAGGGTGATTTAATTATTGAAGCGCAAGAATATGCCATTATTGCTGACGTGCCAGAAAATTTTTTAGAGGATAACCCTGATTTTAACGGCACGATTATTGACAGTGCCTGGTCATCTTTAAAGGAAGCGGGAGAAGAAATAGCTTTAATTAATGCAAATGATGAAATAATTGAAATTTTTACTTACCTGGCTTGTCCTGATACTTCATTGCAAAGAATTGATTTGGATTTAAATGATTATAGTGAAATTAACTGGCAAGCTCATGCTGATAGTCATAGCGCAGGGCAAGCTAATCAATTTAATAATCAATCAACTGAAGATGAACAAAATCAAGAAGAAAAAACAGAAGAAAACACAGAAGATGAAAACGATAATCAAAACCAAGAAGAATCAGAAGAAGCAATAATTGTATCACCTGGCACAATTTTAATTAATGAATTTGTGTCTGATCCGATTAGTAATGAATCTGAATGGATTGAACTTTATAATACCAATTCTTTTGCCGTTGATTTGACTGACTGGACCATTGAGGAGGGTTCTAGCGCTACAATAAATCTAAAAGAAACTATTGATTCGCAATCATTTTATGTTATTGAATTATCCAGTAGCAAATTAAATAATTCAGGTGATGCAATTATTTTAAAAGATAATAATGAAATAATCATTGATACTGTTTTTTACGGTGATTGGCAAAATAATTCCAATAATGCTCCAGCGGCAGCAGATCCTTGGGCAACAGCCAGAATTAGTGACGGCTATAACACTAATAATTATTTAAATGATTTTGCTGTTACTCAAACTCCGACTAAAAACGAATCAAATTTAATTACTCTGCTACAAAGTGAAACAGAAGACGATATTGATTCTGGTTCTGAACAAGAAGACAAGGAAGTTAAATCAGATTATAAAAAAATTATTAAAATTAATGAAATTTATCCCAACCCTTTAGGTCCTGATTCGCATTATGAATTTATTGAATTAAAAAATATCAGCGAGCAGGAAGTTGATTTGCTTAGCTGGCAAATTCAAGATGCTGATAAAAATAATTACAAAATTAAGGCCGCTGATTTTTCTTCAACCATAATCAAACCTAATCAATATTTTGTAATTACAAGAAAAATCAGCGGCCTGGCCCTTAATAATGATAAAGAAACTATTAAATTAATCTCGCCTGAAAATAAAACACTTCAAACAATTAAATATTCGGAAAAACCCGAATTAAACGAAAATGCCAGTTTTGCCATAGATCAACTGGGTGATTGGCATTGGACAGCTACAGCTACCAAAGGCCAACCTAATATTATTAATTTAATGAATCATCCGCCAATCATTGAATTTGCTTGCCCGAAAAAAGCCTCAATTAATGAAACTTTTACTTGTGATGCCTCTGATTCTTATGATCTTGAAAATGATGATCTGGCTTTTAACTGGCAAATTGAAAATCAAATTTATCCCAATCCCATATTTACTCATCAATTCACTGAAAAAGGAGATTATCAAATACAATTAATTATCAGCGATCAAGAGTTTGAAGTTAAAAAAATTCATAAAATTAAAATATCCAATCCAGATAAAAAAGAAACCGGTGATATAAAAATTTCCAGTACTACAAGTCAAAATAAAAAACTTGATCAACCGATTTTAGAAGTTCGCTTGGATCAAGCTAAAACTTTAACTGTAAAAACTAAAATTAAAAGCCAAGGAATTGTTTCTGTTTTACCCAATACTTTTGGCAAAACTACAATGTATATAACAGATCCTAATGGTTATTCGGGGATTCAGCTATATATGTATAAATCAGACTGGCCCGAATTAAAAATTGGCGATCTGGTTGAAGTTACAGGCGAAATCAGTGAATCAAAAGGTGAAACAAGAATAAAATTAGCAAACAAAGAAAATTTAATTATTATTGGCAAGCAAAACGAACCTGATCCGAAAAAAATAATGATTAATAAAATAAACGAAGAAAATGAAGGCAGTTTAATCCAAATTCAAGGTCAATTAATTGAAAAATCGGGTTCCAGGTTTTATGTGCAAGATGAAAGCGGTGAAGCAGAAATTTATATCAAACAAAAAACCAAAATAAGCAAAAGTCATTTTAAAGAAGCTGATAATTTAACCGTTACCGGTATTGTTAGTCAAAATGATGATGTTTACCAAATTTTACCCCGTTCCGATGACGATTTTATAAAAAAACAAGAAATTAATCAGGCTGATGAAAATTTGGAAATTTCGCAAAATATAAAATCAAATCAAGTCTTAAATTATTTGATCCCAACCGCCATATTTTTGGCAATCAGTTTAATTGCAATATTCTATAAAAACAAAAAAGCCCCAGGAGTTTCCTAAGGCTTGATCAGTAAAGGCTTTTCTGCCTCATCAATTTGCGCTTGGCTTAATTGACCCTTTTCTTTCATCTCAAAGTAAATATCGGGCTGTTGTTTTAAAAGACAAGGCAAACACATATCACCGCTGTCACCTGTCCGACTGGAACGACTAAAGCCCAATGTTTTTTGACAATAACAGCAAAAATTTCTGATATAATCACGCCGCAAAAATATTATTTGCAGCAAGATAGATAATGGCCACTCTCTGACAATAATAGAATTACTTTTAAAAACAAAACGCTTAAAAAATACTAATAATTTTAAATAATATCTTTTGGGCTTCTCAGTCAAATTAATCACCTCCTTAATTGCCAAGATATTTAAAATTATCATATATTATAGTGTTTGTCAATACAAATAAAAAACCTCGGAAAATTCCGAGGATGAAAAGTAAGTTAATGGTCGGGCTGGTTGGATTTGAACCAACGACATACTGCTCCCAAAGCAGGTGCGCTACCAGACTGCGCTACAGCCCGCCATATGTTTTCGAAAGTGTGGCCTAAAAAACCACTCCGCTGGACCGGCACAGGTCCATCCGTTTCTTTTCCGGCATGGTCTTGACCATTTCTCTCGTGGCTCTCACCACTACGGTGAAAATTCGCGGGAAATGGTAGGTCCTGCAAAGCAGGAAAGCCGAAACCGCCAAAAAACTCGGCGACTGCTGGCATGATTTCATGTGCTTCAGTGCAGCTAAAATCCGTCCTCTCTCAGTCATCGACATACGATTACCTCCTTTTTAAAGGTTTGTTTGTAGTAATTAATTATCCCAAAAATTTTAATACTATATATTATCATAAATTTGACAACTTGTCAAGTATTGACTATATTCTAGAATATATATTTGTTCTTTGACAACTAAATAGCTAAAATTAAAAAGGCTAATTTTAGCCTAAAAAGTGTTATTCAACACAAAAAAATAAAAACAAAAACTAAAAAATTTTAACTTAAAAAATTATGCAAAAACAAAAAGACATTTTAGACAACTTTTCTGAAAAATTTCCGCTTTTAGACAGGCTTTATGAGCTATACAAGCAAACTTCTGAAGTCTCTAAAAACGAAGAAAACACTCTAAGAAAAAGTGCGGAAATAACCACTTTGGAAATCCTTGAACTAGTGGTTATTGCCACTCGCCAGGCTAAAATTGAAAAATCACAAACTTTACGCCAAGCAGTCAGAAAACTAGATACTTTAAAAGTTTTTGTTGACATGGCCAAAGGTTTGCAAACCATTAAAGAAGAAAAATATGAACAAATCCAGGAAAGCTTATCTTCAGTCGGTAAAATGCTAGGAGGCTGGCTAAAATCAGCTAGTGCCAGTACCAATACTGCCAAATAAGCTAGCCAAAACTAGCCCAAAAAAGATCGCCCAAGGCTTAAAACCAAGGGCGATTTTTTTATTTACATGCTTATTTTGGTATTTCTGCACAAAGCTTTTTTGCTAATGCATTTTTTGGATCAAGCTCCAAAGCCTTATCCAATGCCAGCTGTTGCTGGGTCTGATCTCCGATTTTGCCTCGCCAATAAGCAAGCTTGGCCCATTGCCGAGCCTGCTCCTTGGCAGGCACGCCATTAGCCCTAATCCGGGTTTCAGTTTTAAAAATTACAGTTAAAATAGCTTCCTTTTGAAAATCTGACAACATGGACGCACCTCCTTTGCTAATTGTTCATCCATTGCTTATTTTTTACCATAATTATAATTTTAACACATAATTGTTTTTTTGTCAAGTTGAACTTTTAAACATTAATTTTTAACCTAATTCTAGGTAAAAACCACTTAATTTTATTGACAAAAACAACAAAATATGCTATAATTAAATTATCGTCAAAATAATTAAACTTCAAAAAAAGGAGGGGAAAATGCAGACTATCGAGACTATGGAGAAAAACAGAAGAACGATTGAACAGCTTAGTGAGCTGACCGAAGCGCTGTTCAACGAAGTGGGCCAGCTCCCAATCTCAGATTGTGCCAAAACCAGCATGGTCATGATCATGCTGGGAGACATTACCCGGCGCAAAGGCAACCAGGTCACCTTCGACATTTCGGCAAAACCGGAAAAACCACAGCAGGCCCGCGCCCAACCATAGCTTTTAAAAAGCAACAAAACCGTCCCAAATTAATTTGGGACGGTTTAAAATTTTATAAAAAAATGACTCGCCAAATGGCGAGTCGGTTAGAAGCTCAAGTTAAACTGTCAAGCTTTTTAAGCTGGTCTTGATGATAATATTCTCAGGATCCAACTGTAAAGCCAGTTGCCAAGCTGCTTCTTGTTCTTGGGAGTTACCAAGTAATCCGTAAACTGAACCTAGCTGATGTAAAAGAGCTGCTTTTTCTTTTGAATTTACCCCATTTGTACTAATTTCCTCTCGGATTTCAGTTAAGATAAGCAGTAATTCCTCCGAGCTAATTAATCCCTAATTCTACCATATTTCTTCATTTTAGGGGTGTTACCTATGTATCTCATCTTTTGCAGTAACTAATTAATATCTATATTAGCTAATTCTAATATCCTTAAACTATGATCCTTAAACGCTACTATACTGCCCCAAGTTTGAGCCATAATACTTTGCGGCCCCTTATTTTTATAATTTAAATTAATCAAAGATTTTTTTTTATTAGCAATCTTATATTCATATTCATCATTTAACCCCATCATATGCCCAACTTCATGGGCAACAATCAGTGGATCCATCTGATTTGTCCATTCTCCCCGGCTATTTTGCAAACTATTTGCTTTGACAATTGTTGCGTCAGCCCTATTCCCTCTAGAATTAATCGGTGCATCTATAACCGAAATACAATGAAAATCAGGATAATCGTCACAAGTTCTGTTGTTTTTCATTTTGATTAATTCAAAATTATAATAAACAAAGCATTGATCATTTAAAATGGTTGAACCAAAAACACCGTTCCAAACACCAGACATTGTTTTATGCCAGTCATTTAAAATTCTTTCCGTTTCTGACTGGCTTAGCTGATATTTAAAATCAAAAACAATTTTAACCTTTATTTCATAAAAACACTCGGCTTTTTCTCTGATAATTGTTTTGGCGTTTAACTGCTGAGGACAAAAAAATAAAAAACCAAACAAAAAAAGAGCTAAACCGATTTGCAAAAATATTTTTTTCATAATAATCAAAATTTAATTTGCAGAAAGTTTACCCCCCTTTGAATTATTATAATTATAATTTTAATTATTAGTCAAATTTAATGACTAAAAATTTTCAAGCCTAACATTAAAATTAAAGCGAAACAAAAAGTTATAAAAGTAAAAATAGAATGTTTTAATTTTATAACTTTTTGCAATTCGGGAATCAAATCGGTTGCTGCAATATAAATAAACCCACCGGCTGCCAAAGGAATTAAAAAAGTATTAATTCCTTCAAGCCAACTAAGCAACAAATAACCAATTATCACGCCTAAAATGGCTAATAAAGCTGTTAAAAAATTATAAAAAAGCGCCCTTTTTTTACTAATCCCTGAATAAATTAAAACTCCAAAATCACCCAATTCCTGGGGCAATTCGTGAAAAATAATAGATATAGTCACTGCAAAACCTAACCCGACATTAACCATATAACTGGTTACAATAATAATACCGTCAATAAAATTATGAACACCGTCACCAATTAAATTAATATAACCCAAATGTAAAGGATTTTTTCAATCTTTATCATGACAATGATGCCAGCGCAAAAAGCGTTCAACTAAAAAAAATACACAAAAACCAATTATTACATAAACAAAAACCATTAAAGGCTCTATGCTTTCTTCAATACTTTCCGGCAATAAATGAAAAAAGCTCCGCCCATTAACCCGCCGGCTGAAAAACTCACCAAATAAATTAAAATTGATTTTAATAACTTATCTTTTAAAGCCAAAGTTATCAGGCCAACAAAAGCTAACAAACTAACCACAAAAACAGCAATCAAGGCATAAATAAAAGGTATCATATCTTTAGTCTTTAGTAATTAATATTGGACACGAGGCAAACTAATCTCTTGGTCATTACTAATTACTAATTTC
>CAZHFK010000029.1:8524-14025 GCA_964531215.1 uncultured Gammaproteobacteria bacterium | reverse complement strand
AGCTAAGTTTACCACTATCTTTTTGTTTTCCACCACACTAATTATTATACAGCCTTTTTTACTTGACTAAATTTTTTATTTTGCTAAAATATAATTATTAAAACCGTTTGAGTTTGGCAAACACCAAATGAGGTGCGGGAAGAAAGCTTTTGGCAAGTAAAACCCGTCGTGAGTCCGCGTTAGCGACAAAATTGAGTGGCTTAGTTTTGAAGCAATCAAGGTGGCACCGCGAGAAAAATCTCGTCCTTGAATTTGAAGAGTATTATACTTTTGAAATTTTGAGGACGAGATTTTTTTAATGACCAATAATTAAATCCCAATTTCCAAACAAATTATAAATTCTAATGCCAAGAATCAAATTAAAATTTGAATTTAGAATTTAAATATTGAAATTTGTTATTGGTGCTTAGTTATTGATTATTAATTTAAATTATATGTTAAGAACAAATACTTGCGGGGAATTAACTAAAAAACAAGTAGGTAAAAGAGTAACTTTATGCGGTTGGGTTAACACTCGACGTGACCATGGCGGAATTATTTTCATTGATTTACGTGATCGTTATGGTTTGACTCAAATAAAATTTGATCCTGATATTTCCAAGGTTGCTTGGAATGAAGCTGATAAGGTTCGCGCTGAATGGGTTTTGCAAGTCACAGGTAAAGTTTTGGACAGACCTAAAGATATGATCAATCCTAAGATGGCAACAGGTGAGATTGAAGTGGCCATTGATGAGATTAAAATTTTAAATAAATCCAAAACACCGCCTTTTGAAATTTCTCAAGAAAAAGCTGTTAATGAAGATTTGCGTTTAAAATATCGTTATTTAGATTTACGCCATCCGCGTTTACAAGAAATAATGAAGCAAAGAGATGACTTGATTACATATGTTCGTGAATATTTTCATAAAAAGAATTTTATTGAAATTCAAACGCCGATTTTAGCCAATTCATCACCAGAAGGCGCGCGTGATTATTTGGTTCCTTCTCGGCTTTATCCCGGTAAATTTTATGCCTTACCTCAAGCCCCACAACAGTTTAAACAGCTTTTAATGGTTGGTGGGATGGATAAATATTTTCAAATCGCAACTTGCTTTAGAGACGAAGATCCTCGAGCTGATCGTCATCCGGGTGATTTTTATCAAATTGATATGGAGATGTCTTTTGTGGAGCAAGAAGATGTTTGGCAAACAGTGGAACCTTTAATGATTGAATTAACTGAAAAATTTTCAGATAAAAAGGTTTTACAAAAACCTTTTCCCATAATTACTTATAAAGAAGCTATTTCTAAATATGGTTCTGATAAACCTGATTTAAGGTTTGATTTTGAAATTAAAAATTTATCTGCAGAAATGAAAAATACAGAATTTAAAGTTTTTGCCGATGCCTTGGCTAATGACGGGATAGTTAATGCATTAAAAATAACAGATGGTGCTAAGTTTTCACGTAAAGATATTGATGAATTAACTGAAATCGCTAAAAATAAAGGTGCCAAAGGTTTAGCTTATATTGTTTATGAAAAAGAAATAAAGTCGCCAATATTAAAATTTTTATCAGATTTGGAAATCAAGGCTATTACTGAAAAAACTGAAGCTAAAGAAGGTGATATTGTTTTTTTTGGTGCTGATAAATGGAAAATAGCTTCGGAAGCATTAGGTGCTGTTCGTGAAGAATGCGGTGGCCGTTTAGATTTAAAAGATTCCAGTAAAGCCGCTTGGTTATGGATTTGTGATTATCCAATGTATGATTATTCGGAAATGGAAGAGGAGAAAATAGATTTTTCTCATAATCCTTTTTCTATGCCACAAGGCGGTTTAAAAGCTTTAGAAGAAAAAAATCCTTTAGAAATTTTGGCTTATCAATATGATTTGGTATGTAACGGATTTGAAATATCTTCCGGCGCAATTCGTAATCATGATCCAGAAATTATGTATAAAGCTTTTAATATCGCAGGTTATACTAAGGAGCAGGTCGATGCTAAATTTGGTCATATGATTAAAGCGTTTGAATATGGTGCACCACCTCATGGCGGTTGTGCACCCGGTTTGGATCGTTTGTTAATGGTTTTTTGGGAATGTCCCAGTATTCGAGATATTTATGCTTTTCCTAAAAATGGAGCAGCTCAAGATGTCATGTTAGGAGCGCCAAGCGAAGTCAGTAAAGAACAATTAAAAGAATTACATATAAAATTAAATTTGGATGAATAGTTTGATAATCGTTTATTATTTTTAAATTATAATTTGCCCTGTAGTAATTTTCTGCAGGGTAAATTTTTGGGTCTTGAATTTGTCTTGATTTTAAGCTAAAATTAAGGATATGCGGCTTTCAAAATTGCAGAAATATATTCTTTTACAGTGTTTTGAGCATAAATATGGGAAACTGGATCGTAAGAATTTGGTTGTTTTTTATAATTCGTTTAAATCTAAACCCCAAAAAGCAAGCCAAATTAATTCAATTACTGTTAGTTTGGATAGATTAATTAAAAAAGGACTTTTAGTCGGTTTTGGCGAAATTACCAAAGAAAAAGTTTTTATTGATAAAGTAAGATTAACTCGTTTGGGCAGATCAGTCGCAAAAAAAATATTAGGTGAGCAAAAAAAATTACCCTTGAATTTACGTAAGGTAAGCAAGAAAAGAAAAGGCTAAATCCATTTATTAATAAACTAATAACTTAACCTATGCCAGTTCCTAAAAAAATTCAAAATTATTTAGACAAAAAAGGTGCTAAATATGCCATTGTTACCCATAAAAAAGTTTATACCGCTTATGATGCCGCCCAAACTTTAAAAAAGAAATTGGACGAAATTGTTAAAAATCTTTTGATCAAAACTGATAAAGGTTATATTATGGTTTTACTGCCGGCTTCTAAAAATTTAGACATGGAAAAATTAAAAAAATTAATTAATGCCAAAGGTCAAGGTATTAAAAAAGTTGAAATTCCCAAAGAAGGCGTGATGGTAAAAGTTTTTAAAGTTAAACCGGGTGCTTTGCCGGCTTTTGGTAAGTTGCATAACTTGGAAGTTTATATGGATAAGAGTCTGCAAAAAGTTAAAAAAGCTATTTTTTCTTCAGGCAGTTTTAATGAATCAATTGAAATGGCTATAAAGGAATTTGAAAAATTAGAAGAGCCGATTGTTGGTTTATTTTCTAAAGCTAAAAAAATAAAAAAATCAGTTCAGCCAAAAAGCCCAAAAAATAAAAAGAAGGCATCCGGTAAAAAATCAAATAATAAAAAAAGTTCAAAAAAATCAGCTAGTAATAAAAAGAAAAAATAATTCAAAAGATTTAGTATTAGCTACGGTGGGTCAGTTTTATTGAGTTATGATGTTTTATTTGGCAATGCCCAATTAGCCATATTGATTAATTTTTGGAATATTTTAAATTTTGATAATTATGAATAGTTATAAAGTGCAATTAGAAGATTGGCAGGGTCCTTTGGATTTATTATTGCAATTAATTGAAAAGCAAGAAATGGATGTGACTGAAATATCTTTATCTAAGGTGGCCGATCAGTTTATTGAATATATGAATTTAAAACCAGTTAAACCGGAAGAAACTGCTGATTTTTTAGTTGTTGCAGCCAAATTAATTCATATTAAATCAAAAGCTCTTTTGCCGAATTTAGATTTAGAAGAAGATGATGAAATTGATTTGGAAAAACAATTAAAAATGTATAAAGAATATTTAGAGGCAGCTAAAAAAATTCAAAAGATTTTACGTAAAAAATCTTTTTGTTTTTCTAGAGAAAAATTTCCAGAAGGTATTACTGATCAAGTTTTTTATGTTCCGGACAGTGTTAATCCTAATAAGTTAAAAAGAGTTTATCAGCAAGTTTTGAATAGAATTAAACCAGTAGTTATTTTGCCCAAAAAGGTTATTCAAAGATCAATTAAATTGTCAGAAAGAATCCAGTCTATTAGGGAATTAATAATTAAAGAGATGTCAACAAGTTTTTCAAAATTAATTGGTGATTCAAAATCAAAAACCGAAAAAATTATTTCTTTTTTAGCAATTTTAGAATTAACCAAACAAAAATTTATAAATGTTGAACAAGGCGATCTTTTTACCGATATAACTTTAAAAAAAATTAAATCTTAAATAAAATAAAATGTCATTAAAATCAAAAATAGAATCACTTTTATTTATTGCCACCAGGCCTTTGGATATAAAAAAAATCAGTGAATTAACAGGCGGCAAAAAAGATGAGGTAAAAAAAGAAATAGCTGATTTATTTGAAGATTATAATCAAAAAAATAAGGGTATCAATATTCAGAAAATAAAAAATAAATATCAGATGGTAACTAATGCTGATAATGCTAAAATAATATCTGAGTTTTTAAAGGAGGAGATGACTGGTGAATTGACTCAGGCATCATTAGAAACTTTGACCGTGATTGCTTATCGTGGGCCAATAACCAAGACAGAGCTGGAAATGATCAGAGGCGTTAATTGCAGTGTAATTTTGCGTAATTTAATGATTAGGGGGTTGGTTGACGAAATAGATGATAAAAAAGATTTGGTAAAAAAATATCAAATTACTTTTGATTTTATGCAACATTTGGGAATTACTGAATCAGCGCAATTGCCGGAATACGAAAAATTAAATAGTAATGAAGCTTTGCAACAATTGTTAAATAATGAATCAGGGGATGAGAAAAAAGAAGAATAATTTTTAATTATGTTATTAAAAGCTTTTTTAAGTTTACTTGTAATTCCGATTTGCTGGCAAAGTTATTTTAATTTTGACGGGTTTTTGGATTTGCAAAAAATAAAATCAGAAGAATTTGTTCCCCAGCGAATTTATACAGAAGTTTTGGATGTAAAAATAACCGCTAAAAGTGCGATTGCTGTTGATGCTCAATCAGGGAAAATTTTATATAAAAAAAATTCACAAGAAATAAGATCCATCGCTAGTATTACCAAATTAATGACCGCTTTAGTTTTTTTAGATCATAATCCCGGTTGGCAAAAAGAATTTTATACTATTGCCAGTGATCGCAGAAACGGTGGAATTATACATTTAAATACGGGTGAAGTTTTAACAATAAGAAATTTATTTTATACAGCTTTAATTGCTTCTGATAATGATGCGACTATTGCTTTAGCTAGGTCAACAGGCTTAAGTGAAGATCAGTTTATTTTAGAAATGAATAAAAAAGCCGAAATTTTGGGTTTGCAAAGCACCTTTTTTGTTGAACCAAGCGGCTTGAATAGTGCCAATAAATCAAGAGCGGAAGATGTCGTTAAATTAGTTGAAGTTGCTCTACGCCAACCAGAAATAAAAACAGCGACCAGCACTAATCGCTATGAATTTGAAGTCCAAGCCGAAGCAAAAAAGAGAAAAGTAACCTTGATTAATACTGATTGGTTAACTAATAGTTATTTGGATGTTTTAGGTGGAAAAACCGGTTATATTGAAAAATCAGGTTATTGTTTGGCAGTTAAAATTAAAAATAAAGCTAATCAGGAAATAATTGTTGTCGTCTTGGGCAGTGATTCAAATT
>CAZHFK010000029.1:0-8514 GCA_964531215.1 uncultured Gammaproteobacteria bacterium | reverse complement strand
AGGTTTCAAGATGTAAAAGCGATTAGTGATTGGGTTTTTACTAATTATCAATGGGATTAACTTATGTTTGATTTAAATTATATCGCTTTATTTAAAGATATGTCACCGGAAATGGCAGTTTTTTTAATTTCCATGATCCCAGTAGCTGAATTAAGAGCTTCCATTCCGATTGGTTTGACAGTTTATAATTTGGATACTTTGACAACTTTATTTTATGCGATTTTAGGTAATATTATTCCAATGTTTTTTATCCTTTATTTGATTGATCCTGTCTCTAAATTTTTAATGAAACATTTTACTATTTTTAATAAATTTTTCGCCTGGCTTTTTAAAAGAACCAGAATCAAATTTGAAGGTAAATATGCCAAATACGGTTCGATCGCTTTAGTTTTATTTGTATCTATACCTTTACCGATTACCGGTTCTTGGACCGGTGCTTTGGCTGCTTTTTTATTTCGTATACCCAGGCAAAGAGCAGCTATTTTAATTATTTCAGGAGTAATTATTGCCGCTTTAGCGGTAACTTTTATTACTAAAACTGCTTGGGGCGCATTTTTATTATTTACTTAATTTTATGAAAATAGGAATTGATTGCCGTTATATTTTAAATGTTGATCACGGGGAATTGGCTGGTGTAGGTCATTATACTTATTTTTTAATTAAATATTTATTGGAAATTGATCAAGAAAATGAATATGTTTTATTTTTTTATAATAAAAAAATAAGATGTGAAGAATTTGCAAAAAATAAAAATGTCAAATGCGTTTATTTTCCAGGCTTGGAAAATATTGGCAAAACCCCTTTTTTTTATCGTCATATTTTTATACCTCATATTTTGAAAATGTACAAATTGGATGTTTATCATAATCCAGCCAATATTATACCTTTTTATTATTTTCATAAATCAGTAATCACCGTTCATGATTTAGCGATTTATAAAAATTCAGATTGGTTTCCTAACGGCCAATGGTTTAGTAAAAGAATTTTAATTCCTTTTAGTATTTATAAAGCCCCAAAAATTATAGCTGTATCAGAAAATACCAAAGAAGATTTGATAAATATTTTTAAGATAAAAGTTGATAAAGTAAAAGTTATTCATGAGGGGGTTGAAGATTATAATAAATTAAATATAAAAGAGAATGATATTGACGAGAAGTTTAAATTTGAAAAACAATATTTTTTATTTATTGGTACTTTAGAGCCACGTAAAAATTTAGTTCGTTTAATTACTGCTTTTAACCAATTTTTGCAGGAATCAGAAGATAAGGATTTTATATTGGTTTTAGCCGGTAAAAAGGGATGGAAATATGAGAAAATTTTTACCACTATTAAAGATTTAAATTTGGAAGATAAAGTTATTTATTTGGGGTACGTCAGTTTATCAGAAAAAGTTTATTTATTAAAAAAAGCCTATGCTTTTGTTTTTCCTAGTTTATATGAAGGTTTTGGTTTACCTATTTTAGAGGCGATGAATTTAGGAGTGCCAATTATTACCTCTAATATTGCTTCAATTCCCGAGTTGGTAATTGATAATGCATTATTAATTGAACCACGTGATATTAATTCAATAAAAAATTCTTTATTAAAAATAGCACATAACGATAAATTAAGAGAAGATTTAATTGATAAAGGTAAGGGGATTGCCCGTAATTTTACTTGGCAACAATGCGCTAAAAAAACAATTGATTTATATAAAAGTTTGCAATAATGTTTTTATAAATAAATTATCTTAGAATCAATAATGTTATTATTAAAATTTGTAAAAGCAAGCCCAATTTTAAAGGCATAGTCCAATTTAGAGTAAGGCATAATTTATCATGAGTCCAATAATGTACTTTATGTGTGCGGCAAAAATGTTTATGGCTTATTTCGTGTATAGCAACCATAAAATCAGGTATAACACCGCCGATAATCCCCCAGATTACAGTATAACTAAAACTAATTTGTTGAAAAAAGAATAATAAAAATAACAAAACAGCAGTTGAAATTAAATCAAAAATAATTAAATAAAGCATGCCACGATTTTTAAAATCATTACGGTAGGCTTTAATTAATTCTTCGTCACCATGAGGAATAATATCTAAAATAAAATGAGAAATAAAACCTAAAATAAAGGCCAGCAAAGGAGTGTTGACTTGTTCGCCAATAATAGCGCCAACCGTAGCGTGAACTGAAAGCAGCATATTAGATAATAATAAAGATTAAAATAATTAAAATGATAAGTTGAAAGATAATCCCCGGGACAAAATTCATCTCATATTTTTTAGAAATAGCATCATGAAAAAAAATATGAATATTTTGCATTTTTTTAAAGAATTTTCTGCGGTATATATAATAAAAACCTTGTAGGATGTCAGGTAGCATCGCGCCGATCATACCGGTTATAATACTTGGTTTAAATAAGTTTACGTTTGAAAAAAATAATAAAATCAATACAAGAAAAAGGAGTATAAAATCAAAGAGAGCGGCAGTACCAATATGAATAGGGTTTTTATATTTTGAATCAATCTTAGTATCTCCATGAGGAATCATATCAAGTATGTAATGAAAAATAAAACCAATAATAAAGGCCAATATAGGGTTTGATATGTATTGACCGATAATGATTCCCGTAGGTGCGTGAACTGTTAAAAACATAATGTATAATTACATATTTGTAGCAGGGGTGGGGATCGAACCCACGACCTCGGGCTTATGAGTCCCGTGCTCTAACCAACTGAGCTACCCTGCCGTATTTAATTTTTTTGAATGTTGAAAATTATGAGTAGCGAAAGTTGTTCTGAATATTTTAAATTTTAGAATCAACTGTCTGTCTGCCGAAGCTCTAATAAAGTAAGCGTAGGCGGGAGCTACTCTGCTGAAATTAACATTAAGCGATAATGAATGTTAAAATTTTAACTAAAAATAATTATTTTAGCAAGTGCCGAAGGCGGGAGTCGAACCCGCATGAGCAAAGCTCACACGATTTTGAGTCGTGCGCGTCTACCAGTTTCGCCACTTCGGCATAAATATGTCTTATTGTAGCTTATTTTTATAAATTTGTCAATTTTACAAAACTAAATATTTACTGTAAAATAAAGTTAAATTTATATATATAAATTATATGGGACAAATAATTTCAATTGTCAATCAAAAAGGAGGAGTTGGCAAAACTACTACGGCTATTAATTTAGCTGCTTATTTAGCTCGTTTGGGTAAATTTGTTTTATTGGTTGATTTGGACCCGCAAGCCAATGCAACAAGTGGTTTGGGAATTGATTATAATAAATTAAACAAAGGTATTTATGAAACTTTGATTGACAGAGCTAATTTGAGCGAAGTAATTCTAAATACCCATTTAACTGGCTATAAGCTTGCTCCGGCTACTTTAAATTTAGCCGGTGCCAATGTTGAATTAGTTAATTTGGAAAAAAGAGAATTTCGTTTATATAATGCTTTATTGGAAGCCAGAAACGATTATGATTATATTATAATAGATTGCCCGCCTTCTTTGGGGCTTTTGACTTTAAATAGTTTGGTGGCAGCTGAAAAAATATTAATTCCTGTTCAATCAGAGTATTATGCGCTTGAAGGTCTGGGTCAGTTGATTAATACCATTAATTTAATTCAGCAGAACCTTAAACCGGATTTGCAAATTTTAGGCGCGATTATTACCATGTATGATAAAAGAAATAATTTATCAAATGAAATATTACAGCAACTTTATCAATATTTCCCTAATCGTATTTTCCGTTCAGTGATACCGCGCAATATACGGCTAACCGAGTCTCCAAGTTATGGTAAAACTATTTTGGATTATGATCCAAAATCAAAAGGCGCTAAGGCTTATGAGAGATTGGCTAAGGAAATAATTGATTTAACCAGCTTTAAATAATTATAATTTTAAATTTTATGTCACTAGGTAAAGGTTTGGATTCTTTAATCCCGCAAAAACCAATTAAGACTAAATTTTCCAATGAGCAAATTAATAAGCTTGATAATAAAAATCAAGTTTTGGAAATTAATATTGATAAAATACAAGTTAATCCTCATCAACCACGTAAAAGATTTGATCATTCAGAGCTGGAAGATTTGACCAATTCAATTAAGGCTTACGGTATTATTCAGCCGTTAATCGTTACCGAGCTTGATAAAGATAATTATCAATTAATTGCAGGGGAAAGACGACTGCGTTCGGCGCAGATTTTAAATTTTAAAAAAGTCCCCGCAATTGTACGTGAGGCCGAAGAACAGCAAAAGTTAGAATTAGCTTTAATAGAAAATGTTCAGCGTAAAAATTTAAATGCAATTGAAGAAGCCCTGTCTTATAAAAGGTTGCTTAATGAATTTAATTTGAAACAAGAAGATATAGCTAAAAAAATAGGCAAGAAAAGATCAACAATTGCCAATACTTTAAGATTATTAAATTTACCAGAAGAAATACAAAAGGCAATTTTGGATGAAAAAATAACCGAAGGTCATGCTCGAGCTATTGCTGTTTTGCCGACCGCTAAAGAGCAATTGGAATTTCTAAAAAAAATAACGCGTAATCAAATGACTGTTCGCCAGGCCGAATCTCAAGCTCAAAAAGTTAAAATTAAAAGTCATACAAGAACTTTGAGTAGCGACCCCGTCTTATTAGAAAAAGAGGAAACCTTAAGACAAGTTTTGGGGTATAAGGTAGTAATTAAAAGAAAAGGCAAGCGTGGAGAAATAATAATTTCTTATAATTCTGATAATGATTTAACTCAAATTTATAAAAAATTGATTAAGTCATGATAATCCTTATTTATTGATATGATTTAAAGCTTTTTTTATGGGCATAAAAGATTTTAAAGAACTTTTTTTTGAAAAATTAATAAGATTGACAATTTATGGAGGAGTTTTTTTAATTCCGCTTTTTTTTATTCCCTTATCAGATAATTTTTTGGAATTTTCTAAAGTTATCTTATTTTATTTATTGGTTATTTTAGGTATAATTTTATGGTTAATCAAAGTTTATTTAACTAAAAAAGTTAATTGGAGAATGCGATTTTTAGATAGTCCTTTACTTTTATTTTTATTAGTATATTTATTTTCCAGTATTTTTAGTATAGATAAATATAATAGCTTTTGGGGATTTGATTTGAATATGAGCAATTCTTTTTTAACGGTTTTATTTTTGGTTTTATTTTATTTTTTAGTTTCACTGTTTATTAATAATTTAAATCAGCTTAAAATCATTTTTTATACCGTAATTTTTGTAGTTTTTATAATCAGTTTAATTAAAGTCTTGTCTGTTTGGGGTTTGAATTTTCAATTTTTGATTTCGGCCGTGTCAATTAATGTTTTTTACTTTTTATTAATTTTGGCTTTTATTTTAAGTGGACTTTTATATTTAATCAGTACAAAAAAAATAGCCAAAATTTTCAATATTATTTTAATGGTCTTTTTTTTAATAATTATTTTTTTAATTGATAATCAATATCTTTTATTACTTTTAGCAATTAGTATTTTTTTATTTATATTTTTGTTATCTTTTAAATCAAATTATTTTTCAAATAAATTAGTAGTTGCCTTAACCTTATTATTATTTTTATCGGTTTTAGTCTTAATTTTACCGGTCAGCAATTTTACCGGTTTAATTAGTCCTCAACAATTTGATTTGCCAATTTCTTTTGGTTGGCAAATAACCAAAGCCAGTCTTTCTGAAAATTTGCTATTGGGAGTAGGACCGCAAAATTTTAGTTATAGTTTTTATAAATATAAACCCATAGATTTTAATGTTACCAGTTATTGGCAGCTTGGTTTTGAGAAAAATTCTAATTTTATTTTGGAGAATTTTAATAATCTGGGTGTTTTGGGCGTATTATTTGGCATTATTATTATATTCATATTATATAAAAAATTATTTATTTATTTTAGGCAAATAAAGATTTTTGACGATGTTAATTATAAGGAATTTTTAATATTGGCCGGTTTAGGCGTAATTATTGCCAGTTTTATTATTTGGGCTTTTTTAAATAATTTTGATTTTATTATCATTTATTTATTTGTTTTGTTTATAGCTTTAATTGCAGCATTTTTAAAAAAATCTGCACCTGCCAATTTATTGGCGAATAAAAATGTAATTAATTTATTTGTTTATATTTGCCTGATAATAATTTTAATTTTTGTTTATTCCGGTATAAGAATTTTAGCAGCCGAAGTTTATATGGAAAAAGTATTGATTAAAAATTATTCAAATTTACAGGATTTTGAACAGGCTGAAGATTATTTACAAGGCGTCTTAAAATATAATCCTGATTATTATGATTATAATTTAAAATCGGTTAATTTATTAATTAATAAAAATATTTTTTTAGCTGAGAATGAACAGGAATATGATGAAATAAGTTTAAGAGAAAAAGTTTTTGAAAATTTAAGTTTGGCGCTCAAAAAAGAAACCAAAAGAGTTGATTATTATATTGAATTAAAACAAAATATAGGTTTATTGGACGATTTGGGGGTTAAGTCTTTAGACTCAGAAGAAGCTATTAATAAAAAGTTAATTGAACTAGATCCCCATAATCCAGAATTATATATTGATAGAGCTTTATTAAATTTTAATAAATATTTATTAATTAAAGCTAATGGTCAAGATTTAGAAAATAATCAAATTCAGAGCTTGTTAAAAAAAATCCAAACAGATTTAGAAAAGAGTATTGAATTAAAAAATGACTATGTTTTAGCTTATTATAATCTGGGACTTTATTGGCAAGAATTAGGCGAACCAGAAAAGGCCATGAACTACATAGAAAAAGCTTACAAATTAGATCCCAGCCAAAAGTTAATAGTTTTAAGTTTAAAAAAGCTTTATCTTAATCAAGATAAAGTTGAACAAGCCAAAACAATTTTAAATAAATATTTGGAATTTAACCCAAGCGATGAAGAAGTTGGGGCAATGCTTGAAGAATTGCAATAATTTATTTTTTAAGAAATTTATCAATTAAAGTTCTCTTGCTAAGGGAACTTTTTATTTTATTTTTAGCGATTGAAGTTTTAACGAATTTTAACCAGTCAGCATTGGGGAATTTTCTGTTTTTGTCAGTTAAAACTTGAACTACATCGCCACTTTTTAATTTTTTATCAAGAGTTGCTATTTGATTATTAATTAAGACGCCAGCACATTGATTGCCTACATCAGTATGTACATTATAGGCAAAATCAACAGGTGTTGCGCCGGCTGGTAAATCAATAACATCGCCATTAGGTGTAAAAACAAAAATTCTGTCCTGAAAAACATCAATTTTAAGTTTTTCTAAAAATTTTTGATTAGCTGATAATTCTTTTTGCCATTCAGTTAATTCATCTATCCATTTGGTTTGCCGCGGTTTTTTAAATGAACCCTTTTCATCATAATACCAATGAGCCGCGATACCATATTCGGCTTCTTCTTCCATTTCTTCGGTACGAATTTGTACTTCAATAATTTCACCGTCAGGAGTAAATACGGTGGTATGTAAAGAAGAATAGCCATTGGGCTTGGGCTGTGAAATATAGTCTTTAATTCGCCCCTTTAAAGGTTTCATTATTTTATGAATTATTCCCAAAACCGAATAACAGGCCGCAATATCTTTAACAATAATTCTAATGGCAATAAAATCATAGACTCGGTTAATATCTTTATCATGGCGTAATAATTTTTTATATAAACTGTAAAATTGTTTAATCCTGCCTTTAACTTCAATAAAATCAACATTTTCTTCTTGTAATCTTTTTTTGACAAAAGCGATTACTTTATTTAGATACTTTTCTTTACGTTTACTTTGTTCTTCAATTAATTGTTTTAACCAATTATATTCTTTAGGATAAAGATATTTAAAAGCCTCAGCTTCCAGTTGCCCTTTCATTTCGTACATACCAAGGCGGTTAGCAATTGGAGCATAAATTTCCAAAACTTCTGAGGCTATGCGAATTTGTTTATTGCGCGGTAAGGCATAAAGTGTTTTTAAATTATGCAAGCGGTCGGCAAATTTAATTAAAACAACTCTAAGATCTTTGGCAATAGCTAAAAACATTTTTCTTAAATTTTCAATATATCTTTCAATACCACGATATTTAATTGTTCCTAATTTGGTTACACCATTAACCAAAGAGGCAATATCATTACCAAAATTTTTTTTAATATCATCCAATGTAAAATTAGTATCTTCCGGAACGTCATGTAAAAGTCCGGCAATAACAATCGGCAGGCTCATTTTCATTTCAGCCAAAGTTTGAGCTGTAGCCAAAGGATGATAAATATAATCTTCACCAGACATTCTTTTTTTGCCTTTATGCGCCTCTACGGCAAAATCAAAAGCCAGCCTAAGCAAATCAAAGTCAGCCTTGGGATGATATTGTTTGACAGTTTTTTCCAGTATTTTAAATTTTTTATTAATATCTTCTGGCATATTTATATTATAAATTATTTTAGTTTATATAAAAAGACCCCAAATGTCAAAAAGTAGTTAAAAATCGGCTCTGTGTCAAACAGTGTGATAGCTAATGATCCAAAAAAGTGGTAAAAAAGCT
>CAZHFK010000028.1:2621-15522 GCA_964531215.1 uncultured Gammaproteobacteria bacterium | reverse complement strand
TCAGAAAATAAATAAGAATTTTATGATATAATATATATATATAATATTTTAATATTAATCTTAAATCATGTCTTCTAATAGAATTGATATTGATAAAATACTTCATCAAATAGCATATTACCACAAAAAACGTTTGGATATTTTTAGAAATTTGTCGGTCGGACAAAAAAGGGAAGCTTTGCTGCAGATTTCCAAACATCTGAAGTTTGATATTGTTTCTAAATTAAATAAAGAGGAGTTAGTTAATATTTTGGAACACATGGATACTGATGAAGCGACCGATATTTTGCAATTGCTGTCAGTTAAAAAAAGAAAAGATATAATGAACGAATTGAATGAGCAGTTAAAAGAAGATATTGGCAGGTTGTTAAAATTTGACCCGGAAACAGCCGCCGGTTTGATGGATGTTGATTATATCCAGGTGGAGCATAATGATACTATCGCCAGTGTGGCTAAACAAGTTAAAGTTCATGAAAAAAGAACAGGCAAAATACCGGCTATCTTGGTTATGAAAGACGGCAAGCTGGAAGGATATTTGCCTGGACATGAGCTTGGATATGCCGGTAACAGGGAAAAGGCTATAAAATATACCAGAAAAATTAAGACTATCAAATATCGGGCTAAAACCACCGAGGTTTTGGATACTTTGCGTCGCTATCCGCATAATAAAATAGTTGTTTTGGGCGCTACGGGTAATGTTATGGGCATTATTTATTCTGATGACATAATAAAAATTTTAAGGGATAACGAGGCTGCTTCGCTGTATGATTTTGCCGGTGTTAGTCAGGAAGAATCTGTTTTTGATAGCACTAAAAAAAAAGTTAAATTTAGATCCAAATGGCTGATAATAAATCTTGGCACGGCTTTTTTGGCCGCTTTTACTGTCGGCTTGTTTGAAGAGACTATTTCCAAATATGTACTTTTGGCTGTTTATATGCCCATTGTAGCCGGTATGGGTGGCAATGCCGCCACTCAGACTTTAGCGGTTTTGGTCAGAGGCATATCTTTGAAACAGATTAGTATTAATACAATATGGCGAACCCTTAAAAACGAATTAGGCTCGGGTTTTATCAACGGTTTAATTAACGGAATAATTGTGGCGGCAATCGTTGCTTTAAAGGATAATGACTTAAAAATCGGCATTATTTTAGGTGTGGCCATGGTTATTAATCTGCTGATTGCCGCATTTTTTGGTACCATTGTGCCTCTTGTTATGAAACGGTTTGGCAAAGACCCTGCTTCTTCCGCGACCATATTCATTACCACTGCCACGGATGTTTTTGGTTTTATAATTTTTTTAGGTCTGGCCACGTTAATTTTGGAATAAATTTGTGCCCCCAAAAATTTCCTTATTCTGGGTGTTTTTGAATCTGAGTGACCAGCCTTTGCTCGCCGAAGCAAAATGTGCTCACGCAAACCTAGTGATAGGCTGGAAATTATCATTTTAAAATACGGCAAGCTACGGCTAATGTCCACCGGAGTTTTAACGAGGGCGGGCTGGCTCGAGCCAGTTTAATGGTTTTTGTGTAGTCGAGTCATAAGAGATTTTAAAATCGCCTATTTGAAGATTTTTTGTTATACTAAAATCAAGCAATAAATTAATAATATATATTTAATAAATAATTTTAAATTATGTCCACCAAAAATATTATAATAATCGGTTTAATATTATTAATTGTTTTATTGGGTTTTGGTTTGTTGGCAGTGATTTTTTCATCGCAAACAATTCAGCCCTCAAAACAGATAACCAATAATAATCAGCCTGTTGCCGACAAAAAAGATAACGAGTCTGAAAAACAGGTATTGGAAAAAGCTAAAAGTATGATGATTTTAATTGAATTTAAAGATATCGTTGGTTTAAGCAATTTTGTTAATGAAATGGAGCAGCGAGATATTCACGGCCTTTTAATGGTTACCCCTGAATTTGTGCAGGATAATTGCGAGGCGATTAAAGAGGTGATAAAACATAATGTGGAAATTGTCGGCACTAATGTTGAAGAACCGTTTTGGGATGTATCTTATGAAAATCAGAAAGAGCGCATCCTTGAAATTAAACAGGGGATTGAATCATGCACCAATGTGCCTGTTAGGATTATTTCATCACGCTATATGGCTTCTGATGATACTACTTTAAAAGTGGCTGATGAATTAGGTATCCCTTATATTACTGCTCGAGGAACTACTGATACCAAGGCAACTGTTTATGCGATTGAAGATTATGACACTAAGATTTTATCGGTTTCCAATATACCGATTGTGACTTTTAAATACGGCAGTCTTTGTGATTACTCGTTTTTTGAACGCGCTGGCACGCCAGAAGATATGCGAGCTGAATTGGATCGAGCTTATCAGCCATTATCGGACAAGGAAAAAGCCCGTTACGGTTCTCATTATAAAGTAACACCTGTTTCTCATACTTGGATCGGCGGTTATTTAGAGACTTGGCAGAATATATGGCAGGATTTTTGGGATGATAAAAAAGATCAGATTGAATGGGTGACTTTGGATGAATTAATGGCTGAACCGGATTGGACTTTGCCTTTATGGCAATTACCGATTAATAAAAATGCGCCATATACTCCGGAAAAAATAAGACCCTTAACACCTTATGAAGAAGAAGAAAAAGTGCAAAATCCTTGCTCTGTTCAGGCTATCGGTAAAGATGGCCAAGCACAGGAACCAGCCGATATATCAACTGTTGATAATAAAATTTTGATGTTTCATAATGGTACCGGCCCGATGTGTTTGGATGCCATGGAATTTGTACAAGACCTTGATTATCCTGTTGAACAAGTGCTTGATGATGAAGAAAATTTCAGGCAGCGTCTTAATGAAATGAAAAATAAATTTGGGCAAAGCCAGGGCGTTTCAAATTCATTTGGCTATTATCCGATAATTTTTGTTAATGATAAGGCTTTTTCCGGCTTTAATGAACAAATTAAAAATCAGATTTTATCTGAAATAGAATAATAAATTGTATGTAGATAAAAAATCGCTGCATAAGCGATTTTTTATTTTGACTAAATATTAAAATAGTTGTTTTATAAGCATATTTATGTTAAGTTATTAATAGCAATTTTTTAAAGGAGGTGATTTACTTGCAGTACTATCAAAATAAGATAATTTCTTTGCACCAAGCTGGTTTAGTCTCTGCTAAAAAACAAAAAGCAGGCAAAAAGGTTGTTTTAGCTACAGGCAATTATGATATTTTTCACCTAGGACATTTGTTCTTTTTGGAAGATGCTAAACAAAAAGGATATATTTTAATTGTCGGCATAGCTGATGATCAATTAATTAAGCAAAGCAAAGATCCTAATCGGCCGGTTTTTAAGGCTAGGGATCGGGCAACAATTGTTGCTGCGATTGGTTTTGTTGATTATGTAGTGATTTTTAGTGAAATTTTTAAAATCATAGAGACAGTTAAACCCGATACTTTGATTATTTCTCCGACCAGTAATAAAGACTATAATCAGCAAAAAGCTGATTTGGCTAAAAATTTAGGTATTGAGATAGAATTTGTTTCTTCTCGTTATGAGTTGCATACTTCGGATATTATCAGTATAATTAAAACCTTGAAAAATACCTGAAAAGCGGCTATTATTATAAATAGCTGCTTTTATTTTTTAAAAATTATGAAAATTTTTCAAAAGAAAAGACAGGAAAAATTTGCCAAATACGATTATGCTAATGATGATTGTGATTTTTGTTCTAAAGAAGTTATTAGTGAGCAAGGTATAAAAAAATTATTTTCAGAAAATTGGCTTGTTTTAGCAAGTAAATACCCTTATTTAGATGGAAATTTATTGATTATACCTAAACGTCATATAGTTGATATAGAGCAAATAAGTGCACAAGAATGGCAAGAATTTAGCCGGGTTTTATTAAAGACAAAACAAGTATTGGCTGATGCTTTCGAGACAGATTCTTTTAATATTGCTTTAAATATCGGTCAGAATTCAGGTGCGAGCCTTAAACATTTGCATTGGCAAATAGTGCCTCGGCCTCAAAAACTTAATCCCAATGCCCTGGCTATTTTTAATGATTTTAAATTTGTAACTTTGGATTATAAAGATTTAATTAAAAAAATAAATGAATTAAAATAATTTATGATTATAGATATTCATACCCATATTTATTCGGAAAAAGATTATGCGGATTATTTTAAGCGGGCTAAAAAGCAAGTCGCAAAAGTCGTTGTTTTGGATTATAAGCCGGTTAGTCCCGGTTTGGTTCAATTAATTAAATTTAGCCGTATATAAATTTGGTTAAACAAATTTATACAGACAAAGAACAGCGTATTGTTTTTTATGATCTGGCCGAGCAAATTTATTTTGGTAAATAAATAATTTATATAAAATAACAAGGGCTTAACCCTTGTTATTTTATTTATTTTTTGTTAATTAAATCAGTTGCTGATTTTTAAGGTTAGTGCTAAAATTATTTTGAATAAAGTTAATAGTATAGGTGTGAGATTAATAATTATAAACTAATTACCAAACTAGATTTTTAACCCAATAATTCCTAACCAAGCAATATCTATGGATAAAAATAAAAAAAGACAATTGGTTTTTGATATTATTATTACTGTTTTAGTGGTTTTGGTTATAGTTTTAATTGATTTTTTTGTAGTCAGTCTTAGATCATCATCCGGTGAGTTTAAGGAGGAAAATTTGCAAGCCGATCAAAATCAATCAATTGATTCGACTGAAAATTCAAGCATAACTAAAGATTTAGAGCCAATTAAACCCGGTGAAAAGGTGTTTATACCGATTTTAAATTTTCATCATATTGATTCAGCCCCGTCAGGCGTAAGCAAGACAACAGCCAGTTATTATATTGAACCCCATGATTTTGAAATGATTATGCAGAATTTGATTGCTTATAATTATCAAACAGTATTTTTAAGCGAAGTTATTGATTTGCTGGAGCAGGGGATTAAACCGCCTGATAATTGGCTGGTCTTAACTTTTGATGACGGTAATATTAATTATTACACCAATGCTTGGCCAATTTTACAAAAATATAATTTAAAATCTTCAATTTATATTATGACCGGGGTAGGCGGTAAAAATTATTTAAGTGATGAGCAAATAAAAGAATTATATGAAAGCGGTTTGGTTGAAGTCGGTTCGCACACGATTTATCACCCTAAATTAACTCAAATATCCAAGACCGAAAGATTAAAAGAATTGGAAATATCCAAAGATGAATTAGAAGAATTATTAAATACAGATATTACCGTTTTAAGTTATCCTTTTGGTTTATATAACCGAGATATAAAAGCTTTGACCAAAGCTGTTGGTTATAAAGCCGGTTTAACTTTTGATCAGGATGCTTGGCAGGATCCCCAAGATTTATTTGAATTAAAAAGAATCAGTGTCTGGCCGCAAATGAATGTGGTTAAATTTTTGGAAAAATTAAAAAATTAATTAATAATCTTTAAATTATGAGAAAAAATTTTATTATTATTTTACTTTTTTTTATTTTAATTTTAATTTCAGGTTGCACTGATAATTCGAGTAATTTAGCTGATTCTAGTAACGCAAATTTTAATCAGCAACCTAATCAAAATCAAGCAGTTGATTCTTTGCAATCGGTTTTTGCTCAAATGGGTCATGAAGATTTGGTCTCCCAATATGATCAGGCAATTATTAAAACAAATATGGGAGATATTAAAGTTGAATTTTATAATGAAGATTCGCCGTTAACGGTTAATAATTTTTTAAATTTAGCCCAGCAGGGGTTTTATGACAACACTAAATTCCATCGGGTGATTAAGGATTTTATGATTCAAGGCGGTGATCCTTTAAGTAAAGATGATGACTGGTCAGATGACGGGACAGGTGGTCCCAAATATCGCTTTAAAGACGAAATTAATAATCATAAATTGGTTCGAGGCAGTCTGGCCATGGCCAATTCCGGTCCCAATACCAATGGTTCCCAATTTTTTATTAACACTGTGGCGACTCCGTGGTTGGACGGCAAACATACCAATTTTGGCCGAGTAATTGAAGGCCTGGATGTAGTTGCTCAGATTGAATCAGTTGAAACAAATGATAAAAATCATCCATTGGAAGCCATAATTATTAAAGATATTGAATTAATTAGTAAATAGTAATAAGATTTTAATCAAAGGAGGTTAATCATGATACCAGCTGATCATGCGATAAAGTCATTTGAAAAAATATATAAAGAAAGTCCCGGTTTTTTTATTAATAATTGGCCTGTTATTTTTAAATTAATTTGGGATCTGCATTCTTGGTTTGACCGTTTTGCTAATACTAAAGGTTATAATACACCTGGTACTATTTGGTATCACCGGGAACAAGCACATCATTGGCAAGGTATTAATGAAGCCGTTAGGATTTTTACCTGTAAATACGGTTTGAAATTTATGATTGTTATTAAACAAGAGGCTAAACAGCACGTGCTTGATGATTTTGGTGAAATCCTTTCCAAGGAAAATATAACCCGTCGCTATTTAAGGCAAAAAAGAGGCTGGTAAAAGCGCGTTTGTTTAGTTAAGACGCGCTTTTTTGCTATAATTAGATTAGGAATTAGGTATTTGGCAATCGGCATTAGTAAATGGAAGATTTTTTTAAAAAATAAAATGTCAAAAGAATATTTTAAAAATAAATATCGCGTAGCTACCACGCGATTGCAGGATTGGGATTATTCCTGGCCAGGCTTATATTATGTAACAATTTGTAGTAAAAATAAAATTTGTTGCTTTGCTACAATAAAAAATACTTTCGTATATTTATCAATGATAGGCAAAATCTTATTTGATGAATGGTTAAAAACACCGAAATTAAGACCGAATGTATTTTTAGATGATTTTATAATTATGCCGAATCATATTCATGGAATTATTGGAATTGAGAATAATCAAAATAAAGTAGAGACGCAGAGCTCTGCGTCTCTACAAAAATACAATAAAAATACATTTGGTCCGCAAATACGCAATTTGCCATCAATTATTAGAGGTTTCAAAGCCGCAAGTAAAAATAAAATAAATTCAAAATTTGATAATAATTTTCAATGGCAACCGCGATATTATGAACACATTATTAAAAATAAACAAGATTACGCCAGAATTAAAAAATATATTGCCAATAATCCTATAAATTGGAAAAATGACAAAAATAATCCTCAGAATTTTAACAAATAAAAAAGCGAGGATTAAAGGTTCCTCGCGGACGGCATTGATCGCTTCAACGACTTGGCTGAGCCTTTCCAAGCTCATTTTCTATTTAAATTATATTACATTTTTATGATTTTGTCAAAAGGGAAGCTAAAAATAAATAAAATTCATATTTGGTTATTTTTGGGTTTGATTTTGTTAAATTTAGCTTTTTTTGCTATTAATTTAAATGATTTTTTCTTGTCCGATGATTTTGACTGGATTTATTCAACCAAAACAAGCCAGCATTCTTTGCTTGATTATTTTTCAGCTAATTATTTTGGGGAGCAGGGATCAGGCGGTAGCTACCGTCCAATGTTTAATGTTATTTTTAGTTTTACTTATAATTTATTTGGCTTAAATCCGCTTGGTTACCATTTAATTAATTTAATTTTTCATATTGGTGTTTGTTTTTTAGTTTATTTATTAGTTTTAATTTTATTTGATAAATATAAAGAAAAAAATAAAATAGCTATTTTGTCAGCTTTATTTTTTGCTATTTTACCAAATCATAGCGAAGCAGTTATTTGGATAGCGGCAATCGGTGATCCTGTTGTTGCTTTTTTTTATTTATTGGCTTTTTATTTATATGTTTTATTTCGTAAAAAAGAAAAATTTTATTATCTTATTTTTTCAATTTTAAGTTTTATAATTGCGCTTTTAACCAAAGAACTAGCCATTACTTTGCCGTTATTAATTTTGGTTTGGGAGTTGTATAAAGGAATAAGTAAGAATAAAATTTTTTTACGGGAAATTATTGTCAGGGTAATTGGTTATTTTGCAGTTTTATTATTTTATTTATTAGCCAGATATTGGGCAATTGGTTTATTTTTTGGTTATTATGCTGAGGAAACCTTTAGGGTTGATTTTGATAAGATTTTTAAAATGTTTGCGGCTTTGATAACCAATTTATTTTTTTATGGCGATACGCGAGTTTTATTGACCGATTATTTTATGGCTAATAAATTGTTTTTTGTTTTATTATTAATTTTAATTGTCAGTTTGATTTTATTGATTTTAAGAAAATATAAATTTAAAGTGGCTTTTTTACTGGATTTCTATATTATTTTAATTTTACCGGTTTTACCTTTGGCTTATGGCCATTTCACCAATGAAGGTGAACGTTATAATTATTTACCCTCTGTAATTTTTTGTATTTTGTTAAGCTTATTAATTCTGCAGATTAAAAAAGATAAATTTTTACGTAATATTGTAATTGTTGCTTTAATGGTTTATTTTTCTGTTTCTTTAATAAATAAAAATTATAATTGGCATTTGGCAGGGCAATTAACTGAAAAAGTTATTAAACAAGATTTTCAGCAGGTAATTGATTTAAACGAACAAGATAAAACTTTATTATTTATTGGTTTGCCTGATAATTTGGAAGGCGCTCAGGTGTTGCGCAATGCCATTAATTTGGCAATCAGATTATATTATCCCGATTATCAATTTGAAGGCAGGACATTGCAAGCGTATTTACGGTTAACCAGGGAAAATATTGATCAGAAAATTTTATATTGGGGGCCGCATCCGACCGGCGGCTGGCTGGCCGAAACATTTGATCAAGGCAATTGGGTGACTGGCCTTCCGACCAAATATGAAAATAATTATGCGTTTGAATTATGGGGTTATAATTATGATAATTATACATCAAGTCAAATTCGTTTTTATTTGCAAAATAAATACTTGCAATTATTTGAACAAGACAGTTTGGATATTTTAATATTTGATAATGGTCAATTAAGAAAAATAAAATAATTAAAAACTTCCCATTTGGGAAGTTTTGTTTTTACTTTTCATCTGCCAACCCCTTCTTGGTTGAGCCATTACCAGTCCGAGGAAATAGTGAATTTTTTTGTACGATACCGGTTTTAGCATTTGTGTTCGTGCAATTGGGACAGATGCGGTTATAAATTCCTTCAGACATGAATTCACGATCGCAACGCAAACAGATTCGTTTTGTTTTTTTCTTTTTATCCATTTTCCCCTCCTTTGCATTTAAATAGGCTCTAAAATTATATCTTAGCTTAACAAATAAAAAAATACAAATCAAGTTTTGAATATTTTAATAATTTTTGTTATACTTAGATTAGTAAATTTAATTTATAAAAATTATTTTATGCCTAAAATTGAATTGTTAAAACTGACTTCTAAACAAAAAAGAGATACCATAGAAAAATTAATTGAATCAAGTTCACCGACTCATGCTTTTTTTTTAATTTTAATTGTTTCCGCCATTATAACGACTTTTGGGCTTTTAATGAATAACGTGGCGATTGTAATTGGCGGTATGATCGTGACACCTTTATTGTCACCAATTTTAGCGATTAGCATGGGAATTAGCATGGCTGATCCTAAATTAATAATTAGATCTTTGAAGGTTTTGGGTAAAGCGATTGTATTTGTTGTGGCTATCTCTGTTATTATTTCGTTTTTTGTAATCAATAAAGAGTTAAATGATGAAATTATTGACAGGATGTTTTCTAATTATATGTATTTTGGAGTAGCTATATCATCAGGTGTAGCAGCAGCTTTTACTACTTCAAAAGATGAGTTTTCCGAAAGAATGGTTGGTGTCGCTGTAGCTATTGCTTTATTGCCACCTTTGGTTGTAATTGGGATTGGTATTTCTTTTTGGAATTTACAGATATTATCAGGTTCACTTGAATTATTTTTAACCAATTTATTGGGCGTTTTGCTGGGCAGTTTGATAGTTTTTTCTTTATTGGGTTTTTATCCGGAGAAAAAAGTGGTTCAAAAAGAATTAAACGAAGAAGCCAAAGAATTGGGTGAAGCTAAAAATGGTAATAATAAATAAATTATCTATTAATATCTGGAAATTGGCAGAAGAGGGAACTTAAAGCCGGCTAAAATAGCCGGTTTTTCAAGTTGTGGATAACTGGTCTTGACATTCGGTTTATGTTCGGTATACTATTAAAGTATGATTTGTTCGGTTTGTTTTCGGTTTATTAATTAATATTAAAAATATGAGTGAAAATTTAACAAAAAGACAAAAAGAAATTTTAGATTTTATTAATGATTTTATTAATGATTACGGTTATGCGCCGAGTTATCGGGAAATTGGTCAGCATTTTAATTTATCTTCAACAGCAACCGTAGCAGAACATGTACAAGCTTTACAAAATAAGGGTTATTTAAAAATTGATCCCAATGAAGCTCGTTCTATTGAATTAATTGATGATGAAAAAGCCGAAGCGATTTTTCTTTCTCTAGCCGGTTTAATTACTGCTGGTCAGCCAATTGAGGCGGTTGAGGAAAGGGAGCAAATTGCAGTGCCTATTGATTTTGTTAAAGATGAAGCTAAATCTTATGTTTTACGAGTTAAGGGCCAGTCAATGATTGATGAAGGTATTTATGATGGAGATTACGTGATAGTGGAAGAAAATTCCAGTCCACGTAACGGACAAGTTGTCGTGGCTTTATTGGATAACAGTTTTGCAACTTTAAAAAAGTTTTATAAGGAAGCTAATCGAATAAAGTTGCAGCCGGCTAATTCAAGTATGAAACCGATTTACGCAAAAGATGTTTTAGTACAGGGAGTGGTTCGAGCTGTTATTCGTAAGTTTAATACTGCTTGATTAAAATTTAATTATTAATATACTCTGATCTGTTTGGGGTGGGGCGGACTTTAGCAAGTTAGTATCTTCTAAAAAAACTCACCCCAATAGAATGGAGTGAGTTTGTTCTTGGCGTATTTATTGTCTCTTGCTGTCACAAGAGACAGAAGAACTTAAAAGTTTAAGCCCTCTTTTATTATTATAAATCATTTTCAATATTTTGCAATAATTATTAATTAAAAATAATATGTCCAGAAAACAAAAATCCATGTATCGTAAATTAATTTGTCGTTTTTTTGACTTAGTTAGTGCTTGTGATCCGAGTTTGAAAATTAAATAATAAAAAATATAACCTATTTTTTTAAAAATAGGAAGTAAAACTAAAAGTTAATGATTCGGCTGGATTAAAACTGTAGGAAGTTATGGGCTCTGACGGTTGCTAAATCCAGCCGAAAGCATTTTTTAATTTAGATTTTATTGATTTATGGAAATTTTAGATAAATTAAAAATTTTAACCGAAGCAGCAAAATATGATGTTTGCGCTTCGACTGGTTGTAGTCGGTCAAATTGGGGCAGTAACGGTTTGGGTAACATATCTCGTATGGGTGTGTGTCATTCTTTTACGCCTGACGGTCGTTGTGTCTCTTTATTTAAAATTCTTTTAACTAATCAGTGTGAAAATAATTGTTTATATTGTATTAATCGTAAAAGTAATGACCGGCCTAGGACTTGTTTTGGGGAAAGGGAATTGGCCG
Organism: uncultured Gammaproteobacteria bacterium; assembly: GCA_964531215.1. Classification (GTDB taxonomy): domain Bacteria; phylum Patescibacteriota; class Patescibacteriia; order CAIXNZ01; family CAIXNZ01; genus WJKP01. The sequence continues at coordinate 4,006 of CAZHFK010000028.1, read as the reverse complement.
ATCTTTTTATCCAGTTTTATAAAAGAAATTATGTTGAAGGTTTATTTTTAACTTCCGGGATTTATAAAAATTCAGAAGAAACAATGGAAAGAATGATTAAAGTTATAGAAATTTTACGTTTTGAATATCAGTTTCGCGGTTATATACATTTGAAAGTTTTACCGGGTGTTTCTCAAGGCTTAATTAATAAAGGCGCTGCCTTGGCTAATCGCATGAGTATTAATTTGGAATCTCCAAAAACTAATAAATTGGAATTGATTTGTCCGGAAAAAGATTTTAAACATGATTTAATAGCGCCAATGTTAAGTATAAAAAAAATTATTGATAATGATAAAACTAAAATTCTGGCCGGCCAGACTACCCAAATGATAATCGGAGCTTCAGGCGAAAGTGATCAGGAAATTATTGCTACTTCAGCCTGGCTTTATCAAAAAATTAATTTGCGCCGGGTGTATTATTCGGCTTTTATCCCGGTTAATCAGTCTAATAATTTACCGGTCAAAGAACCGGTTTCTTTAAAAAGAGAAAACCGACTTTATCAGGCTGATTGGTTAATGCGCCGTTATGGTTTTGCTTTTCAAGAATTACCTTTTGATCCGATCGGAAATTTACCTCTTGATTTTGATCCCAAAATGGCTTGGGCTTTAGCTAATTTTGATAAATTTCCAATTGAAATTAATAAAGCGTCTTATCGTATTTTACTGCGTATTCCGGGTATTGGTGAAATTAGTGCCAAACGAATTATTAAACTTAGAAAAGATTTTCATATTACCAGCCTTGAAGAATTAAAAAATATCGGTGTAGTTTTAAAAAGAGCTATTCATTTTATTTTAATAAACGGCAGATATTGGGGACATGTTAAATTTAATAAGCAAATTTCACCTGTTTTTAGGCAGAAAAATTTATTAAAAAATCAAAATCAAGAGATAGAGCAATTAGCTTTTGCTTTGTAAATATTATGATTATAAAATTTAAAGATAAATTTGAATCTATTTTTTATGCGGTTTTATACGGTAATTTAACCGGCTATTATTTAAGTTCGCAAAATGAGCCTGCTAATCTGTTTCAGTTAGAAACATTTATTGATATAGAAAGATTGAATTGGCAGGAGATTTTAGAACAGCATAATCAAAAATTCGGTAAAATTATTTGGTTGAAAAATAAAGATGAATCATTCGGCGAACTTAAAAATACAATTGAATTAGCTTTAAGACATTGGAAACCTTTTAAATATAAATTAATTATTGAAACAATTCGCCAGAGTTTAAGGTTTGGTTTGACCTATGTTAATAATAAAACTTCTGGCGAGGCTAAAAATTTATTTAACTTAGCGAGTCAAGTAAAAAAAGAAGTTCATCGGGCATTAGGGTTTATTCGTTTTATTC
>CAZHFK010000028.1:0-2611 GCA_964531215.1 uncultured Gammaproteobacteria bacterium | reverse complement strand
CGATTGAAAGAGGTAATGCGAAATTTTTATTTGCTCATTTTGAAGAGGAAAACAGAATAGGAGATTTGGTAATTAATAATTTTAAAAATAAATATTTTGGTTATAATTTATTAATTAAAACTCCTAAAAAAGTTTATTTATTTTATGAAAATAAATTATATCAATTAGCCACTAATAAATTTGATCTGCAAATAACCAAAGATAATTTTGATAAATTTTGGGCAGTTTTTTATCAAGCTAATTTTATTTTAGAACGTAAAAATACAAAATTAGCTAAAAAATTAATTCCCAAGAAATATTGGTCTTGGTTAAAAGAAGGTCGTATAATTAATCAGGTTGACAAAAATTTAATTTAATATTAAATTAAAATAATCAAATTTTTATAAGGAGGTGAATGTATTGAAAAAAATAACCGTAATTGGTGGTGGTACTGGTTCTTATACAATTTTAACCGGTTTAAGAAATTATCCCGATTTAGATTTGGCCGCAATTGTGGCCATGGCTGATGATGGCGGTTCAACTGGAGTTTTACGAGACGAATTGGGCGCTTTACCGCCTGGTGATGTTAGACAATGCCTGGTTGCCTTGTCTCATTCAGAAGATATTTGGCGTCAACTTTTTAATCATCGTTTTACAGAAGGTAGTTTAGCCGGACAAAATTTTGGCAATTTATTCATTACTGCTTTACAGCAAATTACTGATGATTTTGAAACTGCCCTACAAAGAGCAGGAGAATTATTGCAGGTTAAAGGTAAAGTTATCCCAGTAACTTTAGACGATGTTCGTTTGATCGCCAAAACCCCTGATGGCCAGGTAATTATAGGTGAACATCAAATTGATTTAAAAAATCAGCCTATTGAATCTATTAGTTTTGAACCTTGTCCGTCGGCTAATCAATTTGCAATTGAAAGGATTTTAGCCAGTGATTTAATCGTTATTTGTCCCGGTGATATTTATACTAGTATTTTACCCAATTTACTGGTTGAAAATATTAGCGAAGCAATTAATGATTCTCACGCTATTAAAGTTTATATTTGCAACTTAATGACCCAAAAGAATCATACCCATGGTTTTAGGGTTATTGATTTTATTTATTTTTTGGAAAGGTACATGGGGCAAAACGAAGTTTTTGATTATGTGATATACAATAATCAAAAACCAGCTGAAGATTTTTTGCTATCTTATGCTCAAGAAGGTGAATATCCAGTAGAATTTTCAAAACAAGATTTTCAGGATTATAAGACAAAATTTTTAGGAAAAAATTTACTTAGTCAAAAAATCCCCCATAAAGTTAAAGGGGATAATTTGAGTCGTGCTTTAATCAGGCATAATTCATTTACTATTGCCTCAACACTTTATAATTTATTAAAAAAAAGAGAGTGATACTCTCTTTTTTAATTTTTTCATAACTTATTTAAAATATTTAATTAATAAAGGAATGATTGGTAGGATTTTAATTTTTTGGATTTTTTTATCGTTAGGTATCGGATAAGTGTCAGTAATTATAACTTTTTTAATTGGTGCCTTTTGGATTCTTTTAATCGCCGGGCCAGATAAAATGCCGTGAGTGGCAAAAATATTAATATTTTTAACTTTATGTTCTTTTAGTTCTTGACAGGCTGCAGTAATAGTGCCGGCAGTGTCTATCATGTCATCTGTTATAATAATATTTTTACCAGTAATATTTTTTTTAAATTCCAAAATTTTGGCAACATTTTGTTTCGGTCTTGTTTTTTGTAAAACCAAAATAGGCAAATTATTTAACAGTTTGGCTAATTTTTTAGCACGTGGGCTCGCGCCATTATCAGGAGCGACTATTATCGTATCATTTAAACTGATATTTTTTTTAATATAATCAGCAAAAATATTTAAAGGATCTAAATTTATTATGTTGGGGCCTAAAAATTTTTGATTTTTGTTACTATGAATATCAATAGTCACAAATTGTTTGATACCGGCTTTTTTAAATAAATCAGCAATTAATTTAGCGGTAATTGGGGCACCTGATTGGTCAGTTTTATCCTGGCGAGCATAGCTAAAATAGGGAATTATGGCAATGATTTTTTTAGCGCCATTCTCTTTCAGTGCATTAATTAAAATTAAAAATTCAATGAGATTATCATGAGGCAGATAATTTGAGCCTAAAACATAAACGGTTTGCCCTCGAACTTTATTTTTTAATTGCAAATAAATTTCACCGTTACTAAATATTTTTTTGTCATATTTACCTAAATTAAATTTTGTTTTTTGGTGAATTTTTTGGGCTAAATTTTTTGTGTTGGATAATGAGAATAAATACATAATTTTGGAGTCATACTTCAAGACAAAAATTATTGGCCGAAATTTTTTGATTTGGCCATTAATTCAATGACTTTTTCATCAGGAGTTTGTTCAAAAGTTTCATAAAAAGCGCCAACAGCACCAAAAAAAACGGCGTATGTAAACAAATAACCTGATTTGCCAATCCTTTTATTTTTTCTAATGAATCTTTGGCGGCCACCGGTACGGCAACAATTATTTTTTTAGGTTGTTTTTCTTTGATTGATTTAATCGCAGCTTGCATGGTTAAACCGGTTGCAATTCCGTCATCAACAATAATTACTGTTTTATC
>CAZHFK010000027.1:0-15696 GCA_964531215.1 uncultured Gammaproteobacteria bacterium | reverse complement strand
ATCCTTACCATGGATGCGCTCTACCAACTGAGCTACAACGGCATAATATAATTGATTTCCCAACTTACTTGAGCGAAGTTGGTAGATCGTCCTTTGTTTATTTACATTTTGATGCCTGCCCGCCGAAATTCTGAGTAATCGAAGAACGAAGGTGGGAGCTACAACGGCATAAATAATAACAAATTTTTTAAAAAACGTATTAAAAACCGATTATTTGAAAAATCGTTATTAACCAATCTCCTTAATTTGTTCTTCAAATTCTTCAATTTTTTTATTCTCAGGATTAACTTTTTTTAATCTACTTAAAGCCTCTGTTGCTTTATTTTTATCTTTTATAATTATACGGATTGTAACTAATAAATCAAGGTATTTGGGGTTATTCGGCTCTATTTTTAAGGCTTTATTTAAATTACTTAAAGCTTCTTTATATTTTTCCATTTTAAAACAAACCTCTGCTAATTCAAAATAATGAATTGGGGCTGCCTCAATATCGATTGATTTTAATAAATCTTGCTTGGCTTTATCAAAATCACCTTCTTGCTCAGCTATTTTACCCAATTTAGCATAAGCTTTATCATCCTTTTTATTTAATTTTAAAATATGTGAAAAAATCTGTTTAGCGTCCTCATAATTTTTCTGTAAAAAATATAAATTACCCAAACCGCGATAAGCTTCTACATTTTTAGCATCCAAACCAATTATTTCAATATATTTTTTCTCAGCTTCAGCATATTCTTCCCTATCAACCAATTCTTTAGCTTCTTGTAAAAGCCGGCTCAATTCTTTTTCAAAACCCTCAAACTCCTCTTTAGTGACCAAAGCTTCTTTAGGTTTTCGGTTTTTATATTTTTCTTCTAAATCTTTCAATTTATCCTGGGCCTGTTTAATTTTTCTTTGACCTAAATTATTTATTATCTTAAATAAAGGAGAAAATTTTTCATAAAAAAACTTAAATTTACGTTTTACTCTTTCATCAATAATTTTTTCTTTTGTTTCCAAAGTTTTTTCTTTAGGCATTTCATCAACATCAAAAGTTGCCAAAAACGGCATTTTTTTCAAAACTATAATTAAAATAATCGCTAAACAAATCAAAATTAATATTAACGGAATAATATTATACATAAATTAATAAATAAATAATTTTAGATAGATTTTAGTATAGCATTAAAGCTGGAAATTTTCAAGCTGGCACTGCCGATTAAGGCGCCATCCACCTGATTTAAGCTTAAAATTTCTTTACTGTTTTTTGAATTTACAGTTCCGCCATACAAAATCTTTACTTTATTGGCCTTATTACCATATAAATCAGTTAAAACAGTTTTTATATACAAATGAGCTTGATTAATATCATTTATTTCAGCTGACTGTTTCTGGTTACCTTTTTGAAAAGTGGAAATAGCCCAAACCGGCTCATAAGCTATTAAAATCTTATTAATGTTAATTATATCTTTTAAGTCTGTTTTTAATTGATTTCGTAATACTTTTTTAGTTAAATTTTCTTTTCTTTCCTGATCAGTTTCTCCAATACAAAGAATTGGCTTAATATTCTGCTCAAGCAATCTTTTTATCTTTTGATTAATCATTTGATCTGTTTCTTTAAAATAAATTCGCCTTTCAGAATGACCGACCAAACAATAAGCACAGCGCACTTCTTTTAACATTTTAGCTGAAACTTCTCCGGTATAAGCACCTTGTTCAAACTGCGCTACATTTTGTGCAGCTAATTCAAACCGAGCTTTGCTTGTTTTTTTAGCTAATTCCGGCAAAAATGTATAAGGAGCGGAAATAATAACTTTATTATTAAAAGATTTTAACTTTTCAACAAAATCCATCGACTGTTTAATTGACAAATTCATTTTCCAATTGGCAATTATAATTTCCCCGCCCTTGGCAGACGTATTTTTAGATTTCATAATTTTTTAAACTTTTAATAATTTAGAAAATCTTTTTTTATCTTTAAACGGACTAATCATGGCCAAATTAAGTTTTTCGGTTTTAATGATATCTTTGGCAACCTTGTTAACCTGAGCTTTGGTCACTTCATCGATTTTTTTAATTTTTTGATTCGGAGGCAAAATTTTATCAGTTAAAATAAACTGCCGGCCATAAAATTCAGCCAAATGATTTGATTCTTCCAAATGTAAAATCATACGGCCCTTTAAAAATTCTTTGGCCATTTTTATTTCTTTAATATCTACGCCTTTATTTTTTATCTTTTTTAATTCTGTAATAATGATTTTGATTGCCTGATCAATTTTACTCATATCCAATCCGGCGCGAATCATTAAATTACCGGTATCTTCATATATATCGGCTTGCGACTTTATATAATAACATAAGCCTTGCCTTTCTCTAACATTAATAAACAACCTTGAACTCATATTGCCGCCCAATATAATCGATAAAATATGCAAAGCATATAAATCATTATGAAAATAAGAATAAGCCGGAAATCCCATTGCCAAATGCACCTGTTTTGTATTTTTATAATTAAGTAATATTCTTTTTTCTCTTTGATTATTAATAAATGGTTCAAATTGATTACTAAAAACGCCATATTCACCACTAGGGGCGTGAACAAATTTTTTACTCAATATACTTTTAAGTTTTTTATTAATTTTACCGGCGATCACAATAACCGCATTATCCGGGACATAAAAAGAATTTAAATAATCCATAATATTTTTTCTGGTCATTTGCCTGACTGATTTTTCCGTACCGGCAATATCAGTGGCCAAGGTATTTCCCTTAAAAACAAGCTGTTCAAATAACATTTCGGCATAATACATTGGCTGATCTTCATACATTTTTATTTCTTCAATAATAACGCCTTTTTCGCGATTAATTTCCTCTTTATCAAATTTAGAGTTAATTAACATATCTGACAAAATATCACAAGCCAAATCAACTTTGGCAGCATTGGCTCTAATCCAATACCCGGTATGATCTTTGGCAGTATAAGCATTAAATTCAGCACCGATATTGTCCAATTCTTTAGAAATATCCAAAGTGGTCGGTCTTTTCCTGGTTCCTTTAAACATTAAATGTTCAATAAAATGCGAGACGCCATGATTTATTTTTAAATCTTCATAGCGCGAACCGACTTTATATAAAACCAATAAAGTCAAAGATTTACCTTCTTGTGGCACAAAAATTACGGGAAAACCATTTTTTAATGAAAATTTTTGATACATAAAATATCTACGATACAAAATTATCGTTTATTAATAAAATAATTTAAAATTAATTATTTCTCCAAAGAAAAAGCGACTTTAACATTAACTCGAAATTCTGCAATTTTATTATTCTCTACTACGGCAGTCTGCCCTACAACGTCAACTCCGCTTATGCCCCGTAAACTCTTTGATGCGGTATTAATTGCATCTTGGATAGCATCTTCAAAACTTGTATTTGAAGTGCCAATTAACTCAATAATTTTTACACACATACTCTTTATATATTTAATAATTAGTGATTGTTACTACTACTATTTAAATTTTATCATAAAAAACATATTTAAGCCAAATTGACAAAAAATAATTTATATTAAATTTAGTAAATAAACAAAGAAGGCTTTTATAGCAAAAAAAATCAATAATTGCCGTAAATTCTATAAAATCCTTTATATGCTCGTCTGGTTTTTATCACGCCACTTGCGATAAAATATCTTGACGAAAAATGCCGCCACTGCGGACATATTAAAGGAAACCCGGTCAATGACTGGTAAAATATTAAAATTTTAGGCCGTTTGCTTTTAGCAAACGGCCTATTTAAATTTAATCTAATTTAGAGTTAAAATAATCTTTTAATTTTTCAATTGGCACTCTCTCCTGTTTCATGGAATCCCTGTCTCTAACAGTCACGCTATTATCTTTTTCCAAAGTTTCAAAATCAACTGTCACACAATAAGGCGTACCAATCTCGTCCTGATAACGGTATCTTTTACCTATATTGCCCCTGTCATCCCAAAAAACATTAAATTGATCTTTCAAACTATCATAAACTTCACTTGCCTTTTTAACTATATCCGGCTTATTCCGCAATAAAGGAAATACCGCTATTTTATAAGGAGCGATATTCGGGTGTAATTTTAAAACCACGCGTTTCTCGCCATTAACATCTTCTTCTTTATAAGCGGTTGTTAAAATTGCCAAAATAGTCCTATCAACGCCAAAAGTCGGTTCTATAACATGAGGAATATATTTTTCTTTTGTTTCATCATCAAAATATTGCAAATCTTCCTCGGAATGCTGCTGATGCTGTTTTAAGTCATAATCGGTTCTATAAGCAATCGCCCATAATTCATCTTGTCCAAAAGGAAAATCATATTCCATGTCAATAGTTCTTTTAGAATAAAAAGCCCGCTCTTTATCAGGAATTTCCTCATCATGCATCATTTTTTTATTTAAACCGATAAGCCCCATAAAGCCATGCATATAATCAACCCACTGGTCGAAAATTTTATTCCAATCAGCTTTGGGTGAAATAAAATACTCGATTTCCATTTGTTCAAATTCTATTGTGCGAAAAATAAAATTACCAGTCGTAATCTCGTTTCTAAAAGCTTTGCCCATTTGGCCGATACCAAAAGGGATTTTAAGATTTGTTGATTGCAAAACATTTTTAAAATTGATAAAGATATTTTGCGCTGTTTCACCTCGCAAATAAGCCAATGTCTGATCACTTTCAACCGGCCCGATCATAGCTTTAAAAAGTAAACTGAATTGTTTTTCAGAAGTAAAATCACCGCCACATTCCGGACATTTGGAAGGATCTTTTAATTTATCAGGTCTAAAACGTTTATGACATTTTTTACATTCAACCAATGGATCCTTAAAATTCTGAACATGACCGGAGGCCTGCCAAATCTTTTCACTGGATATAATTCCGCCATCCAAACCAACCATGTCTCCCCTGTCATGAATAAAATATTTCCACCAAATATTTTTAATATTCTTTTTTAATTCGACTCCCAATGGGCCATAATCATAAGTATTAGCCAGTCCACCGTAAATTTCCGAGCCAGGATACACAAAACCACGACGTTTACAAAGTGAAACGATTTTTTCCATTAAATTTTCGCTGTCCGCCGAAGCCTTGGCGGCGGAGAATTTTTCTTTAGCCATAATTGTAAATTGTTAATTGTAAATTGTTAATTAAAAATGGGTCTCAAAACGACAAAATAATCAAAATCTATCGTCTTGGGACCCATTTTTATGGGCGGTTCCACCCAACTTCATAAAATTTTGTCATGCTGAGCATAGTTGAATTATAAACAAAATTTTATGCGCTTTATTAACTCACAGCTCCGAGGTGCCAATATCCTCATCAACACTGTATTTAAAAATTATAAGCAATATCCATACTTTAAACTTTCATTATTTCCTGCTCTTTGTCTTTAGCCAATTCATCAATTTTTTTATTATACTCGCTTACTAAATTATCCAAATCAGTTAAAAATTTGTATTTATCATCTTCGGTTATTTCTTTATTTTTTTCTGCTTCTAAAATATCTTCTTTAATATCATCCCTGATTTGACGAATACTGATTTTACTTTCTTCAACTTTTTTATTTAAAATTTTCAAAAGATCCTTGCGATTTTCTTCGGTCATTGGCGGAATTTTTACAATCAATTTATCACCGGCATTAACAACTGAAAATCCCAAATTAGAATAATTTAAAGCTTTTTCAATATCTTTCATAATATTTTTATCCCAAGGTTCTATGTTGATACTTTGGGCATCAGGCACGCTAATACTGGCTAACTGCATCAAAGGTGTCATGGCGCCATAAGCTTCAACTTGAATATTTTCAACTAAAGTCGCTTGTGCTCGACCGGTTCTTAAGCCAGCTAATTCTTTTTTTAAATGATTTATTATTTTTTCAAATTCTTCTTTTTTTTGATCTATATAAACATTTGATTCCGCCATAAAAATTATAATTATTTTTTAGGTAAAGCTTTATTGCCCAAATAAATTATATTTGGATCAGTCGGATCAATTAATAAAAAATTGATAATCGAACCGCTGGGTGAATTCTTGGTTGCCCAATTTTGTCCCCCGTCAATTGATTTGTATAAAGTTGTATCAGTACCGTAATAAATTATATCGGAATTAACCGGATCAATTGCCAAGGAATAAATGGTTACTTTTCTGGCTACAGTAATCAGATCGATCTCATCCCAATCCATACCGCCATTGGTTGTTTTTAATAAACCATATTGTGAGGCATAAATAAAAGTATTTTTTCTGGTCTTATCCTGTACCAAATACATACCTTCTTCAGAATCTCGAAAAGGATCCAAGGCCTCGTTTAAATCGGTTTCTTCTTTACTATGACTCCAAGTTTGACCTGAATCGGTTGTTTTAAAAAGCCCTTTACTGGCTGTAACAATATATATTATCCTGGTATCGTCTTTGTCAATTAAAATTTGTCTAACTGAACTTTTTAGACGCTGGATGGTTTGCCAAGTTTTTCCATTATCACTACTTTTTAAAACATCACCCTTATTAGTCGCGGCATAAATAACATTAGGATTATAATCTTCTGTTTCCACATCGGTTATTTGCAAATTTTCTCTGGTTTTATCAAAATACATTTGCTGCCAGGTACGCAAACAATCGGTTGTTCTGTAAATAGATTGGCCGGAACCGACAAAAACAGTACATTTATCAAAATAACTGACTGCGACGTCATTAACACTAAAATCTTTAAACTGATCGATTTTTTGCCAACTGTCAGCAGCTTTTAAAGAATAAAACATACCTCGGTCTGTTGCTAAATACAAAACTTTATTATCAGACGGATCCATGACAATTCTTTTTATTGTTGCATCATCAATATTTACTTTTTTAGCTTCAATATTGAGTAAATCATTTTTAACTTTCCAGGTTTCTGAAGCATCGGTTGATTTATAAACACCCAAAGGGCCGGTTTTAACTGTCTTTTTATCACCTTTAATTGAAATACAGCCGGTTAATAAAAAAATACTAACAAAAAACACCAAACTGAAAATCTTTATTGTTTTTAAATTTAATTTCCCCATATAAATTTTATTAAAAATTTAAAACTAAGTTTTCCACTGCTAAGCGCGGATTTATATTATATGTTAAATATTGTTTAACTGTTTTTATTTTAGCTAATAATTCAATTATTTGCCAGCTTTTGTATTTTTTAGCCAATTCAGCCAGTTTATCTTTAAAATAAAGATTAACTACTAAATTATCCAAATTATATTGCATGGCTAAAATATCACGTAAAACCAATTGCCAATAATCCAACTCTTTATTTAAATGATTATTTATTTCAAAATTATTTTTAAAACCAGCCAGTAAACTATCTAAAATTTTAAACTGATTACGGATATTATTGTTAAATAAATCTAAAAATTGCTTGGTATTTTCAATATATTCGGTAAAAAAATCCTGATTTTTATAAAAATTAATTGCCATCCCTATTTGACCATGTGATAAGGCTGTAAATAAATTAGCTTGTTCACGACTAACTCCCAATTCAATCAAATGATTAAATATTAAATCATTAGAAAGTGGTAAAAATCTAAAAATTTGACAACGAGAAAAAATTGTGGGCAATAATCTATTATAATCACTGCCGATTAAAATTAAAATCGTTTTTGATTTTGGCTCCTCTAATATTTTCAAAAGCGCATTTTGAGCGCTTTCACTCAAATCATCAGCACTATCAATCAAAGCTATTTTATATGAATTCAGAAAAGAAGTCATATGCAAAACTTTTTGCATTTCTCTTACCTGTTCTACGCTGATATTTTTTTTATCTTCTTCTTTTTTTAAAAAATAAACATCCGGATGAATTTTTTTATTTAGTTGATTACAAAAAACACAATCATTACACGGCAAACTTTTGACTTCTTGTTTGTTTTTCAAATGATAATCATGACATAAAATAGAATTGATAAACTCCTCAGCCAAAAATCTTTTGCCTAAATTTTCTTTACCGGAAAATAAATAAGCATGAGATAATTTATTGTTCTCAATACCCTTTTGCAAAATTTTAACTATTTTTTTATGACCTATAGTTTGCCAATTATACTTTTTCATGTTTATATTATAGCTTAATAATTCAGCTAAGTAAAGCTATTAAAAATAAAAAAATGGCCTTTTAAAAGCCAAATTCACCAAACAATGCCCAATTAACAATGCCCGGCTCTATTTTGCGCCAAAAATAGAACGTTTATAAGATTCCAAATTATCCAAGGCTATGCCAGTCCCCTTGGCAACACAAAACAAAGAATCATCAGCAACATAAGCCGGTACGCCTGTTGCTTTGGAAATTAACTGATCGATATTACGCAATAATGAACTACCGCCACTCATAATAATACCTTTATCAATTACATCGGCAGCCAATTCAGGCGGGGTATTATGCAAAACTTCTTTGACTGTTTCTATTATTCCCTCCAATGAAGAAGAAATTGCTTCTACAACATCATTGGTTGTCATGGTAATTGTGCGCGGCAAACCAGTCACCATATCCCTGCCTCGAACTTCCATTGTCAAAGGTTCTTGCATTGATAAAGCGGCACCAATATTAATTTTTATATCTTCTGCAGTTCTCTCACCGATTGCCAAATTATGTTCACGACGAGTATATTCCAAAATAGTCTGATCAAGTTTATTGCCGCCGATTCTAACAGAATCACAAGCCACAATACCACCCAAAGAAATGACCGCAACCTCAGAAGTGCCCCCGCCAATATCAATAATCATATTACCAGAAGGACTGCCAATCGGAATACTGGCACCGATTGCTGCCACAATCGGCTCTTTTATAATATAAGCGGCTTTTGCCCCGGCTGCCATGGTTGCGTCAATTACCGCCCTTCTTTCAGTAGAAGTAATACCGGCCGGCACAGCCACCATAACTTCAGGACGCACAACTCGAAAACCGCCCAAAGCTTTATTTATAAAATATCTTAACATGGCTTCCGTCGTCCGATAATCGGCAATCACACCGTCTTTTAAAGGCCTGGAAGCAATAATGGTATCGGGTGTCTTGCCTAGCATTTCTTTTGCTTCAATTCCCACCGCCATAATTTTTTTATCAGTAGCAGACACGGCAACAACAGAGGGTTCATTAATTACAACCCCTTTTTGGGGCAAATAAACCAAAATATTGGTAGTGCCTAAATCGATACCGATTTTTTTTCTAAACATATTATTTAAAATTTTATCAAAATTAATTTGTCCTGATTCAAAGGCATTGTATATTGATAACTGGTGTTAAACCATTCTGTTTCTAATTCTGCGGGTAAGGCTGATTCTATAGTTTTATCAAAATCCAAGACTAATGTCAAATCATGAACAACACCTGGTTGTTTCTGGACTAAAAGAGAATAATAATCTTGTTCAATTTGCTGTTTTACTTGTTCTGGTAATTTATATTCAAAAATCAACTGACCGGTTTCATTCGGTTCAATAGAAATAAAAGCGCCAAAAACAGTTTTATTAAAATCCTCAAATACGTCAACAGAACCTTTGTTTTCTCTTAACTTTTTAATATACTCATCTTCATCAACACCCGCCGGAAATTCTTTTTTCTCTATCATTTTTTCAATTTTAATTTTATCATCAATCATTGCCCCACTACTATTTAATAATTTACTGTCTAATGGCACATATGCCCTGACATAATTTCTTAGCCTGGTTGATTTCCAGGTAACATCGGCATTATTTTCATAAGTCAAAACTAATGTAGCCACTAAATCTTCGCCTTGCCAGTCAAAAGAATAATCAACAAATCGGTCAACAAATTGATCTGTTTTCAAACTACCCAAATTACTGTCAACTACCATAAAATAATCACCCGGTGCCTCTTTTATTGCTCCGCCCCAACCTCTTTCAAGAATCATTTGCTGTAATTCCGGGTCTTTGGAATAAATTAAAATTTGTTTCTGATCCAAAGAACGATAAGCTATTTGCAAAATATCAACTGCCTGATGAAGTGGTAAGCCAAGTATTCTTAATTTTATTTCATCAGCCAATTTTTTAATAATCTCTTTTCTTGCTGATTTGGCAACGCCCTGTTCATAATATCTTTTACCAACCTGGAATTCTAATTCTTCCTGTAAATTTTGGGCTGTAAATCTAACACCGTTAACCACCACCGGCCCGGTTAATTTTAAAATTTCTTCTATAATTTCCGGGGTCATGGCAATTACTCCGTCAACCGGCTGATAAGGAATAGTATCTGTAATAACAGTATCGGAATCACCCTTAATTTCCTGGCCCCGCTCTTTTAATTCTTGTAAAATCCTATTTTCTTCCTTATAAAAATATAAAGCTTGTTGAGCAGCTGTCGAAAAATCAGGCGACCAATTAGAATCTCTTAACGCCCAATTTTTTTGTTCCAAATAAATAGCAATTGGTTCTGGTGCCGATTCTTGTAAAATTGGTTGAGTACTTTTGTCCAAGTTATAAATATTATCGGTTTCAAATTCTTTTATTTCACCGTCTTGTAATTTTAAAATGCCATAAGTCCCAATAAACCCGCCGGTCGGCCGCAATTCATGATTATTTTGCAATAAAAACAAATAAGTTTCAGGCTCTTCAAAACCAACTAACCTGGGTACTACCTGTAACATCGGTAAAGTATGATCAATCAAATTTTTAACTTTGGGTAAATTTTCTTTTAACGGCCAGATTCTTTCCCTTAAGGGTTTAACTAATTTATCTTCGGGAATAGAATCAATGGCAATTACTGCTTCATTAATGTGTTCCTGAACTTCATAAAGTAAATATTCCGATTCAACGATTTTATTTAAAATTTCTTTTTTTTGCGCCGGGCTAATTGAAGCGTAAGTAATAGATTCATTTTGTAAAGGTTCTATTATATCGTGAATCAGTAAAACAACCCTTTCGCCACTGGCAGTCAGTTTTATTCCTGCAACTAAAACTTTATCAACAGCTTTTATTTGAGTGGCAACATAAGGTATATGTCGCACCAAAATTACTTCATCTAATAATTCCTTAGCGTCATTTAATTGTAAATTAGACCGATTAATCAAGATTGCGGCTTCATCAAATTCGCGATTAACCATTTTATGAATCGCTAATTCCAGATTAGATTTAGCCTCCAAAGCCAAATCATTAGCTTGCTTAAAATTATTATAATAAACAAAACCCAAAATTGCGCCTAAAATTATTAAAACAACCAAAACTACCGCTAAAATACGTAAAGCGATAAATAAATATCTTTTAAATTTAGACTTTTTAGGGGTTTCACTGATTTGTGAAAAATCCGGTGAACTTAATTTATCTTCTGATAAATTGTCATTATTTATTAAATTTTGATTATTATTTGTTTCTACCATTATTTTTCACACCTAAATATTTAGCAAAATATTTTAAGCCAGAAGCCATATGAATTCTGGTTAATTTATTTAATTTAAAAAAATTCCAACTGTCATTAGCCGAAGCTCTTTCAAATAAATGAACCATTTCAGCTTCAGCCAAATAATAAACTTTATAATTTTTCATCCAAACTCTACGGCATAAATCCATATCTTCCAAATACATAAAAAAACGCTCGTCAAAAAAACCGACCTGATCCAAAACATCCTTGCGTATTAACATACAAGCACCCAAAAACCAATCAACTTCACGTGTAGTTTGATGATCAAAATCCAGCATCAAATGTTTTTCCAATTCGCGTTTGGCAAAAGGCAGCATCCCCAAGGGCGTACGGCGGTATAAAATTAATTTAGGAGTTTGAAAGGTTCGGCAAGAAATTTGAAAACTTCCGTCAGGATTAATTAATTTAGGACCGACGATACCGGCTGCAGAGTTTACCTCCATAAACTTAACCATTTTTTCAATTGAACCGTTTAAAACTGTCACATCAGGATTTAAAACCATAAAATACCGGCCTTTAGCTTGTTTCATGCCAATATTATTACCGCTAGCAAAACCCAAATTTTTGCCGGTTTGAATAAATTTAATATCAGGAAAATTTTCCTGCATCATTGCTTCTATGCCGTCCTGCGAATCATTATCTACCACTATTATCTCATAATTTAAATTGACAGTCGAAACCATAACGTTTCGGATACATTGCTTAACCAAACCTTTGGTTTTGTAATTTAATATAATTATTGATAAATCCATATTTTTTAATTAAACCATTGCCTTATTTTTTCATCCGTTATAATTCTTTTTGTCATAATAAACTTTCTTTTGGCGGCCATTTTTTTCCTTTTACGAAAAACTTCTTTTAGGCCGGATAAAGTTGAAAATTCAAATAATAAAATAAAGATAATTTTTTTCAATTCATAAAAAATAATATACGGTAAATATCGTAAAAAATTTTTAAAACTTAAATTTTTCAATAAAACAAACCAATGATTTTTATAAGAATGATAATTAATAAATTTGGCTTTATGTTTCCTTTGTTTTATTAATTCCAAATTGGATTTTTTTTCCTGACTTTTAGCCGTCCGATCATGATAAGCAATTGCTTGCGGCAAATAATAACTTTGCCAGCCTTGCCATTGCAACCGGTAAGCCAAATCAATATCTTCTTTATAACTAAAAAAATCATTATCAAAATATTCATCTTTATAACGAACTTCCTCCAAAGCTTTGCGCCGATAAACAGGACAAGTGCCGCTGACACCGAAAATTTTCAAATTATCCTCATATTGACCCAAATCTTTTTCGCCTGTTGCCAGTTCTATTACCCGTTGATTTTTAAAAATTTTCAAGCCCAGTGAATCAATTATATCAGATTTTTCACTTTTTTTCAAGTCTTCATTATTTTCAAATTGCCAGCGCAAAATTTTACCCGTTACAGAACCGGCTTTTTTATGTTCATCAGAAAAATTAATAATCTTAGACAAAAAATCAGGCTCCAAAATAACATCTTGGTTTAAAATTAAGACATACTCGGAATCTGTCCATAAAAGCGCCTGATTATGAGCTTGGGCAAAACCTAAATTATTTTTATTTTTAACAAATCTGACTTTAGAACCGAATAAAGGCAAATATTGCTGCTCGATTATTTTAACTGTTTGATCAGCCGAATCATTATCAATAATCAATAAAAAATAATCGGAAAAACTCTGTTCTAAAATCGAATTCAAACAGTCTTCAATATATTTTTGTCCGTTCCAAGTAACTAAATGGATTGAAACTTTTGCCATAAATTTATAAATAGTAAATAGCCCCTAAAACCGTTAACGTTTTTTAGGTGTTACAAAAAATCCTAAATATTTCCCCAGCATTAATCTGGTCTGCGCTTCGATTGCCGGAATTGCCCCAAAAATAACAACATTAATCGGCAGCAAGGCCCATTGTAAAAACATTACCAGCCATCTGTATTTAGAATACTGCTGGGGTTTTGGTGGTAATAATCTAATACTTAAAAAAGCCGAAACCAAAATACCGACCATACCGATTGTCATTAAAGTTTCCAGAACAAAGGGTGCATTTTGAGCAATAACCGTTGCCTTAACCTGAGGCCCGGCTACATATAATGGCAAACGACCAATAACAAAAAGCAAAATCGGGGCTGTTGCCCAAGAATACATCCCTTCACCCAAATTCCAAATATATTTAATTCTAGTTTTAAAAGGAATCAAATCTCTTTTTTTACGAAAATGATAAAGCATATAAGGAAAATGCTCTACACCCCACCCCCAACGTCTTTGCTGTTTATACAAACTTTTAAGCCCGTCCCAAGGACCTTTATCAGCTACTACCGTATCCATGGAAACCGGTATATATAAAGGTGTTACCTCATAATCACCATTATAATGAACAAAACATTGTAAAAAAATACGAGAATCATCAGTCACAATATCTTTTTGCCAAAAACCAACATCAACCAAAGCTTTAAAACTCATGGCATGTGAAGAAAAGGTATAAAGACGATCAGGTCGCATTAATTCAGCCAAAAGCCAAAAAACAGTTGAAAAAGCAGTAATTCTCATCCAGACAGGTGCGTCCCAAATATTGTTATTATATAAAACAGCCGGCTGAAATGAAGAACGGGTCGGATTGGGATGGGTAATATAACGATAAGTTAAATAATCCAAATATTGAGGATGAATAATAGTATCAATATCAAAATAAGAAACAATGATTTTTTCATAAGCAATCCCTAGTTCATCAATTAACTCTTTTGATTTCCAGCCCAGCCAATTGGCATTGGCTCCGCAACCTTTTAATTCACCTTCCAGCCCGTCAGGATGTAAAGTAGTTAATAATTTATAAAATTTATCACCATATTTAGCTCTGATTTTAGGTTCAACTTCATCATAAACCTGCTTAGCTCTTTCTTCCCAAGAAATGGCAATAATAATTTTATCAGTCGGATAACCGCTTTTTAAAATCCCTTGTAAAGTTGAATCAACCACCTCAAACGATTCATTGTAAGTCGGTAAAACAAACAAATGATAATAATCCTGCCAATTCGGCAATTCTTGTCTTTTTTGCTGCCAATCTATTTTTATTTCCCGATTAAAAATATAAGCGGAATAAATTGAATAAAAAACAAAATAAAAAAGGCGCAAAACCCAATATAAAGAAAAAAGGATAATAAAATAAATTACCCACAATGGTTTTATAAAAGACAAAACAATCGAACCAATAAAAGTTGCCCAGATCATTAAACCTGGGATATATTCACGTCGTCGATATTTTCTCTTTTCTTTTTCTGAAAATTTATCCAAATGAGGCGAATAATTACGAACCATATTTTTTTAGTCCATAGTCTACTGGCAAGCAAGCCGGGATAGTTAATTATTAATAGTTATTGGTTTAAAAAAACTAAAAACTAAATTCTTAAAAACTAAACGGCATCATAACTTTAGAACTATTAATTAATATTTAATTAAAAAATCATTAAACTCGGCCTGATAATTCTGCCAATCAGTCTCAATTTTGCTTACTTGAGCCTTTTCAGAACCCTGCTGACACCAATTTATAAATTCTTGGAGTTTTTCTTTATTTCCTTCGGCTAAAATCTCAACAGTCCCGTCGCTCTTATTTTTAACCCAGCCGGTTAAATTTAAAGCTTGAGCTTGTTTTTGAGCTGAATCACGAAAAAAAACACCTTGTACACGGCCATAAATTTTTAGCAAAACACGTGCATTTTCAGGCATATAATCTAATTTAATTATCTTTAAAATATCATTTTTAAGCTAAAAAATCAAGATAAAAACAGCCTAACGGCTGTTTTTTATTTGTTTGGGTGAAATTTGTTTAAGATAAAGTGAGACCTGATCATTAAACTTAATTTGAATTGTCCCCTGCTCTTTATCCAAAATTTTAATCTGCTTAATTTCAACTTTAAAATTCAATTCAGAATCGCCTTGAAAAACCCAGCCTTGATTCTCTTTGTAAACAAAAACATTTTTATAATAAATTATAAAAACATTATTATTAACTATTTTGATCTTTACTATTTCACCTGAAAAAGTCGTATGTGTGACTATTTCCAAAGTTTTACCTTTATACTCAGATAAAATGGGGGCTAATTCCTGCCAAGTTAGCTCTTTTTCAACTATTTGCAGCTTGGTTTTTGACTTTTTGTTTTTAGCCATTTTTCCCTCCTTTGTATTTTATTGAATATATTTTAACAAATAATCATAATTTGTTCAAAAATTGTACAGTTGCATAGTCAAGGTTACATTTTGGGGATAATTAATATTATTTAAA
>CAZHFK010000026.1:2563-16020 GCA_964531215.1 uncultured Gammaproteobacteria bacterium | reverse complement strand
CCACATGTGAACGAAATCCCAAATGTAACCCTAATTGCTGCAATTGTAACAATTTATGTCAAAATTTTAAACTTCAATAAGTTCATAATCAGCCTCTGATTTAGCGCCAAGATTTAATTCCATTGCTCGTTTAATTTGACTTAAAGACCAAGGATCATTGCCCAGCATATTATCGGCTTTATATGATTGCAATATTTTCAAAGCTTCTACATCCAAGGCAATACGATCATTTTTAGTAGCCATTAAAATATTAGGAGTTTCAACCTGACCTTCTTCCGGGCCTTGGGTCACAAAACATTTTCGGCCGTCCATAATAATCAAGTCGGGCTGAATTACAGAAGCAACTTCAGCAATACGCGATTCCAGATTTGATAAATGTAACGGTCCTCTTAAAATCGGTTTGAGCATGCCAATTGTGATTTTTAAACTCATGGTAAATTTGGCAAAACGATGTGTCTTCAAACAAGGCAATAAAATAATTTTATCAACTTCTTGAGTGATTTTGGGTATAGAAACCGATTTAAAATATTTGCCGCCGGGTACTTTGACCTTTATCCAGTCATTTTTATCAAAATTATGCCAAGTGATATTAAATTTTTCCATTAAATCAGGCGCGCCTTTTTCACGACAAACTTTTTCAGTATTTAAAAAATAAGTACATGATTCGCCTATTATAATTTCTTTAGGCTTGGCTGATTGGATAATTTCAATCATTGCTTGTAAAAAATCCAGATCAGTTGAGGCAGGGAAAGGATCGGCAGTGTTAAAATTAGGTTTTAATAAAACCCTTTCATTTGGTTTGATAAAATCAGCAATATCGCCGATTAACGGTTGAATAAGCTTTTGAATATCGTTTTTAAAATTTTGACCGGTTTTGGTTTTAATAATTTTTGACATATTTTTATTTTAATAATCGGTAAAATAACTCATTGGCCCAGACAATAAATTTTCCGTCGGCATAAGGCCTGTAAGCTTTTAATTGCTTTTTGGTAATGCGGGGGCGGGCTTGCCATTCTTCTACCCTGTCCCCCATTTCCAAAGTATAAAAAACTTTACAATCTGTTGAATCCAGTTTTTGCTTGGTGGCTTTTAAATTATTCAAACTTGATTTAAAATCAAAACCCGGGAATTTTTTTAACCATTTTTTCCCCCAAGCAGTTGGATAAGTTTGAACTATTAAATAATCAAGCCCGGCTTGAGCTTGAGCCAAGTAATCGGCGCCATGCAAAATTGCTTGTTGCGGCGGCAGTCCCAGACAATCATAAGCCAAAAGCTGACAATTAACTTTTTCTAAATTTTTAGCGATTTGTTTATAAAATTTTGTCCAGTCTTTTTTTGTTTCTTCTTGATCTTGATATTTATTCGGATCAATAAATAAACGGTAGCCGTTTAAACCGTCGCCCAAAAATAAGCCATTAAAATTAAAATTTTGTTTTAATTTATTAAATTGTTTAATAATATATTGAGCAAAACCAATATTTTCAGGCTGTAAAGTAACCAATGGATCTAAATCATGATTTTTAGGATTTTGTTCATATAAACGCCATAATTCGGGATGTTTTAGCAGCCAGGGTAATTGTTGTTTTACATTAGGATTAAAAACCTGCCCCCAAAAACCAAAATAAACTTTAATATTTTGGGCTTGTAATTCCTGGATCAAGTTTTTTAAATGATTTTGCGTATATAAAAATTTAAAAGGTCCGTGACGGTTTAAAGTCGTATCTTGATTAGGTTCAAATTTTTGATAATTAACAAAAAAATCAGGCAAGCGGTCTTCCATAATGACAATACCCGATATTTTTTTATTTTTAAAATTATTTTTACCGATTTCAGTAAAAGCACCCAGATCTGTGCAAGCCAGTGTTTCCGGTTTATCTTTGGTAATTTGTTCTAGGGTAATTTTTTTAAACATAGCTTCGTAAATTAATATCACCCTTTGAGAGCCTCAGGGTGACATTAATTTTTAAAATATGGTTCTTTCTTTTGATTTTTTAATGTGTTTCATGGCTGCTTCGGCAGTATCAACTACATTAAATAATTTGGGATCCCCTGGACTGATTGTTTTGTATTTTTTGACCATTTGATTATTTAACCAATTAACCATTGGCTGCCAAAAATCCTTGCCCACCAAAACAATAGGCAATTTTTGCATTTTACCGGTTTGAACCAAAGTAATCATTTCAAAAAATTCGTCAGAAGTGCCAAACCCGCCCGGAAAAAAAATATAAGACTGAGCTGAAGCAGCCATCATGACTTTTCTGGTAAAAAAATAATAAAAACCTTTGCTTTTAGTCACATAAGGATTGGTTCTTTGTTCGGCTGGTAACTGGATATTAATACCTATTGATTTTTTAGGATCAATTTTATGAGCACCTTTATTAGCAGCTTCCATAATACCAGGCCCGCCTCCCGTAATGACCCAATAATTATTTTTAGCCAGTAATTCACCCAATTTTTCAGCCTCTTTATACCATTTATTTTTCGGATCGATTCTGGCTGAACCAAAAATTGTCACCTCATTTTTAAACTGGGAAAGAAACTGAAAACCTTCAACAAATTCAGCCATAATTCGAAAAATACGCCAGGTTATATCAGACATGCGTTTTAAATCAATTTGTCTTTCCATTGGGTGCATGGGCAATTTGGCAGCCGGTAAATTATAGTTGCCTTTTGGTTCTTTGTTGTTTATTTTCTTTTTAGACATAATTGTTTGTAATTTAAAATTATAATTTAAATTGTAATATTATTGTCATTATATCATTTTTTCTTGGAATATAAAAAAGCAGCCAATAATGAAGTTATTGGTATAACAGTGATTAGACCGATACTACCGCCAATTGAGCGGACAATTTCATCGGTTATAAAATCAAGATTAATAAAATTGATATAAGAATCTCCAAATTCGGTATAAAGTAAAAGTAATGGTAAAGAAACACCGACATAAGCAAAAATTAAAGTATTGGACATGGTGCCCATAATATCTTTACCGACATTAATGCCTGATTTGAATAATTTACTAAAACCAATATTAGGATTAGCCTGTTTAATTTCAGTCAAGGAGCTGGCAATGGACATGGCTACATCCATAACAGCACCCAAGGCAGCAATAATAATTCCGGCAAAAAATACGCCTTGAGAATCAATTTCCGGAAACTTATAAAATAAAGTCCTAGCCTCTTCGGTTGATAAACCGTTTAAATAAGTTAATTCAGAAAAAATAAAGGAAATTACTATAGCAATAACTAAACCGCCCAATGTCCCCAAAATTGCAATAAAAGCCTTTTTATTAAAACCGGCAATAAAGGTTAAAGTAACAATAGCAATTGCTACGGCAATAATTAAAGAAATTAAAATAGGATTGGCGCCACTTAATGTTTGCGGAATTAAAATTTTAAAAATTAAAATGATTGATAAAATCAAACTAATTACCGTTTTAACGCCCTGACTACCGCCTAAAATGATTAATAATAAGAGAAACAAACCAATTAACAGTAATATACCGTTTAAACGATAATAACCGGTAATAAAAATGCGATATTCATTATTCGAATATTCTTCAATATTAACAATTAACTTATCACCTTTGGTTAATTTAATATCCAAAGGATTGGTTGTTACTTCATTAATAATTGTAAATTCCTGATCAGCCAGTTTTGTATTTAACATTACAAGGGTCACTTCTTGCTGGGTGATTACTTGAGTGGTGCCGTCGATTTGTTCTTGGTTTTGAGTTTCCTGAATATCTTTAACCAAAGCGCGGGCATAAAAAACATTCAGTGGCTTGGTTGGTTCGGTCGGCGTCGGTTTTTCTTGTGCCAGACAAAAAATCGGTAATAACAAACTGATAAAAATTAGGCTGATAATTATTTTTTTCATAATTAAATTCGTTTAAAATTTTTAGCTAATTGCTCCAAAGTTAATTCCATAATAAAAGGACGGCCGTGAGGGCAAGTATTAATTTTATCAATTATTTGTAAAACATCTTCCAGTAGTTTAATTTGTTCTTTAATATCGATTTTATCATTAAATTTAATGGCTGTGCGGCAGGCAGCATATTTAATAACCAAATCTTTCTGGTCATCAATTGATTTTATTTTTTTAAAATTATTTTCTTCCAAATCATTAATTAAACCCAAAATAGTTGTTTTAATATCCAATTTATGCAAATCCTGAGGCACCGCATTGATAATAAAAGAATTATTGCCAAAAATTTCAATATCAAAACCCAAATTTTGTAAAAATTCCAAACTTTGATTAATGACAGCTACTTCCCTGCTTGATAATTCCAAAGTCAAAGGCAATAATAATTTTTGGCTTTTAATTTTTTGGCTGGCATAATCTTTTTTGAATTTTTCATATAAAATTCTTTCAGCTGCCGCATGCTGATCAATAATTAAGACGCCTTGTGGAGCTTCAACCAGTAAATAAGCCTTATGGATTTGTCCCAGTAAGCGCCAATCCCCTATATTTTCATTATCTGGCTGACTAACAAATTCGTTTTTCAAAAGTTCTTGTGAAAATTTAATAGCTTGAGAAATTTGAGAAGGTTGAGATTTAATATTTTTAAAAGAAGGCTGATAACTTACTGAGGGTTGAAAAGATTTTGAATTTTTTTGCGGTTTTAAAGTGAATTTTTTGACCGGTGTTTGTGAATTTATTTCTATTTGTTGGGAAATATTATTGGTTAAAGATTTTTGTGTTTCTTTTAAAACAGTCATGTAAATTTCCTGCGGAGTTTTAAATTTTACCTCGGCTTTACGCGGATGAACATTAACATCAACCAATTCAGTCGGTAAATTAATATTTAAAATAAAAGTCGGATAAAGTTCCCGGGGTATTAAACTGCCATAACCTTCTTTAACCGCTTTGGCAATAATAAAATCGGTCACTGCCCGATTATTAATAAATATAAATTGTGCTTTGCGATTATTACGGCTAGTTTGTGGTTTACCCACATACCCTTTTAAATTAATTGTACCTTTACTATTTATAGCAATTAAATTATTGGCTATATCAGTTCCCAGTACTTGTTTTATCCTGGTCAGCCAATCTTGACTGGCAGTAAAATTTAAAATCAATTTATTATTATGAATTAATTTAAAACCGATTTGGGGATTAATTAAAGCAAAATTGGTAAATATTTCCAAAATATGATTATATTCGGTAGTGGTTGATTTTAAAAATTTTTGACGAGCCGGAACATTATAAAATAATTCTTTGATAATAATTTTGGTACCATCAGGACAGCCGCATGATTCAATATTTAACTCGCCATTAATGATTTGTAATTTTGTTCCTTCATTTGAATTTTGGCTTTTGGTTTCCAGGCTAAACCGGGAAACCGAAGAAATGCTAGCCAAGGCTTCACCGCGAAAACCCAAAGTTTGGATATTAAAAAGATCGTCAATTGATGATATTTTGGAAGTGGCATGGCGTTCAATTGCCAATTGAGCATCTTCTTTGGTCATACCAAGTCCGTTATCCTGCAAAGAAATTAAATCAATCCCGCCATTTTTAATTTCTAAAACAATTTGATTAGCTTGAGCATCAATAGAATTTTCCATTAATTCTTTAACTACAGAAGCCGGCCGTTCAACAACTTCACCGGCAGCTATTTTATTAATTAAATCTTTATCTAGTTTTTTGATCATAATTTATTTTATAGCCGACTTTAGTCGGCGTTAAGTTTGATTTTATTTACGCGGTTTATTTGAATTTTTCCTTTAATTCTTTTATTTTTTGTAATGCTTCTATGGGTGTCAACTGATCTGGATCTATTTTGTCTAATTCGTTTATGATGAAATTTGCCTCAGCTTTACCCTTCGAGAGCCTCTGGGTGACAGCTTCGGCAGATTTTTTGCCATTATCTTTAGATATATGTAGCTCGTTTTCTAGTTCATCTAATATTTGGTAAGCCCGGTCAGTTAAAGGTTTGGGTAAACCGGCCAGTTTGGCTACTTCAATACCATAAGATTTATCAATACCGCCGGCGATTATTTTACGTAAAAAAATTACGCCGTTTTCTGTTTCTTTGACACTGACAGAATAATTACGGGCTTTGTCAAGTTTTTCCACCATATTAATTAATTCATGATAATGGGTGGCAAATAAAGTTTTGGCTTTAATATTTTTATAAATATATTCTACAATTGCCCAGGCAATAGAAACACCGTCAAAAGTAGAAGTCCCCCGGCCCAATTCATCCAGAATAATCAAGCTTTTGGCAGTCGCATTATTTAAAATATTGGCAGCTTCTTGCATTTCTACCATAAATGTTGATTGCCCGCGAATTAGGTTATCAGAAGCGCCGACACGGGTAAATATTCTGTCAGTAATACCTATTTGAGCTCTTTGAGCAGACACAAATGAGCCGATTTGCGCTAAGAGTATAATTAGAGCTGTTTGACGTAAATAACTTGATTTACCGCTCATATTGGGGCCGGTCAGTAAAATTAACTGGTGGTCGTTTTGATTAAATAAACCGTCATTGGGTACATAAGATTCCTCTGTTTGTAGTTGTTCAATGACCGGATGTCGGCCGTTTTTAATTTCAATTACTTCGCCATTATTTATTTCCGGTTTAGTGTAATTATTTAATAAAGCCAGATTGGCAAATGATAATAAGGCATCAAGCTGGGCAATGATTATAGCTGTTTGCTGAATTGTTGCAAATTCTTGGGCAACTTGATCGCGAATTTGCCAGAATAATTTTTGTTCCAGTTCTTTAATCTTTTCGTCAGCGCCTAAAACTTTGGTTTCATATTCTTTTAATTCAGGCGTCACAAACCGTTCGGCATTAACCAAAGTTTGTTTGCGGGTATAATCTGTTGGTACTTGGTTTAAATTGGTATTGGAAACTTCAATATAATAACCGAAAATTTTGTTAAATTTAACTTTAAGTGAAGAAATGCCGGTACGTTTTACTTCTTTTTGCTGTAATTCTTTAATCCAGTCCTTGCCTGAAGTTGATATTTTGCGTAATTCATCCAGCTCTTGATTGTATCCCTCGGCAATCATGCCTCCGTCAGTAATTAACAAAGGCGGGGCTTCACAAATTGCCTGATCAATTAATTTTACCAAATCTTGATGTTCGTTTAAATTTTTTATTGATTTTTTTAATAATTTGGCTTGGCAAGATTTTAAAATTTTTTTTATTTGCGGTAAAACCTGCAAGCTGTTTTTTAAATTTAATAAATCGCGAGCATTAGCCCTGTTACAGCCCAAACGACCGATTAATCTTTCAATATCAGCAATATTTTTTAGTTCTTTTTTGAGGTTTTCCCGCAAATCAAGATTATTATAAAATTCTTCTACAGCATCAAGTCTTTGCTGAATTTTATCCAGCTTAATTAAAGGATGCAAAAGCCAGTTACGTAATAATCTTCCGCCCATGCCGGTTTGTGTCTGATCAATAATACTTAGCAAAGAACCTTTTTCTTCAAAAAACTGATAAGTATATAAAAGCTCCAAATTGCGGATAGTTGCTTCATCCAAAATCATGTAATCCGAGATATTGTATAAACTAAGTTTATTAATATGTTCCAAAGAAGTTTTTTGTGTATCTTTTAAATAATTTAAAAGATTACCGGCCGCTTCAATACCGCTTTCATATCCCTGAACTCCTAGACTTTGCAGACTTTTGATTTTAAAATGATTTTTAATTGTTTCTGTTGCAGATTCAAATAAAGAAGGATAAAAAACATTCAGCTTGGCAATTTGTTCCAACTTGGTTTTTAATTCCAGGTTTTCATTTAAATCCGGTGTGATAATAATTTCTGAAGGAGTGATCCTATTTAATTCATTTAATAAATCATCAAGTTTATTTAATTCAGCTAAACGATATTCACCGGTAGTTAAATCAACAAAGCCCAGCCCCCATTGATTATCTTTATAAGCAATTGAGACTAAAAAATTATTTTGATTATTATTTAAAAGATTAGTATCCAAGGTTGTGCCTGGTGTAATAATGCGAATTACTTCTCTTTTAACAATACCTTGGCCGTCAGGTGACGTGACTTGTTCGCAAATCGCTACTTTTTCACCGGCTTTGGTTAATTTGGCAATATAACTTTCAGCTGCATGATAAGGTATGCCGCACATTGGAGTTTCATTGGCTGTGCCTTTATTTCTGGCCGTTAAAGTTATATTGAGAATTTTTGAAGCCTTAAGAGCATCTTTGCCAAACATCTCATAAAAATCGCCCAAACGAAAAAACAGAATGGAATCTTTGTTTTCATCCTTGATTTTATGATATTGCTTTAACATGGGGGTGAGTTTTGCCATTGAAAGCGAATTTACTAATCAATTACAAATATACTAATATCAAGTTATTAATAGTATTAATTTATCAATTTTTTTCGTTTTAATCAAATAAAAAATCCCCGATACTGTGGTGTCGAGGATCAATCATTGGATTGTTTGTTTTTAGTTTTTGCTCTTTATTGCTAGGGTATCGCCGTTTCTGATAACCGTAAATTCAATTAATGGAAATCCGTTGATCGTGATGTTTTGCGGTTTAATTTTCCCTGGGCAGTAATAGCCTCCGGGATAAAAAGTGAAATGCCCTTCTTTGCTTACTTCCCCCATCCACTCGCACCCATCGGCAAGACATAATTCATTTGCTGGATCACATTGAATAGTTTGAGCATTTAGAGAAGATTCTTGATCGGCACTTATGCCCGTTAAACTTAACAAGCATATGAAGATTATCAAAACTGTTAGTTTTTTCATCCTTTTTCCTCCTTATTCCTTGAGTTTATCCCTTTGGATTTTCTGTAAACAACAAACCTATTATATATTTAAATTGCCTATTTAATATCCTAACAGATTTTTATCGTTTTGTCAATGAAGATAAAAACCCCCCAGCAAAATTTTTACTGGGGCTGTTTTATTTATTCAATAATGTTTTTAGTTCCTTAATCATCTTCTGGTGATGAATCTCGTCATTTTTAATTTTTTCAATCTGATCATGAAAACCATTAACTTCCAATTCTTTAAGTAACTCTTGGCAATTTTGCTCGGCCATTTTTTCTTTAGCTAAAGCATCATTTAAGATATCTTTAATATTTTCAACATCAGTCATAGGTTTAAAAAGTATTAATTATTTCTTCCAATGTTTTTTTATGCCATTTACTTTCATCAATCAAAGTTTGTAAAAGCTTTTTAGCTTTCTCCTGATCAGCAAAATACTGCAAAAAGCCTTCGTCCTTAATAACTTTCAGATAAAATGTAATAAACTCTTCTTCCATTTTTAGACCGTCAAAAAGCAGGCCTTGGAGTTTTTGCATAAGTTATAGAGGTTAGATTTTGCCATGCTTCGAGCGCCTCAGCATGACAAAGCGTAATTTATAAGCCGCGGAAGAGAGGCAGGTCATATGGTACATAAATGGTACCTTCGCGATCTTTAAGTTCGCGGATGTACAGATACTGTAAATATTGATTGGTTAAACCTTGATTAATGATTTGCTGGGCGTCTCTTTGACCTCGGGCTTCAATTCTTTTACGTTCAGCTTCTTTTTCTTCTTTTTGCAGGATAAAATTATATTTTTCCGCTTCTTGTTCAGCTGTTAATTTTTCTTCTATGGACGTTGTTAATAAAGGCGGTAATTTTACATTTCGTAACAAAACGGTTTCAATGGCAATACCTCTTGGTTCAATATTATTTTTTAGCATTTCCAATATTTTACTGGCTGCCTCTTCTCTTTTTTCTGAATAAATATCTTTGGCTTCATATAAAGCAATAATTTCTCTGATTGCGTTCCGAACTTCTGGGCGGATAATTTTTCCCGGATAAGCTAAACCGATATTTTTATAAACATTTGAAGCCTCATCTTCTATTAAATGATACAAAACTGACAAGTCTAAAGTTACCTTTAATCCTTCTTTGGTTAATGCATTAATAGAATCATCACCGATTTTTTCCCCTTCTTGAGCCACTAGTGACATTGTATATTGTTCTGTACGAATACCCATTTTTTCAACCTCAGCCAAAGGATTAATCAAATGGATGCCTGAAGATAATTCTTTATCTTTAACTTTACCGAATAAATGATAGACGCCTGTTTGACCGGCCGGGATAATGATAATCATTTTAAATAAAAGAATAATTATAAATACAACAACAATAACAGCTATAACGATATTTCTTATACCCTTAAGACCTTGGGGTGTTAATTGAGAATAATCAATTGTTTTTCCTTCCATATTTTTAAATTTATTAATTAATTGTAAAATTGGTTTATGAAAAATTAATATAATTATAATTAACGGAATAAATAGCCAAGGTGCAATAGACAACAAAAAAATTGCCAAAACCATTAGCCATAATCCATTCTTTTTTAAAAAATCATTATATTGCATAATATTTTAAATTTGAATATCTAAACAAATTTTTAAAATTTTAGTTTTAAATTTATGATTTAAAAATTAAAATTTGTTTAGAATTTAATATTTCTTAATTAATATTTAATCACTTGGTGCATAATTATAAACATTACGGGCATTCCATAATAAATAGCCAAAACCGCCGTTTTCCTCAGACGCTTGAATTTGCGCATCAATCATGCTAGGAGTATAAACGGCTCCAATATTAAAAGCCTGCAGCCAAGGTCTTAATTTTGCTTTATATTCAGTTACCTTAATGGTTTTGTGTTCAATTATTTCTCCATTTTCGCCTTCCTCGGTTTCAATAATTTCTTCAGTTAATGGCTGAATAGATGCTACTCCTTTTTTCATGGCTTGAGTGATTACTTCATAAGGATTAGCTGCCGGATTTGATAAATTCAGATAACCGCTAGGATAATGTGAAGGATAAACCATAGGACAAACATAATCAAAATAAAGAGCGGCGTCTTCAAGTTGCTGGCCAATATTCATGTCATCATCCCTTTCAGTAGTTAAACCAAATAAATCACCTGACAGATAAGCCGGTTCATCTTTAAGATTATTATGTAAAAATTTGTAAAAATCGGCCATAACTTCAGCTTTTGTTCTATCTTTCATATTGTTAAAAGCCATTTGTTTCATGGGACCGTCTGATGGAAAACGAATATAATCAAAATTTATTTCATCAAAACCCAAATCAATCGCTTCTTTGGCTATTTGTAAATTATAATCCCAAACTGCCTGCTGAGTTGGATCGGTCCAGGTTAAACCTTTATAATCATACCAAAGTCCGCCAGTAATTTTATTTTTAACAGCCCAATCCGGTTTTTTAGCTGATAATTCAGGATCTTGAAAAACAGTTTGCCTGGCAATTACATAAATATTATTATCATGGAGTTTTTGAATTAAACCGGGTAAATTTTTAATCAAATCGTGATCGTTTTCTAATTGATTGACTATTTCAATTTGCGAATCATAAGATAATTTGCCCGAATAATCTTTAATGTCAATTACCACTGCGTTAAGCTCTGTATTTTTTATAAAATCAATAAATTTATCAATTGTTTTACTGCTGGCAGCTGAATTGGATGTCAAGTAAATGGCTTTTACTTTAATTTCTTCCGGCTTGATCCTGGGCGGTTCTTTTACTTTTTCTTCAATCGTGACATCTAATTTTTTATTTAAATTATAATTATTCGATTCGGCGAAAATTTCAGTTCTTTGAGTAATTAAATAAAAAACAGCTACTGCTATAAGCGTTAATAATGCCAAATTAATTATTATGAAAAAAAATTTTTTCATATTATTTAAATCCTTTATCTTGATCAATAGTTAAATTATCCGAAATCTGAGGAAAGTCTTCTAGTTTGGTAATTGTACCGTCTTTTTTGTAATTGGTAAAATAAAAATTGGGGATAGTCACGATTAAAGCTTCATAGTCAGAGCCATAAAGTTCTTTGAGTAATTCTAAATTTTCAAATACTTTCATATTGCCATTACCGGTAATCAAATAAATATTGGGATCGGTTTCGGTCATCATTAAAGTGCCGGGCCTCAAGGTCACATTGCCGCCTAAAGGAGTTTGATATAAGGTTTGTAAATCATGGATTTCAAAATTATTAATATCATAATCATTAAACCATGATTCAAAAATTGTTAAATTTGGAAAAATATACCTTTTACCATCAGCCGCATAATAATAAAGATCATTATTGGCTGAACGAGCAATTTTGGTATATTCATCTTGGCTAATTTGGTAATTAAAATAATTAGCAACTTGATTTTGGGCAATATTAATATCTTGTTCGCTTAAATCAGCAAATTGGTTACAAGCCGTTAAAGCTAAGCTAAAAATTATTACTAAACTGGAAATAATTATTATTTTTTTCATTAATTTGAATTATTTTTTTATTTTTATAAGTTTAGCAAATATTTTCAAAAAGTAAAACTACTCCTTTTTTATGGAGTAGTTTTTATTTAAATTTTCTTTTTTGGCTTTTTGACTTTACCGTTTCTTTTGACTGTTTCAATTTTAATCCATTTTTCCAATTTTCTAATATCACCCAATAAATCGGCTCGTGTTTTTGTTGCCAAGGTAAATCCGACAACCGATAAATGACCGTGTTTGGACCTGCCGGCATAATCCCCGACTTTTTTATTTTGTCTGAATTTAACCAATGATTTTAATTCTTTAGCCTTTTTTAAACCCTTAATCGCAAATATTTTACCGGGTTTATGGGGCCAAAATTTCATAAAAACAACATGTTTTTTGGCTTTCTTTTTTATAATCGGTTTATTCCCAATATGAATTAATAAATCATTCAAATGATGTTTAAAACCAAAAGCATGATAAAATATTTCATCCCTAAACCCGCCCGGCCGACCGGCTAATTCAATAATTTTCCAGCCTTTAGAGGTCTTCATTAATTCGCAATGAACGGTACTGGATTTTAAACCTATGGCATGTGTACCTTTACTGACAACGTCTTGGGCCTTTTCTTCTTCTTCTTTGCTTAAAATTGAAGGCGCTATTTGAGTGTACATAAATAAATCGTCATAGCCGGCGTCTTTACCGGTTTTTATCTCAATAATCGGAGTATAATACATTTTACCGTAAGTATTAACATAAGCATCAATTGAATACATCTGACCTTCCATAAATTCTTCAACAATAATTTTAGGGGTAGTTACTACGCTGGCTTTTTTAACCAAAGAATTTATTTTTTTCATGGCATCTTTTAAATTCTTTTCCAGTTCTTCTTTATAAAAACAATTAATAATTAATTTGCTGCCAGATAAATTGGTGGGTTTTATGACGCAAGGAAAACCTATCTCTTTAATTATTTGTTTAATAATTGCTTCTGAGTATTTTTTAACATAAATGAATTTGGGCGAAATTTTAGGATAATATTTTCTAAAAGTTTTTCTCATTTCCAGTTTATCGTTTGAAATTCTTAATGAACGATTTCTTGATAAACGTAAATAAGGAAAAAAAGGAGCTACTCTTGTTAATAATTCTATGCTAAATTCCGGTTTAGCTATTCCAGCTAAAACTTTATCCCGATATTTTATAA
>CAZHFK010000026.1:0-2553 GCA_964531215.1 uncultured Gammaproteobacteria bacterium | reverse complement strand
GAATTAAAATATCTATTTTTTTCTCCATTTCAGAGGAAATTTTTTTATTTTGCGTTGTAATTAAGCCGATTTTTAATTTACGATCTAATAATTCTTCTAAATCCCTGGCGCTGGCAACATGATCATTGTTAATCCGACCGACAAAAAGAATAATATCCTTGTCCCTATCTTTATCCTTAATAGTTAATTGTTCTTTGTTGGTAGCCATAAGTTAATTTAATTTAAAAAGAGAAGCTTAAAAAAGATTATTCTTCTCTTGGATTAATATTTTGTTTCAAATAATCATTGTTTTATTTTATTAAGACGTTGGTATTATAACATACTAGAAAGAACAACTCAACTTTTGTCAATAGGTTTATTCACTTTTTAGTTTAAAAATAGTATAATGTAGATAATTCAAACCAATTAATTAAATATGGATTTAAAACAAAAGACAATTGAATATTTTTTCAAGCAATACAAAATTACCGATCCTGATCTTAAAGCCAAAATTTTACCAGAAGTAACCGATATTATTTATGATTATAATATGCTGATTGTTGATTATCAAAAAGAAGGAGATGAGTATAAAAAGAAACAGATAATGCGTGACATTAATGAAACAGAGGATAAACTTGATGAAATTTTTAATGATTTTAAAAAATAATAGATAAATTTATTTATGGCTTTAAAATTCAAACCAATTGTTTTGATTGTCCTGGATGGTTTTGGGATTGCCCCGGCCAATGATGCCAATGCGATTAGTTTAGCTAAAAAACCTTTTTTTGATTCATTGGTAAAAGAATACCCTTTAAATTTATTGGAAGCTTCCGGCTTAAATGTCGGGTTACCGCAAGGCGAGGTCGGTAATTCAGAAGTCGGACATATTTCAATCGGTTCTGGTATTTTAAAATATCAAAGCCTACCAAGGATCAACCGGTCTATTTCAACCGGTGAATTTTTTAAATCATCGGATTTATTGGAAGCCGCTAAAAAAATAAAAAAAGGCAAAGGTAAATTACATATTATGGGATTAATCGGCAATGGCGGAGTTCATGCCAGCCAAGAGCATTTGCAAGCTTTAATTTCTTTTGTCAGCGAAAAAAAAATAAATGACAAAACTTATTTACATTTATTTACTGACGGCCGTGATACTGCCAAAGATGTCGGCAAAATCTTCATGGAAGATACCATAAAACTTGTTAAACAAAATAAAATTGGCGGAATTGCCAGTATGTCAGGAAGATTTTATGCTATGGATAGAAATAAAAACTGGGATCGGACAGCCAAAGCTTATAACGCGATTATTAAAGGTGAAGCCGAAAAAACTCATAAAGATCCGTTAAAAGCGATTAAGGAATCATATAAAAAGAAAATTTATGACGAAGAAATAGAACCCCATGTTTTTGTTGATAAAAAAGAGCAGCCTATTGCCACCGTTAATGATGATGATATAATTATATTTTTTAATTTTCGCGCTGACAGAGCCAAACAATTAACTCAAACTATTACAGATCCCGAATTTGATAAATTTGAAACAGTTAAATTTAAAAAACTGGAAATGATTACTTTTACTGAATATGATAAAGATTTTCCGGTCAAAGTGCTTTTCTCTCTTGAAATAATAAAAAATCCTTTGGCTAAAATATTCAGTGATTTAAATTTAAAACAACTGCATATTGCCGAAACAGAAAAATATGCTCATGTTACTTTCTTTTTAAACGGCATGACTGAAAAAAGCTTTGCCAATGAAAAACGGATATTAATCCCCTCACCTGATGTCTCAACTTATGATCAAAAACCCAAAATGTCAGCCGAACCAGTAACCCGGGAAATTTTAAAAGCTTTAAAAAGTGATCAATATGATTTTATGGTTATAAATTATGCCAATCCCGACATGGTCGGGCATACCGGCAATTTAAAAGCTACGATTGAAGCGATTGAAACGGTTGATAAATGTTTGGCTAAGATAATTCCGGTAATTTTGAAAAAGGGAGGCAGTATTTTTATAGTGGGTGATCATGGTAATTCAGAAGAATTAATTAATCCGATTACCGGTGCAATTGACAAAGAACATAATGTTTATCCTGTTCCCTTTTTGGCTATGAATAATAAATTAGCTGGCCAGCCAAATCCCGATATTATTAATAACGATATTTCCTTAATCTCGCCAATCGGTATTTTGGCTGATATTGCGCCAACAATATTAAAAATTTCAGGTTTAAAGATTCCCAAAGAAATGACCGGACAGAGTCTTTTGTAAGTCTAATCAAAAATTATAATATTTATAATAACAAAAACTATCCTAGTGGATAGTTTTTTGTTTTATTGCTCCGTATTCTGAACAAAATCCGCCTGCCCGGCTTTGGATGGAACTTTTTGCAAAAAAATCCAGAATAATGAGATGCGTTTTCGCCCACTTCCGCGAAGTTTATCCCGCTGAATAACGGGGCCGATTTTTTTGCGGGGCTACAAAATCAAAGGGGGGTGGGTGGGGTTAGTTGTTTGTAACACTTTCCACCAAAAAATCATAGTGCTTCTTGTCTTCGTTTTCTACCAAGTCAAGTAAATCAG